>NZ_CP102258.1:301875-603750 GCF_025146565.1 Bacteroides eggerthii | reverse complement strand
CGGGGTGGGACTTGCGTTTGTTGCGGCTGCCAAAGGCTATAAACTGATTTTGACTATGCCGGACACTATGAGCATGGAGCGTTGCAACTTGCTGAAAGCCCTTGGGGCGGAGCTTGTCTTGACTCCCGGTGCGGACGGCATGAAAGGCGCTATGGCGCGTGCCGAAGAATTGAAGTCGGTCACTCCCGGTTCGCTGATTTTGCAACAATTCGACAATCATGCTAACCCTGCTGTTCATGAGCGTACTACCGGACAGGAAATTTGGCAGGATACGGACGGGAAAGTCGATATGTTTGTCGCTGGGGTAGGCACCGGAGGAACAGTGAGTGGTGTTGGAGCGGCTTTGAAGAAACATAATCCCGAAGTGAAGGTGATAGCCGTAGAACCGGAAGACTCGCCGGTGCTATCGGGGGGGAAACCGGGGCCGCATAAAATTCAGGGTATCGGTGCGGGCTTTGTTCCCAAAAACTATAATAGTGCAATTGTGGACGGAATTCTGCAAGTATCCAATGATGATGCTATCCGTACGAGCCGCGAACTGGCAAGATACGAAGGGCTGTTAGTGGGGATTTCTTCGGGAGCCGCTGTGAGTGCTGCCACAGAACTGGCGCAACTACCGGAGAATGAGGGCAAGAACATCGTGGTATTGCTGCCTGATACGGGAGAACGTTATTTGTCAACGCTGCTGTATGCTTTTGAGGAATATCCTTTATGATTTAATATAAAAAGCCTGATTGTTAAATTGATTCTCGGGCTTTTTATAATTGGTTTTTTTATGTCTAGAGGGCAATTTGTTGTGTTTTAGCAAAATTTAGTACTCCTGTAAGGTGCTGACTCATAATATTACTAGCTGCTTCTGCATTGTTATTTTTAATATATTCGAAAAGAAGACGATGCTCACTTATTGGGATCTCAAAATTTGTCTTACAAACATTAAATTTAGCATAATTTACCATGATGTCAGGTGTAATTGTCATCATCATAGATTTTAATACTGTATTTTTAGAACCTTCAGCAATAGTACGATGAAAGTATAAATCTTCTTCTAATGCAGAACCGCATTCTTTTATTTTTTTGTTATAGTTGTTCATTGCGCTCTCTATCATTTTCAGATCTTCTTCTGTACGACGAATTGCGCAAAGTTTTGCAGCATTAATTTCAATAATAGAACGGGCTTCTACTAAAGAGTGGAAGTCGCAATTGTCCATTTTTAAAATGTCACTGATTAAGCTATTTAAAGCAGTAGACTCAATGGCCGAGATTACCGAGCCACTTTGTGGCATTGTTTTAATGATATTATAAAACTCTAGTTTTTTAAATGCTTCCCTTACCTGAGAACGTGCAACTTGGAACTTTTCAGCTAATTTACGCTCAGCCGGAAGTTTGTCCCCAGGTTGTAAATCGCCAGAGTCAAGTAAAAAGCGAATTTGTCTGATGATATCATCAGTTGCATTTTCGCCAGCAGGTTCTAAAAGCTTCAATATATCAGTCATATGTTAATTTATTAAATGTTTGCAAAGATACAAATTAATTCAAAATACTTCTTTTATAGATTCAACAAAATGTTAGAAAATATATTCGGTTTAGATTGGAGATCGGCTAAGTGTTTTAGTATTCTTTTTTTAGCTTATATTTGGTTTTCCAATTCTGGAAACTTATTTTTGCATAAAAGTATATTAGGTTGTCATAGTAAAACATTTTTTTAGTAGTATATATGAAAACGATTCTTGTGACTCATCAGCTTCCTAAAGTGGCTTTTGAAACAATTGTAAATGATTATAAAATTATTATGCCTGATAAAGGATTGATTAGTAGCTGTATGCTTGATAGATGGATTGGGCGTTGTGATGCTTTGCTTCCTACTTATGCATTTAAGGTAACTAAAGAAATTATAGATCGTGCTACTAACTTGGAGATTATTGCAAACTTTGGAGCAGGTTATGATAATATAGATGTTAATTATGCTATTACAAAAGGAATTTTGGTAACCAATTCTCCGAAACCGGTTATTGAACCAACGGCTGAGCTGGCTTTTTCCTTGTTATTGAATGTGGCTAGAAGAATTTCTGAATGTGATAGGAAATTACGTTCATCAAGAGGAATAGAAATTGATGTGATGGAAAATCTTGGAATCAGTTTATATGGAAAGACTTTAGGGATAGTTGGTATGGGAGCGATAGGGCAAGCTTTGGCAAGAAGAGCTTCTGCTTGTGGTATGAGAATTATATATTATAATAGAAAAAGATTATCTCAAGAAATTGAAAATGCGTATGAGGCTGATTGGGTCAGTTTGAATGAATTGTTAGCTACATCTGATTTTATATCATTACATGCCCCAGCGACTTCAGAAACCTATCACATGATTGATATACAACAGTTTAAACTAATGAAACCTTCTGTGGTATTGATAAACACAGCTAGGGGAAATCTGATTAATGAAAGAGTATTGATACATTTTCTTCAAAAAAAAAGAATATTTGGTGCGGGGTTGGATGTATTTGAAAATGAGCCTGAAATACCTTCGGAATTATTACAGCTTGATAATGTGCTATTATCACCTCATAATGGCACAGGGACTATTGATACACGTGTAGAAAGCACTCGTTATGCCCTTCAGAATATTATAAATTACTTTGAAGGAAAAACTCTCCTCTCACCTGTTACAAAATAGATATTTTATATTAAAATGGCAGGAGCCAATATTGGGCTCCTGCCATCTTTATATATTATTTATTTTGAATTGTTTTATGAGAAGAAACTACCACCATTAATATCTATGTTTGCACCAGTAATATAAGAGGAATCCTCGGATGAAAGGTAGATTACTAGATCTGCCACTTCTTTTGCTTCACCTTCACGACGGAGGGCATATGTGGCTTTCAGTCGTTCTCTGTTTTCTGGTGTATTGAAGCGATCGTGGAATGATGTAGCTATTGTGCCGGGAGCTAATGCGTTGACACGTATTCCTTTGGGACCAAGTTCCTTGGCCATAGCACGTGTGTAAGTCATAACAGCACCTTTGGCAGTTGCATACATAGATGCTCCAGGACCGCCACCATCACGGGCTGCAAGAGACGAAAAATTGACAATGGTAGATCCGGCACTCATGTACGGTACAGCTTCGCGGGTGCATAGAAATACGCTACGCATATTTACATCCATTAAAAAGTCATACCAAGTTTCGTCTTGTTCTGTTACTAATTTGCGACCAACAATTCCACCAACAACATTAACTAATGCATCAATGTGATTTCCAAATGCTTCAATAGCTTTGTCAAATAGATTTTTGACATCAGTTGCTTTTGTCATATCACCTTGTACAATAATTCCTTCAGACCCTGCAGCCTGAATTAATTTTAAAGTTTCTGCTGCATCTTCCGGGTTGTCGAAATAGTTTACAGCTACTTTAGCTCCTTCTTGAGCGAATTTGATTGAGATTGCACGTCCCAAATCACGTGCTCCACCTGTTACGATGGCTACTTTACCTTGTAATTTCATATTATTTTTTAGTTTAATGAATATGTGTAACTTTATTTTATTTGTTCTATTTTACCGACAGTCAAAAATATGGATAATAATGATAATGGAACTAATGCTGCAAGTAGTGAGAATAATAATAGCCAGTTTGTGATGTATTGGGCAAATAATATTGCTAGAATAGTTCCTAATACGGCTGATGCACCACCTAGACCTGCTAATGAGCCAACGGATTTTCCGGAGTGTAGATCGCTGGGTATTGTTTGAATATTCGTCATGACAAATTGAAAACCTCCCAAGACGAAAGCCATAAAGATAACTGCCATAATAGAAGTTGTAGAATAAACGGCTGCAATTATAGAAGGGATGATAATAAATCCACCCAATAACATGGCAGCTTTACGTGAATAATCAACACTTTTTCCTTTTCGGATTAAAAAGCCTGACATCCATCCACCGGCAATACTACCAACCATTGCGCCTACATAAGGAACCCATGCGGAGAATGCTACTTCCTTAATATTAAGTTTGAAGACATCAGCTAGATAGAGTGGTAGATAAGTGACAAACATCCACCAAATGGGATCAAGAAAAAAACGTCCTAAAATAACAGACCAGTTTTTTTTGTTTGATAATAATTCTCTCCAGCCTTTGCCTTTGTCATTGGTAATCTTGATTTCCGGTTGTCCAGTTAATATGTATTCTTTTTCTTTATCAGTAATCCATGGGTGTTCTTTAGGTCCTTTTTTGTTGATGATAATCCATGGAATTAGCCATAATAAACCGAAACCACCGACAACTACAAATGTAAGCTTCCATCCAAGTGTAATATACAGCATGAGTATAATGATGGGTGCAAAAATAGAACCCAACGAAGCTGCTGCACCAAATAAACCTTGTGCTAATGCACGTTCCTTCTGTGGAAACCATTCAGCGTTACTTTTAGTGGTTCCTGGCCATGGACCGGCTTCTCCTAATCCCAGCATCATACGAAATGTTGTTAATGAAAGGATGCCTCGTGATAGTGATGTCATGGCATCTGCGGCTCCCCATAATAATACAGAAACGAAGAATCCTTTTCTTGTACCAATTTTGTCATACATTTTTCCAGATACTAACTGGCTTATACCATAAGCTATCATAAAAAATATGGTAATCGTTCCTAGTATATCTTTAGCTTGCTTGGCAGCTTCTTCAGTAGACAAATCAGTACTGATTAGTCCTAAATCATAGGCAATTCCCTCTTTGTTTATTACCATTGTCTGGCCATTTTTCTCCTTTAGTGAGATTCTACTTGCTTCAACTTGAATCTCATGGCCTTGACCGTTGGTTAAAAGATAGGTTTGCTCATTTATCTGAGTGGCTTGGTTCACTCTAAGACTAGGATTAAAAGAGTCTGTTAGAGTGTATTCAATATTGGCTACCCACATATAATTTAGAGTACCTCTATCCAAATAGTTTATGATGGTAATGAGCATGATTAGCCCAATAATCCACCATCTTACACCTTTGATTTTCATGATAGTTATTCGTTTATAAAATCTTCACGCATTGGGCTAAAGGTATCAATTAAAATACCAGCTTCGAGACAGGTACAACCATGTAAGACATCCGGTTCCATATAGATTCCATCTCCGGCTTTGACTATTTTCTTCTCTCCGTTTACATGAAATTCGAACACTCCACTAACAACATAGGTGGATTGGGAATGAAAATGCTCATGGGCGTTTCCAATAGCCCCTTTCTGAAATTTCACTTTTACTAGCATGAGTTGTCCGTCATATCCGAGTATTTGCCTTTGAATACCTTCACCAACTTGTTCCCAACTTATTTCATTTTCTAATAGAAAAACTTTACTACATGTTTTCATAATGTTGTTTTTTTAATAGTTATTATTTGCGTTATTTTATTTCGCAGACTCCTTGCCAGCTATAATCTCTTATTTTATGTACAGAATGTGGATTATTATCTGTATTCGCAAAACAGATAGTTATGGCCTGTTTATTTTTAGTTGTAACTTTGAGGATAGTATATTCCTCTGTGTCCATTATAATTTGGATGTTTTGTACGTTTGTGTAAGGAGCTAATGTATATTCCAGACGTGGGTTGTATTCTCCGTGTGCTTCTATGAGAGATACGAATGTATGATTATCACTCTCTTTCTGGCGAAACATTAAGCAAGGATCGTTTCTCAAATTGAAGTTAGGGTCGTTACCACCAATTCTGGTTAGAAATATCTCTGTATTTTCATCGGTTACAGCGGTTAATGTATAGAATCTATTATCGTTTAACCAAGTGGTAGAAGTTGTCTCTTGCCTGGGGTTTCCTTGTGCTTCTATCCATAAATGTTGGTATCCGTTTTTGCTGCCTAACAAAGTGCGAGTTGTATCGAATGCGTTGTATTTATAATCAGTATTAATGAGATGCCCTTTATAATAATAAGGCAAATCGTATTGATGTTTTTTTTGTGAAATTATTTTGAATATATCAATAATGAGAGGATGTTCAAAAGCAGGATGGGAGATTAGCAGTAGATTTCGCTGCATAGTTACTCCGGGAACAGCGTGTTTGTCTTTTGCACTGATCATTTTTACCTGTTCGCCATTGATGAAAGCATAGAATGTGGGAGAGTATTTTGATGCTTCGTCCAATTTACCATTGAAGTGGCTGGTTTCGTCGACTATTAGGGTGTTATGCCCTATTGTTTGCTTACTAAAGCTATTATTTTCAGGTAAATAATGGCCGCCATTTTTAGGCTCTATATTTAAAAAACGTGCAGCCCCGTAGTCTTGTATTATTTCTTTATTATTGTCGTAATAGGTAAATGATAACCTATCAAAGTGTCCATGTCCCATACCCTGTGATGTGTATTTTAGAGCTACACAGCTTTCATTATTTTTATTTGGGCAGCGTAGAATTCCAATGCCACCCTCGTCGCCTTTGGCTCCATCGCTTATGACCATTGTTTGATGTATAAAAGGTTGTGCAAGTTCTATGTCAGTAGCAACTTTATATCCAGCTTCATTTAGGATAACAGTATTTTGTTCTTTTGCTATAGATAATAGTTGTTTGTTGCCTGTTCTATTATAGGAGATATCAATACCCCAAACTAACTCTGTACTGTGCCAGGTCTTGTCTAAAGCGTCATTGAAATGAAAGAATTGGCCGTTGTTTTCAGACATTTGTAATAGGGTAGTGACGGCTTTTAATATTACTCCATTTTTATATTCAAATATTTTTCTTTCAGGCTCATTGTTCTCAATAGCTTGAGCAAACATAATGAATGGCTGTAATGAATATCTCTGATAATAAGGCCCTTCCTCGAAATATCCGTCGGGTGAAAAAAGTTGATCTATTTGCCTAATAAAACCACTTTTTCCGCTTTTATCTAGTCCATATAATGCTTTCTCTAGCATATCTTTATCTCCCATAACATAGGAAATCATCCCCACTCCTGTTACTGCCCAGGTAGCGTGGTTGTGAATTTTTTCGAATGTGGATTTATTGTGTATAGCGATAAATTCAACCATTGGCTTAAATAAATTATTTTCAATAAACTCTCTTTCTTTGGGATTTAAGTAATTATATATACAATCATAGGCTTGAGATGTGTATACTAACCAAACACATTCATTTAACCCTTGCCAAAAGAGCTTTCCTCTATAATTAGATTTTTGAATTGGATGTAAGGGTAGATTAGGATACATTTCTGCATATTGTATAAGCATTTTTTTTACATATTCCGCATATTCTTTTTTTTCAGTTAATTGGAAAAGTACACCTGCATTATACATGTTATTATAGTTGCGCTTATGTTGTTCGTGTGTATAGCCACCTCCTGCGTCTTTAGGAAGTGGAACTTCTATCGGTTGTTTTAAGATAGGATATATTTGATTTTTTATTTGAGTTAATGTCGTATTGAATAGCATAGCCGGCTTATTTTGAGCTTTTATTTTTTCAATTCCTTTTTGAGTAAGCAATAAGCAGGGATGCTCTGGTAACTTGGCCTGGATTGTAAATGCCAGAAATAAGAAAATAGTTGTTAGAATACTTTTTGTTTTCATGAGTATTTCTTTGTTTTAAATTGGTTTTCCAAAAATAGTGGTTAATTTTATTTTGAGCAAATAAAATACCAGATATTTTTTATGTTTTTTATCATAGGTTCACCTAATATTTTTTTGTGCGCACTTTTTATGATTGTTCCCTTTCTTCTTTTGCTTTCTTTGTTTAAATATAAATATGTTGATTATTAGTATATTATATTGATTTTTGCTTAATGATATAATAATGTACGCGTACTATTTTATGTGTATATCGTTATTTATAGAACCCTTATGTGGTAATATGATTTATTTTATATTTTTCTTCTTTTTACTTTGATATTATTAAAAATACTATTATTTTTGGCAAACCAATTTGTGCAGTGATCAACTTTTCTGTAGCGAATGGCTATGGAAGATGGTAAAACTACTATTAGGATTATTATCTTATTGTGATATATATTTATTGTTAATCATTAATTTTATAGTTTTATGAAGAACAGACAATTATTTCAAACTGCTTCTCGGCGAACTTTTTTGTTAATCATGTTTTGCTGGATGCAACTGTATGGTATGGCGATTTTTGCCCAAACGAAAATTGTGACAGGCCAAGTTATAGATGTGACACATTCGCCTTTGCCTGGTGTGAATATTCTTGTAAAGGGGACTACTATTGGATGTATTACTGATATTGATGGAAATTACTCAATTAGTGTACCAGATTTAGAAGCAGACATTCTTGTATTTTCATATATCGGGTTTACTCAGAAAGAAGTAGCTTGCAAAGGACAGCCAAAAATAAATGTAACTTTGACTGAGGATCAACAACAGCTAGATGAAGTAGTAGTGGTTGGTTATGGTGTTCAGAAGAAATCTCATTTAACAGGTTCTATTTCAAAAATTAAAAATGAGAATCTGGGGCAATTGCCCGTTTCTCGTGCAGACCAGGCGTTAGTTGGTAAATTGGCGGGTGTGCAAATTCAAAATGTTTCAGCGCAATCGGGAGCTAGTCCTAAAATTCAGATACGTGGTATTGGGTCTATTTCTGCAGATACGAATCCTCTGATCGTAGTAGACGGTTATCCTATCCCAGGAGATTTGTCAGATGTTGATATGAATGATGTAGAATCTATTGAGGTATTGAAAGATGCTGCATCAGCTGCTATTTATGGTTCAAGAGGTGCAAATGGTATTATTATTGTGACTACACGTAGTGGTAGCTCTGAAGGCTCTAAACCTACTATTCGCATAAATAGTTATGGTGGTGTTAAAGAGCGACTGTTGAAAGGAATACAACGTACACGTCCTGAAGATTGGAAGATAAAAGCAGAACAAATATATGCAGAAATGGGTAGACCGACCAGTGGAGCTCATGCGTCTATGGTAGATGATATGAAAAAAGTTTATGTTGCTTCTGATGTTTTGGGAACTCAAACTGACTGGGTAGAAGAAACAATAAAACTGGGATATATACAGAACCATCAGATTAGTGTTTCTGGCGGTTCAAAAAACGTGAACTACTACGCATCTGGTTCTTTTTTGGATGAGAAAGGAATTGTTATAACAGATCGTTATAAAAAGTTTAATTTAAATGCTAAGGTTGATGCTAAGATTAATGATAAATTAGAATTCGGCGTCAATGTGAATGCAGTTGTTGATTCCCAACGCGCTTATCGTTCAGGATCTCAATCAAATATTAATCAGGTATTTAGAGATGCTATGTACATCCCAGTAAGGCATACTGCTGAGACAATTGAATGGGCTCGTTTGTCTGATCCTACATTAAATATAGGTGACTATGCTCATGAATATCATTTTTCGAAAGTCCCTTATAATGGAGAATATATTAGTGTAAAAAATGCTGGTGGTAATAATGGTATTTCTACTACTTTAGAGCGTAATGATAGAACTGGTTATATTAAAGCCTTAGGAAATATCTACTTACAGTATCAACCTGTTAAAGGTTTGATTTTAAAAAGTTCTTTTGGTGGATATGCTTCTATGATGGACTATAAATTTTATCAGAGTAGTTTAGCTCATAATAATGGTAAAACGAGCGGACAATATAAAACTGCAAAAGTAATAGATTGGTTGAATGAAAATATTGCGACCTATACTCCTAATTTAGGAGAAAATCATTCTTTAAGTATATTGGCTGGTTATACAGTTCAAAAGACTACAGGCTATAATAGCAATATGACAGCTTCAGACTTTCCGACTGATAATATTCAAACCTTGAATGCTGGTATCATTAACTCGGGTAATACTACTGAGTATGAGGAACTGCTATTATCGGCACTAGGACGTGTCACATATTCTTATAAAGGTAAATATCTTGCTTCTGTAAGTTCACGTTGGGATGGAAGTTCTCGTTTCGGTATTAATAATAAATGGGGGTATTTCCCTTCAGTATCTTTAGGTTGGCGTATTTCTGAGGAATCATTCTTTACTCCGGTTAAGAAGATAATTGATGAATTAAAGATTAGAGCAAGTTTTGGTGCCAGTGGTAATAAAAATATTGGTAATTACCAAGCATTTGGTCTTCTTTCACAGTCCAATGCTGTAATCAATAATAAAGTAACTCCTGGATATACACAAATTTCCAGTGAAAATAAAGACTTGGGTTGGGAGAGAACTTATCAGTATAATGGTGGTTTTGATTTGGGTATGTTTAATAATCGTTTGAGAATTAATCTTGATGCTTACTATACGATAACGGATAAACTACTTTTGGAAAGAGAGATCTCTAGTATGACGGGACAAACAAACCAGTTGGTTAATATGGGTAAAATGAGTAATACCGGTTATGAAATTGAAATTACAACCCAGAATATTCAAACAAAGGATTTCTCTTGGTCTACAAGTTTAAATATTGCACAGAACTTTAATAAGGTTTTAAACTTAGGTGGTGTAGATAAGATTATAAGCAGTCCTAAAGGAGAAGAAAAACGTCCTACATATTTTGTAACTGAGGTCGGTAAACCTTTAGTTCAATTCTATGGCTTTGTTGTTGAAAAAGAGATTCCTAACGAAGGGCTTATCAGTCCTGTATGGCCGGTTGATGTGAAACCAGAATTGGTACATGTTAAAGACTTGGACGGCAATGGAAAAATAGACGATGATGATATGGTAGCACAGGGCTCTCCATATCCGAAAGTAACTTGGGGTATGACTAATGATTTAAAATGGAAAGATTTCGATTTAAATGTAGTGGTTCAAGGGTCACATGGTAATAAAGTATTTAATATTGATGAGCATTATGCTCAGAGTCAATGGAATGGGAAATTGTTGCCAGAGTACCAGAATTCCTATAATAATATCAAACATAAAGCTTCAGCCTGCTGGTTTGTAGAGGATGCTTCTTTTATTGCAATACGCAGTATCAATTTAGGATATACATTGCCTAAAAATATTATGAAGAACTGTTCATTACGTGTTTATGCGTCTATTTATAATCCATGCTATTTCTTGTTGGGTGATTATAAAGGGTATAATCCTGAAGGTATTAAGAGCTTTGATACTCCATTGATTGATGGTTATCAGAGTGGTGCAATGCCGTTGGCTCGTACTTATACGCTTGGCTTTAATTTTCAATTTTAATTACTAATGTTGACTGATATGAAAAAAATGAAATATATAATAGGTTTGGGTTTAAGCTTATTTTTGGCTTCCTGTACGGATGCATTGGATTTACAACCTAAATCAGATTTGACACAAACAAACTTCTTTAATAAGACAAGTGATGTTGAATTGGCTTTGGTTGGTTGTTATGACGGTCTCCAACAAATGTCTTTGAATCATGATTATGTATTGATGGAAATGCGTTCAGATCTTTCTTCTTCTTATTTGGCAGAAGGTGAGTTTGGATATATTGACACTTTTGTGAAAGATATTGTTGAGAGTGGTGATGTATATAATTATTGGAAAGCCTGTTTCAATGCTCTTTCCCGTACAAACTTAGTAATAGATAATTTGGGTATAGTAAATGATGAGGTGACTCGCAACCGAATAGAAGGTGAAGCACGCTTTATACGTGCATTAGTTTACTTTAATATGGTTCGTTTATGGGGGGATTTACCTATTATTACTCGTACGATAGATGCCAATGAAACAGATATGTTTCGCCGGAAGCCTCTTTCTGAGGTTTATTCTACTGTCATTATTCCCGATTTAGAGTTTGCTATAAATAATTTGCCTGACATGACTAAGGGCAAAGCAAATGCTATGGCAGCTAAAGCGTTGCTTGCTAAAGTATATCTTACTTTAGGTCGTCATTCCGATGCAAAGACTTTGCTTGCTACGTTGATTAATATGTCAGATCCTAGCAAGAGTACTGTTTCAGGAGTAGGATTAGCTTCAGACTATAGCTCTATATTCTCAGAAAGCACTAAATGGAATAGTGAGATATTATTTGCTGTTCAATTTAATTCTACTTCGGGTGAAGGACAAACATTTAGTTATGATTTTTCTGTATTTGGTGGTAATTCAGGTTTAAATACACCTACTACTCCATTCGCTGAGGAATGTGAAAGTGATGTTGTACGTAGCCAGACCAATTTAATGGAAGAAGATAAGGCGGGTATTTGGATTGTGTGTGGTAAATACTTGAAAAGGGGAACTAAGCCTTCACAAAAGGATAATGCTGCCGATGCTCCTATTTTACGTTATGCTGATGTACTTTTAATGTATGTTGAAGCGGTATTAGGTGCTCCCTCTGAACCTTATGCGAATGATATAACTAATGATGTGAATGCTTTAGCCGTTTATAATGCAGTGAGGGCACGTGCAGGGCATCTTCCCGTAACTTCGGTTTCTAGAAATGAATTACTTCAGGAACGTAAATTTGAGTTTGCGTTCGAAAACCAACGTTGGTTTGATTTACAGCGTGTAGTTGGAGTATCTGAAACGATTCGAATTATGGAAGCACACGGACAGGACTCTAGACTTTTACCAAAGCAGAAATTTACTAAGGTAGAAAGATTTCAAATGCTTTATCCTATTCCGGGACGTGAAATTCGTTTGTTAGGAAAAGAAATTTTATCTCAGAACGAGGGTTATAACTGATAAAAATGATGAAAAGAGGTTGTATATTTGTATGTTTGCAAATTTGTATCTGTTGGGGGCTCCTTTGGGGAGTCTCCACGGGTAATAATTTCCAGTTGTCTTTAGCTGAAGTTTTTGGTGAAGGAATGGTATTGCAGCAAGAAGATATAAATAATATTTGGGGAATAGGACGTCCTTTTGCTATAGTACAGGTCGAATTTCAAAATCAAAAAGTAAAGACAGAAGTTAAGCCTGACGGGCGCTGGATGTTGTCTTTGAAGAATCTGGCTGCTGGGGGGCCATATCGGTTAAAAGTAACTTCAGGAAATGAATCTGTTCTACTGTCTGAAGTGTATGTTGGAGAAGTGTGGTTAGCAACAGGACAATCAAATATGGAGCGTAAGCTGTTTATGAGTGAAAATGGAGAAGCTGTTGTTCGTTCAGCTAATAATCAGAATATTCATTTTCTAATAGTACCTCAAGTATATTATAAAGGGCATAATGTTAATAAAGAAATGAAATGGCAGACCGCAACAGCGCCACAAGTTGCGAATATGTCTGCCATCGGTTATTATTTTGCTTGTAAACTTCAGAAAGAATTAAATGTTCCTATTGGTATCATTTGTTGTTATCGTGGTGGAACGCCTGCTGAAGCTTGGGTGAAAGAAGAGACGCTGGAAAGAGATGATAAATTACGTCCTATTTTGGATAATTATCGTAAAGTTGCTATTATGGATGATACCTTATATGAGAAAAAAATGGAGGAGTATAAGGTACTTTATAGGGTTTATAATGACTCAGTGACTATGGGATATAAAAACGTTGTTCGTCCTTTCGAACCAGTGGGCCCTAAACATCATAAACGCCCTTGTGGATTGTATCATACTATGTTGCAGCGTATTATTCCTTATACGGCTAAAGGTGTAATTTGGTATCAAGGCGAGGGTAATGCAGAGCGGGCGGAGCAGTATAGAGTACTTTTTCCAGCATTAATTAGACAATGGCGTACTGATTTTCATCAACCTGATTTACCATTTTATTTTGTTCAGTTGTCGAATTTTGATCATCCTTTTTGGCAAGATCGTCCAAATTGGGCTGAGTTACGTGATGCCCAGCTATTTACATGGAAAACAGTAAAGAATACTGCTATGGTAGTCAGTATTGATAAAGGGGAGAAAAACGATGTACACCCTATTTATAAGAAACCTATTGGTGAACGTTTAGCATCCTGTGCTTTGCATTTGCAATATGATAAAAAAGTACCATATTCAGGCCCGGTATATAAATCAATGCAAATAAAAGACAATAAAGCAGAAATTAGTTTTGACTTTGTTTATTCTGGTTTGACTGCTTTGGGCGAGGAATTGAAAGGTTTTTCTATTTGTGGGGCGGATTATAATTTTGTATCGGCAAGAGCGGAAATTAGGGATGGAAAAGTATTTGTCTGGTCTGATGTTGTAGAGCGTCCTATTGCGGTACGTTATGGTTGGTCTAATTGGACGGAAGCTAATCTTTTTAATAAAGAGGGTTTCCCAGCAACTCCTTTCCGTACAGATAATTTCTCATTAATGACAGAGGGTATTTATTATCCGATGAAAATTCGTTAACTAGTGAAACTTTAATATATATAGCTTGTGATGCTTAAATCATTTATTAAACTTTGTTGGATTTTTCCTTTGTTGGCCGCATGTTCGCAAGGAAATTGGACTATTGACTTAAATTCTCTTCAAAATACTTTGGAGAAGGCTCGTCCAGGTGATACGATTTATATTAAATCAGGTACATATACAAATATCCAGTTACAACTCGAGGGGTATGGTACGGTAGAAGAGCCGATTGTTGTTATGACTCAACAACCAGGCAGTGTTTTTATAGAAGGTGTATCTAATCTTCGTTTATGTGGAGAATACGTTGAAATAAACGGATTGCATTTTCGTAATGGTTACACTCCTAAAGGAGCTGTGATTGAGTTTCGTAAAGGTGAAAAAGTTGCTAACAACTGCCGTATAACAGATTGTGTCATTGATTACTTCAATCCGATAGATCGTGGGGTATCTGGGAGCTGGATTCTTCTTTACGGACGAAATAATCGACTGGACCATAATTCTATTTTGGGTAAGCTTTATGCAGGAGTAACTTTGGCTGTTATTTTAAATGGTGAGAGAGACCGTAATAATAATCATAGAATTGATCACAATTATTTCGGTGAACGCCCGATATTGGGCTCAAATGGGGGCGAAACGATTCGTGTGGGAACCTCACATCATGCATTTTTTTCTTCGAATACAGTGATAGAAGATAATATGTTTCACCATTGTAATGGGGAAGTTGAAGTTGTTTCTATCAAATCAAGTGATAACATTATTCGTAATAATGTATTTTTAGAATGTCGTGGTATTTTGGCTTTACGTCATGGTAACCGTAATTTAGTTGAAGGAAACGCATTTATAGGAAATGGATTACCTTGTACAGGCGGAGTACGTGTAGTCAATGAAGGCCATATTATTAAGGGGAATTTGTTCTATGGGCTGAAAGGTGATCGTTTTTTTGCGGCTCTTGGGTTGATGAATGCGGTTCCTAATTCTTTACCTAACCGTTATCATCATGTAAAGGATGTAACGTTAGAAGATAATCGTTTTATTAATTGTGATAATATCCTATTTTGTGTAGGAAAAGATAATGAACGTACATTACCACCCTCAAATATCTCTTTTATCCGTAATCAGTTCATTAGTAAGTCAGATAAAGCGCTTTATCAGTCTTTTGATGATATTTCTGGCTTTACTTTTATTGATAATGTGGTGAATTATCCCTATACCGTAACACAAAGGGGTTTTCAGAATAATACGACTTTATTAGATAGTATTGATTTAAAGCCATATATGGAGAAAAAACTCGGTGCAAGTTGGTATACTTTTTCTGAAAATCATAAATTGATGCTTACTGGTAATGAAATCAGTGTGAAGGCAGGACAAAATACGCTATTAGAGGCTTTTAACAAAGCGCAGTCCGGTGATATTTTGAATCTCTCGGAAGAGGGTGTTTATTGGCTGGATAATACTTTGTTGATAGATAAATATATTCGTATTCAAGCAGACTCCCATTTATCTAAACGTCCCGTTTTATGTTTTAATGGTATGTCTGGTAAAGCATTTGTGACCATTGTCAATGGTGGAAACTTGGAAATACAAGGTCTTGCTTTCAATGGTGAAGGTGAGGCAGGGAAAGCTTTGTCTGAAGGTGGTATAACTGTGAAATCAGGTACTATTACTCCTTATTTACTTACTGTTGATAATTGCGAATTCTATAATTTCAATGAATCTGGCTTGGCTGCCATTCGTGGCGAAAAATCTACTTTCTCACCAATGGTGATTATCCGGAATTCTTTTTTTCATGACATGTCAGGGGAAGCAATTAATTTTGCTGGAGAGAAAGATGATAAAGGTAAATACAATGTAGAAGAGTTACATGTTGGTAATTGTATATTTTATCGATTATTAGGTAGTGCTTTGAATATTTATCGAGGTGGAAATGATGAAAGCACCAGTGGACCATTGCTGACAGTTAACCATTGTACAATTGAAAATGTGGACAATAAAGAACAAGGTTCTGCTATGCGTTTGATAGGAGTACAAAGTGCTACTGTGACTAATTGTTCTTTTGCCAACAGTGGAAAGGGAGGAGCCAGTATTCGTTTCAATGAGATGAGTTGGGATAAATTGTCAGTATCTTATATTAATCTGTATAATTCTGGGTGTATTGCTTCTTTTTGGGGTAAATTGGGGAGTAAGAGTATTACAAACTATAAACCTGAATATGTAGATGTGAATACTGGTAATTTTTATCAGACTTCAACATCACCATTAAGAAATAGAGCTTCTGACAAGAAAGATTTAGGAATCACATAATGATGTTAATAGATTTATTAGTTAGGTTAGGAGCGTGCAGGAAAGCACGCTCTTTTTTTATTTTACTTCACTCGGCCTTAATCCGAACGACCTGCAACTTATTTCATCCACTTTCACCTCCCATATTTTCACATTGCGCACAGCAGGTTCGGCATAGCTGCATTCATTGTCTGTATATTGCTTCATAAGCATGTCGAGTATCCGGCGCTTTTCATCCATATCTTCGATGAAACGCACTTTGCCCTTGCAGATAACGCTGCGGGATTTCATGCTGTAACTGCATGCCACTTGTTTGTGCATATACACCAGTTCGTGTCCTTCGCAGAAATTGATGCAGACTTGCGGATGCCGTACCACCATTTCCACTTTGCTTCCTTCGGACCCCGAGTGTAAGTAAACGGTATCGTTCTTCCAGGCAAAGTTCATGGGCACTATGTACGGATTGCCTTCTTTGTCGGTCATCCCCACCGTACAATAAGGGCATTTACGGATGATGTCTTCTATCTGTCTGCGATCTGTAATAGTAATTGTCTTCATGTATGTGTGTATATATGCTTTTATAAGGATGATGGTCTCTTTTATTCAATCAGTGCAAAGTCCAATTGCTTTTTCTCCAGGTTAGCACGTGCCACTTTGATGGTGATAGCGTCGCCGAGGCTGTATGTGCGTTTCTTCCGGCGTCCGCGCAAGCAATAGTTCTTTTCGTCGAACTCGTAGTAATCATCGTCGAGGTCGCGGATAGGTATCATTCCCTCACACTTATTCTCATTCAGCTCTACGTACAGCCCCCATTCGGTAACGCCTGAGATGACACCGTCGTACGTCTGTCCAAGGCGTTCTGTCATATATTCCACTTGCTTGTACTTGATAGAGGCGCGTTCCGCATTGGCAGCAATCTGTTCCATACTGCTGGAATGTTCGCAGAGGGCTTCGTATTTTTGTTCGGAAACGCTTCGTCCGCCTAAGTCTAAATATTTGGTCAGTAACCGGTGCACCAGCATGTCCGGATAGCGCCGGATAGGCGAAGTGAAGTGGGTGTAATAATCGAATGACAGCCCGTAATGTCCGATGTTGTGTACGGAATAACGCGCTTTTTGCATGGCGCGGATGGATACGGTTTCGATGAGGTTCTCCTCTTTCTTGCCTTGAATATCATCCAACAGGTGATTGATGGACTTGGATACATCCGTCTTGGTTCCGCTGGTGCGCAGCTTATAGCCAAAACGAGCGATGAATTGCGACAGGTTATCCAGCTTTTCGGGATCCGGAAGGTCGTGGATACGGTAAGGGAATACTTTTGGCTTTTTGCTTTTGGGCACGCGTCCTATCTTTTCGGCCACAGTGCGGTTGGCGAGCAGCATGAACTCCTCTACCAGCTTGTTGGCGTCTTTGGATTCTTTGAAATATACGCTGATGGGTTTGCCTTTTTCATCAATTTCGAACTTCACTTCATAGCGGTCGAAGTTAATGGCGCCGGCGGCGAACCGTTTTTCGCGTAATATCTTGGCAAGTGCGTCCAACTTGAGTATTTCTTCTTTAAAGTCTCCCTCTTTGGTTTCGATAATCTGCTGTGCCTCTTCGTAGGTGAAGCGACGGTCGGACTTGATAACTGTATGTACAATACGTGAGTTCTTTATCTCACCCTTGTCTGTCATTTCAAAGATAGCGGAGTAAGCCAGCTTCTCTTCGTTGGGGCGCAGCGAGCAGATGAAGTTGCAAAGCCGTTCAGGAAGCATCGGAATGGTACGGTCTACGAGATAGACGGAGGTGGCGCGTTTTTCGGCTTCTTTGTCGATGATGCTGTCTTCCGTTACGTAGTGTGTTACGTCGGCGATGTGTACGCCTACTTCCCAGAGGTTATCCTTCAGCTTGCGGACAGACAAGGCGTCGTCAAAGTCTTTGGCGTCTTTGGGGTCTATGGTAAGGGTGGTTATATTGCGGAAATCTTCACGTTTGGCATATTCTTCCGCAGGAATTTCGGCGGGTATCTTGTCTGCGGCTTTTTCTACGGAAGCAGGGTAGACATACGGCAGACCGAATTCGGCCAGGATGGCATGCATCTCGGTGGTATTGTCTCCGGCTTTTCCCAGGATGTCGATAACCTGACCGATGGGATTCTTGGCTTTGTCGGGCCATTCTACTACCTTGACGATGGCTTTATCTCCCGTCTTCCCGCCTTTCAGCTTCTCTTTGGGAATGAAGATGTCATTGGCCAGCGTGCGGTTTTCCGTAACAAGGAAGGCGTATGATTTGGCAACTTCCAGTGTACCTACGAAAGTGTCGTTGGCACGTTCTAGTATCTCGATGACTTCACCTTCGGCTTCGCGCCCGCGGCGCTTGGCATAGAAGGCAATGCGCACTTTGTCGCCCGCCATGGCGTGTGCCGAGTTGCGTTCGGCTACGAAGATGGGATCGCCGCCGCCTTCAGGAATGAAGGAGTTCTTGCCGTTGCTCTTGCGCTGGAAGATGCCTGTCATCTCCACGCCATGGTTATTTAACTTGTATTTATGCTTGTCCACTTCGGTGATGTAGTCATCATCCGACAGTTCGGATAGGATGTCCATACACAGCATCTTCAGCGGATGTGTGGTGAGGTGGAGTTGTTCGAAAATGTATTTCAGTGACAGTACTTCGTCTTGTTTTATGTGGAAGAAATCCAATAGCGCTTTGACAAGCTCTTTTTTCTTCATTCGCTTGCCAGCCTTTTTCTCTTTCTTTTCTTTTTTTGTCTTAGCCATAATCTGATATCTTTTTATCTTTCTTGCAAAGTAAACAAATAAATGTATTCACTCGTTCACTCCGGCTTCAAAATCTTCCTGTCTTACTGAAAATTATAACGGAACGGCCGCCCATAATGGATTTATGTACTATATTTGCAACAACTTAGAAAAAGTAAAATGGAAGTACAGCCTATGGATAAAGAAGATGCCGCAAGAGAAAAAGGAATTTACCACGTAACGGTTGTGGGAAGCGGGGTGAACTTCCTGTTGCTTCTATTTAAGTTCTTTGCGGGAATTGTGGGGCATAGTGCCGCAATGCTGGCCGATGCCGTCCACTCGTTGTCGGACTTTGTGACAGACATCATTGTCATTGTCTTCGTGCGCATCTCTTCCAAACCGGAAGATGAGGGGCACGATTACGGACATGGTAAATATGAGACATTGGCAACAGCCATTATCGGTATTGTATTACTTTTTGTCGGTTTTGGGATTTTGTGGAACGGCGCTTCATCCATTTATCATTTTCTGCATGGAGGTTCTTTGCAGGAACCGGGGATGCTGGCATTGATAGCGGCGCTGGTTTCCATCGTTTCTAAGGAAGCGCTTTATCGCTATACGGTGTTCAAGGGGAAGAAGCTGAATTCCCAGGCGGTGGTGGCTAACGCGTGGCATCATCGCAGTGACGCCCTTTCTTCCATAGGAACCGCTGTCGGCATCGGCGGAGCTATTCTTTTGGGAAATCATTGGCGGGTACTCGATCCGATAGCGGCTGTTGTTGTCAGTTTCTTCATCATGAAGGTGGCCATAAAGTTATTGGTTCCTTGCGTAGACGAGCTGTTGGAAAAGTCATTGCCTGCCGATGTGGAAAGTGAGATACAGAAAATTATCCTTTCTTTTCCCGGAGTGAGTTCGCCGCACCATCTGCGTACCCGCCGTATAGGCAGCTATTATGCGATAGAAGTGCATGTGCGCATGGACGGCAACATTACATTGGAGGAGGCGCACCGTACGGCAACAGCCATTGAAAGCACCTTGAAAGAGCGCTTCGGCAGGGGAACCCATGTCGGTATTCATGTGGAGCCGGTAAAGGAAATAATTCATAATTCATAATTAATAACGTGAAGTCAGTTTTAGTTACAGGAGCAAGTGGTTTTATCGGAAGTTTCATCGTGGAGGAAGCGTTGAAACGCGGGTTTGGCGTATGGGCGGGTATTCGTTCGTCCAGCAGCCGGGAGTATTTGCAAGATAGCAGGATACATTTTCTTGAACTCGACTTTGCCCATCCCGATGTGCTTTGTGCGCAGTTGTCCGCCCATAAGGAAGCCAATGGCAAGTTCGATTACATCATCCATTGCGCCGGGGCGACAAAGTGCGTGGACAAGAACGACTTCGACCGGGTGAATTATTTGCAAACCAGGAATTTTGCGGATACGTTGCGTAACTTGGATATGATTCCCGGACAGTTTATTTTTATCAGTACGCTAAGTGTGTTCGGTCCGGTACACGAAAAGTCATATACTCCGATAAGGGAAGAGGATACTCCGCTACCCAATACGGCTTATGGCCTTAGTAAGTTGAAGGCAGAGGCTTATCTGCAAAGCATGCCTGATTTCCCGTACGTCATTTACCGTCCTACGGGTGTCTATGGGCCGCGTGAGAAGGATTATTTTCTGGTGGCAAAGTCCATCCGGCAACACACCGACTTCTCAGTGGGTTTCCGCCGACAGGATTTGACGTTTGTCTATGTCAAAGATATTGTGCAGGCTGTGTTCCTTGGAATCGAGAAGCAAATATCCCGTCGCGCTTATTTTCTGGCAGACGGCAGGGTGTATCAGAGCCGCGCTTTTTCCGACTTGATACGGAAAGAATTGGGAAATCCGTTTGTAATTCGCCTGAGATGTCCGTTAATTATATTGAAAGTTGTATCTTTGCTCGCTGAATATTGGGCGAAATGTCGGAATACTACCAGTACGCTCAATTCGGACAAGTATAGAATAATGAAACAACGCAACTGGCAATGCGACATAACTCCGGCTGTCAAGGAACTTGGCTACCGCCCTGAATATGATTTGGAACGGGGAGTGAAAGAAACCATTGCCTGGTATAAAGATAAAGGATGGCTTTAGACTTATTCAAGAGAGTAGAAACCCGTAAAGGGCTTTTTGCGGTAGAGAAGATCACGCTGATATATAATCTGTTGACTTCCATTCTCATACTGTTTCTTTTCCAAGAAATGGATCATCCGGTGCAGATGCTTGTCGATCGCGTCGTGATTGCGGGTATGACGTTTCTACTGATGTATCTTTACCGGCTTGCGCCTTGTAAGTTTTCTGCTTTTATCCGTATAGCTATCCAGATGTCGCTGCTTTCTTACTGGTATCCCGACACATTTGAGTTCAACCGCATCTTTCCCAATCTCGACCATGTCTTCGCCTCAGCCGAGCAATGGGTATTCGGCGGACAGCCTGCCGTATGGTTCTGTTTGCGCTTCCCGCAGATGTGGGTCAGTGAACCGTTCAATATGGGTTACTTCTTCTACTATCCGATGATCCTTTTGGTGGTGGTGTGGTATTTCCTCTATCGTTTTGAGCTTTTTGAGAAAGTCTCGTTTGTCATAGTCACTGCCTTCTTTATTTATTATCTGTTTTATATCTTCGTGCCGGTGGCAGGACCACAGTTTTATTTTCCGGCCATTGGCGAGGAGAATGTAGCAAGAGGAGTATTTCCTTCTATCGGCGATTATTTCAACCATAATCAGGAGTTGCTTCCCGGACCGGGATACGAACATGGTTTCTTTTATAATTTGGTGGAGAGTTCGCAACAAGTGGGTGAGCGCCCGACGGCGGCTTTTCCCAGCTCGCATGTCGGCATGTCCACCATCCTGATGATTATGGCATGGCGGGGTAGCAAGCGTTTGTTTGCCGGACTGCTTCCTTTCTATTTGTTGCTGTGTGGGGCTACGGTGTATATTCAGGCTCATTACCTGATTGATGCCATTGTGGGCTTTTTCTCTGCCATCGTTCTCTATGTGGTGGTTACATGGATGTTCAAGCGATGGTTTGCGCAGCCGATGTTCAGGTGATGTTCAATTTTGCTATTTCGTTAAAGATGCGATATAGTTCTTCTTTCGTTTCTGCACGCAGCATGGCGATGCGTGTATCCCGGAAGTTGGGAATACCCTTGAATAGCGGGCTTGCCGCCAAATGGCGGCGTACATGCAGAATGCCTCTTCGTTCGTCCAGCAGTTTTACGCTGTCTTCCACTTCTTGCCGGAGCACGTTCAGCTTCCATTCGGAACTGAGGGGCGGCATTTCCTCGCCTGTCTCCAGATAATGTTTCACTTCCTTGAATATCCATGGACGGCCGAAGCTGGCGCGGCCTATCATGATAGCGTCCACTCCGTAACGGTCAAAACACTCTTTGGCTCTTTGGGGAGTGGTGATGTCGCCGTTGCCGATGATGGGGATATGCATGCGGGGATTGTTCCTGACTTCGCCAATCAGCGTCCAGTCCGCTTCGCCGGTGTACATTTGGGCGCGGGTACGGCCATGAATGGTAAGGGCGGCAATGCCACAGTCTTGCAGTTGCTCTGCCAGGTCCACGATAATCTTGTTGCTGGCATCCCAACCGAGACGGGTCTTTACGGTGACCGGTATTTTTACGGCATCCACTACGGAGCGGGTTATTTCGAGCATTTTGGGAATGTTCTGCAACATTCCGGCTCCTGCCCCTTTGCCGGCTACACGCTTCACCGGACATCCGAAGTTGATGTCCAGAATATCCGGATGTGCTTGTTCTACAATTCGTGCAGCTTCCACCATCGTGTCCGTATCTTTACCGTATATCTGTATGGCTACGGGACGCTCCTCGTCACTGATTTTCAGCTTCTGTTCGGTCTTACTGACGGAACGTATCAGTGCGTCGCTTGATACAAACTCAGTATATACCATGTCTGCTCCGAAGTTTTTGCACATCAGGCGGAAAGCCGGGTCGGTCACGTCTTCCATAGGGGCAAGCAATACAGGGTACTTGCCGAGGTCTATATTTTGAATCTTCATAATCTAACGGGATTTGGCTGCAAAAATACGGAAAAAAGGCTACCTTTGCGAAAAATAAGGTACGAATGTAATAATACAAATAGATTTGTTATGTCCTCTATCACTGATTTTGAAATAATGGCGCCGGTAGGTTCACGCGAGTCTCTTGCCGCAGCCATTCAGGCGGGTGCGGACTCTATTTACTTCGGTATAGAGAACCTGAATATGCGTGCCCGTTCCGCCAATACCTTTACTATTGACGATTTGCGGGAGATTGCTCAGACCTGTGATGAGCATGGTATGAAAAGTTATCTTACGGTAAATACCATTATATATGATAATGATATTCCTCTGATGCGCACCATTGTGGATGCGGCAAAAGCCGCCGGTATTTCGGCTGTGATTGCAGCGGATGTGGCTGTGATGAGTTATGCCCGGCAGATAGGGCAGGAGGTGCATTTGTCCACACAACTGAATATTTCGAATGTGGAGGCTTTGCGCTTTTATGCACAGTTTGCTGATGTAGTGGTGCTGGCGCGTGAGTTGAACTTGGAACAGGTGGCAGAGATTTACCGCCATATTCGCGAAGAGAATATCTGCGGACCGGGTGGTGAGCAGATACGCATCGAAATGTTCTGCCATGGCGCTTTGTGCATGGCGGTATCGGGCAAGTGTTATCTTTCGTTGCACGAGATGAACCATTCTGCCAACCGGGGAGCCTGTATGCAGGTGTGTCGCCGTTCCTATACGGTACGCGACAAGGAGACGGATGTAGAACTCGATATTGACAACCAATATATCATGTCGCCTAAGGACTTGAAGACTATCCATTTTATGAACAAGATGCTGGATGCCGGTGTGCGCGTGTTCAAGATTGAAGGGCGTGCCCGCGGTCCTGAGTATGTACGTACCGTAGTGGAATGCTATAAAGAAGCCATCCGTTCGTACGTGGAAGGTACATTCACCGATGAAAAGATAGCTGTCTGGGATGAACGTCTGAAAACCGTCTTTAACCGCGGATTTTGGGATGGCTATTATCTGGGACAACGTTTGGGCGAATGGACCCGGAATTATGGCTCGGCCGCTACGGAACGCAAAATCTATGTGGGTAAAGGGATTCGCTATTTCTCGAATATCGGTGTGGCGGAGTTTCTGGTGGAAGCCGCCGAAGTCAACGTGGGTGACAAACTGTTGATAACTGGGCCCACGACAGGGGCTGTCTTTACTACCCTGGAAGAAGCACGCGTGGATTTGAAGCCTGTGCAGACTGTTAGGAAAGGGCAGCATTTCTCGATGAAAGCGGATAAAATACGTCCCAGTGACAAACTCTACAAGCTGGTTTCTGTGGAGGAACTGAAGAAGTTCAAAGGTTTGGATATAGAAAACAAACGCGGCTGATTGCCCGATCGTCGATTGTCAATATATCTATGTGTCAGAGATAAAAGACGTGTTATCACGTAGGAATAAACCGTAAATATCAAAATGAATTATATTTATGAACTGAAAATGAAGGTCCGCGACTATGAGTGTGACCTGCAAGGCATTGTCAACAATGCCAACTATCAGCATTATCTGGAGCATACGCGGCATGAGTTCCTGTTGAGTACGGGTGTCAGCTTTGCCGCGCTGCATGAACAGGGTGTGAATCCGGTAGTGGCACGTATCAATATGGCTTTCAAGACACCGTTGAAAAGCGGTGACGAATTTGTGTCGAAGCTGGCTATGAAGAAAGAAGGCATCAAATATGTGTTTTATCAGGATATTTTCAGAGAGAGTGATAATAAAGTAGCCATTAAGGCGGTGGTTGAAACGGTATGTGTGGTTAACGGACGTTTAAGCGACAGCGAATTATTCGATAACGTCTTTGCCCCTTACCTCGACCATGAATAACGACGAACGCCTTTGTAGTATAGCTCTTCCGCTTTGCCCCGGTATAGGACATATCGGGGCAAAGCGTTTAATAGACGGTGCGGGAAGTGCCGTCAACGTTTTCAGACAGCGTAAAGAGTTGCCGAAACTCCTGCCCGGTGTAAATCCCTCCATAGTTACTGCTCTTGACTGTCCTGCCGCTTTTATTCGTGCCGAACGCGAAATGGGGTTTGTGGAAAAGAATCGCCTGACTTGCCTTACCTTGCAGGATGAGGCCTATCCTTCCCGGCTGCGTGAATGTGAAGATGCTCCGGTTGTCCTGTTCTTTAAAGGGAATGTCGATCTTAATCGTTTGCATGTCATCAATATGGTAGGTACGCGTCGTGCTACGGAATACGGTAAGCTGTTTTGTGCGGATTTCCTACACGATTTGTCCGCGCTTCTTCCTGATGTGCTGGTGGTGAGCGGACTTGCTTATGGCATTGATATTCATGCGCATCGTGCGGCTTTGGCCAATGATATTTCCACTGTCGCCGTCTTGGCTCATGGCTTGGACCGCATTTACCCCTCGCTTCATCGCAAAACGGCTGTTGATATGCTGGCAAATGGCGGGCTGCTTACGGAGTTTCTCACCGAAACTAATCCGGATAAACATAATTTTGTCAGCCGTAACCGTATTGTGGCCGGAATGTGTGATGCAACAATTGTAGTGGAGTCTGCTGCTAAAGGAGGTTCTTTGATTACAGCCGATTTAGCTGATGGCTATCATCGCGATTGCTTTGCCATACCCGGACGAGTGACGGATACGGCTTCTATCGGTTGCAATCAGTTGATACGGGATAATAAGGCGGCGCTTGTGCAAAGTGCAGGGGAGTTTGTGAAAATGATGGGTTGGACTGATACGGAACCGCCGGTTAAGGCAGAGGGTATCCAGCGAAGTTTGTTTCCGGAGTTGACGGAAGAGGAAGAGGCTGTGGTGCGTATATTGGTCCGCCAGGGTGATTTGCATATCAATACACTTGTGGTGGAAGCGGATATTCCCGTAAACCGCATGAGTGCCTTGCTCTTTGAACTGGAAATGAAAGGAGTGGTGAAAACGTTGGTTGGAGGAGTATATCATTTATTGGCATAAAAAAGGAGTACCGCTGTACTCCAACCTTTGTTAACCTTAAATCTAATACTATGAAAAAAATCACATGACAAATGTATGGTTTCTTTGTATATCTTCCAAATGTTTACTCTTTCTCGGAATTTCTTTTAATTATCTTTTAATGTTATTCACTGTTTTCGCACACGATTGACATCCTGATTTCAATGGGGAGTATATGCTGACGATATGATAATCCTTTGGGACAGCCTTTTCCCAGCTTCAGTAGTTTCTATGTAATAAAAAACTCTTCTACCGGTTTCCCGACAGAAGAGTTCTTTGTGATATTAATCAAATATAGTGAAAGCAAAGTGATAAACTTGAGCTTGCCCAGAGGTTTATCCGAAGCCGTATCCTATATTGTCTAAGATGTAGAAAGTACGGTTAGTCTTTCAGTTTTGCGATGATGAAGTCGCGGTTCAGACGTGCAATATTGCTGATGGAAATGTTCTTCGGACATTCAGCTTCACAAGCACGAGTATTTGTACAGTTACCGAAACCGAGTTCATCCATTTTGCTCAACATGGCTTTGGCACGACGTAATGCTTCCGGTTTGCCTTGGGGCAACAGATTCAGCTGGCTTACCTTAGCAGAAACGAATAGCATGGCAGAACCATTCTTACAAGCAGCTACACAGGCGCCACAGCCGATGCAAGAAGCGGCATCCATAGCTTCGTCAGCGATGGGCTTCGGGATCAGGATGGCATTGGCGTCCTGAGGAGCACCAGTGCGTACACTTACGTAACCACCGGCTTGCATAATTTTGTCGTATGCCGTACGGTCCACCATCAAGTCCTTGATTACCGGGAAGCCGGCAGAGCGCCAAGGTTCTACGGTGATCGTGTCACCGTCGTTGAAACGACGCATATAGATTTGGCAAGTAGTGGCACCTGTTGCAGGCCCATGTGGATGTCCGTTAATGTAGAGAGAACACATACCGCAGATACCTTCGCGGCAATCATGGTCGAATACAACCGGCTCTTTACCTTCACTAATGAGCTGTTCGTTCAGAATATCCAGCATTTCGAGGAATGAAGTATCGCCCGGGATATCTTTCATTTGGTATGTTTCAAAAGCGCCTTTTGCTTTTGGACCCTTTTGGCGCCATACCTTGAGCGTAAATGATATATTTTTATCCATTTTCTTTAATTCTTTAAATGTTCAACTTCCCGATTAGCTCTTATAGTTACGAGTCTGTACCTTGATTGCTTCGTAAACCAGCGGTTCTTTCAGCAATACCGGAGCCTTTTCATCAGAGCCTTGGTATTCCCAGCAAGCAACGTAGAAGAAGTTTTCGTCATCACGTTTAGCTTCGCCTTCTTCTGTCTGGTATTCTTCGCGGAAGTGCCCACCACAGCTTTCGTCGCGGTTTAGGGCATCGTATGCCACCAGTTCGCCCATTGTTATGAAGTCGTACAGACGGATAGCCTTGTCGAGCTCTACGTTCATGCCTTCTTTGTCGCCGGGGATGAAGAGGTTGGTTTCGAATTCCTTACGGATTTCTTTCATTTTCTTCAATCCTTCTTTCAATCCTTCGGCTGTACGTCCCATACCGACGTATTCCCACATAACGTGGCCCAGTTCCTTGTGGATAGAGTCTACGGACTTCTTACCCTTGATGTTCATCATCCAGTCAATCTTCTCCTGGATGGCTTTCTCTGCAGCTGCAAATTCAGGCAGGTCGGTAGAGAAGCGGGGAACGGTAATCTGGTCAGCCAGATAGTTCTGAATAGTGTAAGGCAATACGAAATAACCGTCGGCCAAACCTTGCATCAATGCGGAAGCACCGAGGCGGTTGGCGCCATGGTCGGAGAAGTTACATTCACCGATAGCGAACAAGCCCTTGATAGAAGTCTGCAGTTCGTAGTCAACCCAGATACCGCCCATTGTGTAGTGGATGGCAGGGTAAATCATCATCGGGTTCTCATAGGGGCTTACGTCGGTGATTTCTTCATACATATCGAAAAGGTTACCGTAGCGTTGAGCCACAACATCCTTGCCCAGACGGTTGATTGCATCGCTAAAGTCGAGGAATACGGCCAGGCCGGTATTGTTTACGCCGAAGCCTTTGTCGCAACGTTCTTTGGCGGCGCGGCTGGCAACGTCGCGCGGAACGAGGTTACCGAATGCCGGATAACGGCGTTCCAAGTAGTAGTCGCGGTCTTCCTCAGGAATATCTTTTCCTTGTAGAGTGCCTTCTTGCAGTTTCTTGGCATCTTCCAGTTTCTTCGGAACCCAGATACGACCGTCGTTACGCAGTGATTCGGACATCAAAGTCAGTTTAGACTGCTTGTCGCCATGAACGGGGATACATGTCGGGTGAATTTGTACGTAAGCGGGGTTAGCCATCCATGCACCCTTGCGGTAGCAGGAAATAGCTGCCGTACAGTTACAAGTCATGGCGTTGGTAGAAAGGAAATATGCGTTTCCATAACCACCGGTAGCGATAACTACTGCATGGGCTGCAAAGCGTTCCAGCTTACCGGTTACAAGGTTCTTTGCAATGATACCGCGGGCACGTCCCTCCACGAGAACAACGTCCTGCATTTCATAGCGTGTAAACAGTTTTACAGTACCTACGTTTACCTGACGGCTCAGTGCGGAGTATGCACCCAACAACAGTTGTTGGCCTGTCTGACCTTTAGCGTAGAATGTACGTGAAACCTGTGCGCCACCGAAAGAACGGTTGTCGAGCAAGCCACCGTATTCGCGAGCGAAAGGAACACCTTGTGCAACGCATTGGTCGATGATAGCGTTTGATACCTCAGCCAGACGATAAACGTTAGCTTCGCGGGCACGATAGTCGCCACCCTTTACTGTATCGTAGAACAAACGGTAAACGGAGTCACCGTCATTTTGATAATTCTTTGCTGCATTGATACCACCTTGTGCAGCAATAGAGTGCGCACGACGCGGAGAGTCTTGGATGCAGAAATTAAATACTCTGAAACCCATTTCACCGAGAGAAGCGGCAGCGGAAGCACCGGCAAGTCCGGTTCCTACTACGATGATGTCCAAACGGCGTTTGTTGGCAGGGTTCACTAATTTTTGATGAGCTTTATAGTTAGTCCATTTCTCAGCTACCGGTCCTTCCGGTATTTTAGAATCTATCTTAGTCATAATGCTATTACAATTTAATCATTTACAATAATTTATCAGCAAGCGCCGCTACACATCAATGATTTGATGAAGAATACGACAACTACCAGAGCGAAGCATACAACAACGATAGTGGAATAGATGTTGGAGATACATTTCCAACGGTTGATCCATACTTTGTTGTTCCAGCCCAAAGACTGCATGGAGCTCCAGAAACCGTGAGTCAGGTGGAACCACAATGCACCCAGCCAAATGAGGTAAAGCACTACGAATACCGGGTTGGAGAAGGTGTTCTGAATGTGATAGACACCGTTGGCAGCATAAGACAGCGTGAGCATGTCGGTGTGTACACCCATATTGTGCATCAATTCGGGAAGCTGCATTTTTGCCCAAAAATTTACCAGATGCAGACCAAGACCAACAATTACGATGATACCCAGCACAAGCATGTTTTGAGAAGCCCATTCCACCGTTTTCGGCTTGTCTACTACGGCATAACGTTCATTACCACGTGCTTTACGGTTTTGCATAGTTAGCCAAAAAGCGTAGATGATGTGGATGATGAACAAGGCAGCTAAACCAACGGTAGCTACTAATGCGTACCAGTTTGCTCCCAAGAACTCACAAACCATGTTGTAGCCGTTGGCCGAAACCAATGCAACAAGGTTCATCGCCATGTGAAATGTCAGAAACAGGACAAGGGCGATACCGGTAACGCTCATCACCACTTTCCTTCCTACAGATGAATTACTTAACCACATAAATGATTGAATTTAAATTATTTAATAGTTAGAAAATATATTCTTTAAATACAGCATTATTAATTTTTTGCAAAGGAAAAGCAAACTGAGAGCAAAATAAAATGAGCTTGTTCATTTTTTATGCCGGGGTGGAGCTTTTCTTTGCATATTTTTCTGCAAAAATAGAGGAAATACCTTGATAAAACAAGGAATTAAAGAAATAATTCCGTAATCGGTGGACAACGAAGTTTGCAGGCAAGCAAGTTGGCTTATTCGTCTTCCTGTTCTTTGTTGTGTTCTTTACAGATAATAGTGATGTTTTCGCCATTGGCGGCACGCTTTCGTAAGGAACGGGGAGTGTCTCCAAAAGAGTCTTTGCAGAAATGAGCAAAGTGAGATAATGAATCGAAACCGTAACGGCTACTGATTGCGGAAATACGCTGTTTAGTGTATCGCAGGTCATCCAGAATCCCCTCGCGTTTCTTATCCAGAATCCATTCGTATACAGGGACGCCGTACATGTTTTTGAATAGCCGGCGAAAAGTAGTAGTGGTGTATCCCCCAAGGTGGGCAAACTCTTCTACATTTTTCACCTTGTCGTAGTTTTGCATGACGAAGTAGTGGAAACTTTCCGTATATGTGCTGATTGGATAGAAAAAAGTACAGATTTGCTGGATCGGATAATAGCAGGTTAAAATATAAATTATTTCCTGGCATTTGATGTCAAGATACTTGCCGCATGTGTTCGGTTGTTCTTTGAAGTATTCTGTTAGATCATCGAGTAATCTTCCCAGTTTAGGGATAACTGTCAAAGGTGTATACGTCAACGGGGCATGAGCTATCTCAAGTATTTCTTTGTAACGCTCTTCGCAAAGGAAAGTAAGCTCTGTGAACCAATAGACAAGGCATTCAACATCAGTCAGAGCCAATAATTCCACTTTGGAACCGATAGCTTGCAGGATGCATTGGTTGCTTTGCAGGGTAGTTCCGGGATATTCTTCACTATTGATAAGCAATTCGCCTTTCAATATGAACATTATACAGTTTTGTGTACACTTTTCGGCAGGGGAATGATGTCCTTTAGAATATTGGTTATATATCAATGCTCCTTGGGACGTTTTAGGACATAGCGCACAATCCATCTGCCGAGAGTAACAACTATTTAATGTCATGAAATAGAATATGTGAATGTATTAATATGTAATTGTGGCAACAAAGATAAGATAAATTTGCGAATACTCTAAAGATTTCGGCTATCTTTGCGCCCAACTAATAGATTGGTTTTATGAGAAAAACTGTTTTTTTTGTATTTTTTGTTTCCTTAGTTGTATCTAATCTCTCTGCACAGAATTGGGATATTAATACATTGCACCGGGTGAATAGCTGGGATAATAAGTTTGTCCGCAATTATAATAAATTTATTTCACGCTCTGAACCTTATGTAGCCATAGGGGTTCCGGTAGCTATGGCTTTGACGGCGTGGGCCAAAAAAGACAAAAATTTATTGAAAGATGCCGTATATGTAGGAACAAGTGTGGCAGGTGCATTTGTAGTGACCTATGGTATGAAATATCTTGTTGATCGTGAACGCCCGTATGAACGCTATCCGGATAGGGTACATCCGTATAGTCATGAGAGCAGTCCTTCATTTCCGTCGGGGCATACCGCGACAGCTTTTGCGCTTGCCACTTCTTTATGTGTAAAATACCCTAAATGGTACGTGATAGCGCCTTCTGCTTTGTGGGCTTGTTCGGTTGGGGTATCACGTATGAATGAAGGAGTGCATTATCCTTCGGATGTATTGGCGGGCGCTGCTATCGGTGCCGGCTGTGCGATTGTGAATATTTATGTGAACCGCTGGCTGAATCAATGGCTGTTCGGGAGCAAGTAAAAGAAACTTTATTATTTCACCATCTTTTCATACATTCCCTCATTCAGCACTTTCAAGGCTTGTATCACACTGTTGTTCGTGGTGTTCATTATTTGAAAGTATTCGTTCATGTCCCATAAGTCTCTGGCAATTAATGCCTTTAGTTGAGTTTTGATAAGCGGCAGAGATTGCTGGTATTGCTTCTCGTCAAACTTAATCTTTTCCTTATCGGCAAGGGTCCGCATGTTTGCTAACACTTCATCGCTGATTTCAAACTTATTATTGAACGTTTCAAACTTCTTGTATTTGTTTTGTAGCTCTTTTCGGTGGTCTTCTATAAATTTCATTGTAGTTTTGATAACTACACCCTTAGCTACGAGGTTCCGGTGGTAATCCGAATATTGAGTAGTATCTATCGGGACGAAAAAGTCGGGCATAATGCCACCGCCGCCGTAGACGGTACGTGCTAATTTCTTTGTTTGATATTTGAGGGAATCGGGGAAATGTATGCTGTCAGCATGCATTAACTCGCCATGATTAAAGCGGTCTATCAATTCTTGATTGTATTTTTCCAAAGTGTCCTCTCCATTGAGTTTTCTGTCAAGGTTGGCAGTTTTGTCATAAGGTTTTTGTATGCAGCGGCCGGAAGGGGTATAGTAGCGTGCGATGGTCAGGCGTATCATGGAGCCGTCCGGCAGGTCGATAGGGCGTTGCACCAATCCTTTGCCGAAAGTCCGGCGGCCTACAATAACTCCTCTATCCCAATCCTGAATGGCCCCGGTTACGATTTCACTAGCAGATGCGGAATACTCATCCACTAAAACGATGAGGCGTCCGTCTTTAAAGTTACCGTTTCCTTTAGCGTAGAAATTGCTGCGGCGTGCTGCCCGCCCTTCGGTATAGACGATAAGGTCCTTTTGCTGCAGGAATTCATTAGCCAAGTCGATAGCGGCGTTTAGATACCCCCCACCGTTTCCTTGCAAGTCAAGTATCAAGTCTTTCATTCCCTTTTTTTGTAACTGTTTCAAGGCTTTAAGGAACTCTTCGGGAGTGGTTGCTCCAAAACGGTTGATACGGATATAGCCTGTTTGGGGCTGTATCATATATGAGGCATCCAAACTAAGGATAGGTATCTTATCCCGTTTTACGGTAAAATACAAAGGCTCGTTTACTCCGCGACGCACAATTGTCAGTTTAACTTCAGAACCTTTTGCGCCACGCAACCGGCTCATTATCTCTTCCGTACTCATTTTGACCCCGGCGATAGCGGAATCGTTGACTGCTATGATACGGTCACCGGCAAGAATACCCACCTTCTCCGAGGGACCGTTGCTGACAGGCTGTACCACAAGCAGCGTATCTTCTATCATTTGGAATTGAACGCCGATACCTTCAAAGTTACCTTGTAGGGGCTCATTCATTTTCTTTACCTCTTCAGCATCGTTATAGGTGGAGTGTGGGTCGAGTTGTGCCAACATCTTGATAATGGCTTCTTCCACCAGCTTATTTTCATCAACGGAATCAACATAGAGGTTGGCGATGGCAAACTCTGCCATTTGCAATTTGCGAATAGCTTCATTACTTGCTTTTTGGGCTTGTGCTGTTATAGCACATATACATATTATAATAGTAAAAATCTTCTTCATTACTTTTATCACTAATCACTTATACCGTCATTGCTAATCACTAATCATATCATCACTCATCTCCATTCCTTCCGGAATGAACATACTTATGTCTTTCCCGAATTGCAGCAGTTCGCGTACGGTAGTCGAACTTACGCAAGTCAACTCCGGTTCCGTAAAGAGCAGGATGGTTTCTATTCCGGTCAGCTTGCGGTTTATATCCGCAATTGTTTCCTCGTACTCAAAATCCTTTACTGTGCGTATTCCGCGTATAATCAGGTTGGCACCCACTTCCTTGGCAAAGTCGATGGTCAGGCAATTGTACGACTGTACAATGATACGCGGCTCGTTCCGGTAGTAATCCCGTATCATTTTTTCGCGCTTTTCAATGGGGAAATGCGTATTCTTATTCTCGTTGATACCTATTCCTATGACGATTTCGTCTATGAAAGTCAGTGCGCGACGCACTACCGAGGAGTGGCCGATTGTAAACGGGTCGAATGTACCCGGAAAGATTGCTCTTCTCATGATGCTAAATCTTCTTCTATAACCAGGTTGTCAATGATAAAGTTCTGCCGTTCCATGGTGTTCTTGCCCATGTAGAATTCCAATAACTCTTTTACTAAATCAGTCTTGCGCAGTGAAACTTGTTCCAGACGCATATCTTTGCCGATGAAATGTTTGAATTCATCCGGTGAGATTTCTCCCAGACCTTTGAAGCGGGTGATTTCCGGGTTCGGGCCAAGTTCTTCGATCGCTTTTATCCGTTCGTCTTCTGTATAGCAATAGTTTGTTTTCTTTTTGTTGCGTACACGAAATAGTGGGGTCTGCAAGATATATACGTGTCCTTTCTTTATTAAATCAGGGAAGAACTGAAGGAAGAATGTAATGATTAACAGGCGAATATGCATCCCGTCCACATCGGCATCAGTGGCAACAATCACTTTGTTGTAGCGAAGCCCTTCAATTCCGTCTTCGATGTTCAATGCTGCTTGCAACAGATTGAACTCTTCGTTTTCATAAACCACTTTCTTGGTCAGTCCGTAAGAATTGAGAGGCTTGCCACGTAAGCTGAATACGGCTTGCGTGTTTACGTCGCGGCTTTTGGTGATAGAGCCGCTGGCAGAGTCGCCCTCTGTGATGAAGATACACGAATCTGTCTCCTGTTCCTTACCTTTCCCGTCACTCAGATGGAAACGGCAGTCACGTAGCTTACGGTTATGCAGGTTGGCCTTCTTAGCTCGTTCGCGGGCCAACTTGGTTACTCCGGCAATGGCTTTACGTTCTTTTTCGGAGTCCTGTATCTTTTGCAACATAACTTCGGCTACCAACGGGTTTTTGTGAAGGAAATTGTCCACTTCCGTTTTAATGAAATCGCCCACATATTTGTTTACGGTCGGACCGTCGGGCCACATATTGTTGGAGCCGAGTTTTGTTTTGGTTTGGCTTTCGAACATGGGCTCTTCCACATCAATGGCAATGGCGGCCACCAGTCCGTTGCGGATGTCGGCATAGTCCTGGTTCTTGTTGTAGAATTCTTTGATAGTACGGGCGATATGTTCTTTCAATGCAGTTTGATGCGTACCGCCTTGTGTGGTATGCTGTCCGTTTACGAAAGAATAATATTCCTCTCCGTATTGGTTGGTGTGTGTAAAAGCTATCTCGATGTCTTCGCCTTTCAGGTGGACAATATCATAAAGACCCTCACTGGTCATGTTGTCTTTCAACAAGTCTTCCAGTCCATGGCGGGAGATGATCCGCTGTCCGTTGTAGATGAAAGTCAGTCCCGTATTAAGATAAGTGTAGTTACGCAACAGTGTTTCTACAAACTGGTTCTGGAAAGAGTAGTTGAGGAAGAGGGTGTTGTCCGGTTCAAAGAAGATATAAGTACCATTTTCTTCTGTGCTGTCTTCCATTACATCACTTTGCAGTACTCCTTTTTCAAAAATTACGGTACGTACTTTGCCGTCACGATAACTCCGTACTTCAAAACGGCTGCTGAGTGCGTTGACGGCTTTGATGCCGACACCGTTCAGACCGACGCTTTTTTTGAAGGCTTTGCTGTCATATTTCCCGCCGGTATTCAGTTTGCTGACTGCTTCTATCAGTTTTCCTTGCGGAATGCCCCGTCCGTAATCACGTACACTTACGCGGAGATTGTCCTCGATGTTGACTTCAATACGTTTGCCGGCACCCATTTTAAATTCATCGATGCTGTTGTCCATCACTTCTTTCAGCAATACGTAGATACCGTCATCATTCTGCGAACCGTCGCCAAGGCGGCCTATGTACATGCCCGAACGGACACGAATATGCTCCATGTCGTCCAAATGGCGAATGTTATCTTCGTTGTATTCCACTTCGTTGCTGCCGATGTTTGCACTGGTTGCCTTTTCCTCGTAATCGGCGGAAGCTTCCAATGGCAAAGTCATATTATTATCTTCCATAGAAAAACATCTTGTATTGTAAGCATTGATATTCCGCAAAGTTAATAAGAAAATCAATAAAAACACCTATGTAAACAAATATATGCCCTGAAACTTTGCCATATTTAATATGGAATAAAGAGATTTTGGCAACGAAGAAATAGTACTCTATCTAAAAGATCCACAATTTTTTAGATTGCTTTGATAAATGCTCTTCTCCTCTTGTGTTGTTCGGTTTTGAAGTATTCCCACTGTGCCTGTACTTTTCCATTCAACTCCAGTTCCGGATTACTTTCTGCAAACACAAAACCCAGTTTCTGATAGACGGGGATTAAGTCGGAAAACAGCAAAGCATTTACACCTTTATTCTGATATTCGGGTTTTACGGCTACGAGCAACAAATCCAGCATCTTGGCGCGACGTTTCATGAACAAGGCTTTCAGCAGGTGATACCAACCGAAAGGCAATAAACGCCCATGAGACTTTTGTAGAGCTTCCGATAGGGAGGGCATGGAGATACCTACGGCTACCAGTTTGTCTTCGGCATCTGTAACCAGTGTCACCATACGCAGGTCAAGAATGGGCAGGTACATTTTTACATATTGGTCAATCTGGCGCTGTGACAAAGCTGAGTAACCGTACAACGGGCTGTATGCTTCGTTCATCAGTTCAAAAATGGCTTGTCCGTAGTCATGGGCAATCTTCTTGGCAGAAGAGTATTTTTTGATTTTGAGATTATATTTGCGTTGGATTAGTTCCGAGATACGTTTGTGCTTGTCGGGTATGGCATCAGGAATGTAAATCTTGTATTCCACCCAATCGGCATCTTTCTCAAATCCCATACGTTCCATGTGCTGCGGGTAGTAAGGATAGTTATAGGTGGTTGCCATTGTGCTGAGCTGATCGTAACCTTCGATGAGCATGCCTTCCGCATCAAAATCGGTAAAGCCTAACGGGCCCTGTATGTGGGTCATCCCTCGTTCTTTGCCCCATTCTTCGACAGTATGTATAAGGGCTTCAGATACTTCGGGGTCGTCGATAAAATCAATCCAGCCGAAGCGTACCTCTTTCTTGTTCCAAGTCTGGTTGGCTTTTTGATTGATGATGGCGGCTACGCGTCCTACGATTTTGTTGTTCTTATAAGCAAGAAAATAATCGGCTTCACAAAATTCGAAAGCCGCATTTTTCTTCTTGTTGAAAGTTTTGAGCATATCATCGTAAAGATCGGGTACTGAATACGGATTGCTTTTGTATAGTTCGTAATTAAAGCGGATAAACTGTTTCAGCTCTTTCTTCGTGGAGACTTTTTTAATTGTAATTGCCATAGTTGTATGTTGTTATGAGTGGGCAAAGATACGGAAAATCTTTAAAGTCCGTTGTCTTACAGGCTATAAATGAGGAATGTTGTATATGCAATGTAACAAAGCACCATGATACTTCCTTCGATACGGGTGATGGTGCGTTTGGCAAAAAACAGCCCGAACAGCCAAAGCAGTATGCCCGATCCTATCAGTACCCATAGGTCCAAATTAGTAATGCCTGTCAGGTGTAATGGCGTTATGGAAGCACTGCACCCTAATACGAAGAATACATTGAACAAATTGCTTCCCACTACATTACCGATGGCTATTTCCGGATTTTTCTTTAAAGCTGCGACGATGGACGTGGCAAGTTCGGGGAGCGATGTGCCACCCGCTACTAATGTCAGTCCGATAACGGACTCGCTCACTCCCAGATTACGCGCAATGCCGCTTGCACCGTCTACAAAGAGACTTCCGCCGGCAATCAGTGCGCCGAGCCCTCCCAGGATATAGAGAATGGATTTCCAAAGCGGCAGTTGCTTGATGCTCTCCTCATCGCCGGCGGCTTCCTCAGGAGTGTGCGAGGCGATAGCAAAAGTGTAGCTCATGAAAATTGCAAAGAAACAGAGCAACAACAGGCCATCGGTGATGCTGAGGATATTAGCTTCGTCTCCATTCAGGAATATGTCGTTGGCACAAATCAGCAAGGCTATGGAGGAGAGGATGCACAAAGGTATTTCTTTCTGCAGTGTATTTCGGGTTACGGCAATGGGGGCAAACAGTGCGGTGCAGCCCACAATCATCAGTGTATTGAAGATATTGCTTCCTACTACATTGCCAATGGCGATGTCTGCGCTTCCTTTCAGTGCGGAAGATACGCTGACCGTTAATTCAGGGGCGGAGGTCCCGAAAGCAACGATTGTCAGTCCGATAACGATATTAGGTATATGAAACCGTTTGGCGACAGATGCTGCTCCGTCTGTCAGTCCGTTTGCTCCCAATAAAATGAGAAGGAGTCCTCCTACAAGTAATAGAATGTTCATGGAATATATTGTTTTGCGGACAAAGATAGTGCAAACCAATAGTAGAATAAAATGAACCGGTTCATTTTTTGTGAAATATAAGAGGACTCTCGTCTTTTCTAATTAGAAGGGCTATTTGTTGCGTGTCACTGTATGCAGCACATTACCGTCTTTGTCGATCATGCGCAGTTCCAAAGTTTTTTTATTGGCAGATACAATGGAGAAGCCGGATGCAGGGCTGCAAAACACTGTGCCTTCAATGGGTTTGACCTTGCGGCTGAGTGAACCGGAGGAATTGGTGATATAATCGATATTGCTGCCCGGTACGCGGACGTGCTGGAAGTTGTGGATATGCCCGCAGATGTACATATCCACTTTGTGCTTGCGGAGTATCGGGTCGAGACGTGCCTGCATATCCAGACGTTCACTCTCGTCTTTGGGAGTTTCGGCATAAATGGGATGGTGTCCGGCAACAATTATCCAGTCTTCTTTGGCAGAAGTCAAGACGGAGTCTATCCATGCCAGTTGTTGCTGGTAATCCTGTTTGCAAGCATCGGGATAGGTTTCTTTTTCATTGCGGTATTTGTCTATCAGCGGAGCAGTATCTATCCAAACCACCCGGATAGTCATGTCCTTGTCTGCGAAAGTTTTAGTATAGTAGCGTGCAGGCATTGTCCAGCGGCGGCTGACATTTGAATAATCCTGTACGGCCTGTGTATTGCCGCGGTATTCGTGATTGCCCAGCAGTGGAAACCAGTCTATCATCAGTTCGGGATGACTGTAAATCAGTTCGTAATTGGTCATCCACAGCGGGTCGTTGACGGAGCGTACGCCTTCAAAGTGGTGTACGTCGCCTGTGGCGAGTACGAATTCCGGGTCTGCGCCGTTTTCCGCCATAACTCCCATTAGTTCGGCAATGGTTTTCTGGTCATAATAACCGTTACGCCCTAAGTCGTTGGCTACATAAAAGTTGAACTTCTTGTCGAATACGGAATAATCAGTGATTTGGGCGGTTGCCAGATTGCCCAACAGGGCGACGAATAATAAAAGGAATATTTTCTTCATTGTTTTGATATTGTTTTTTCATTACAGAGATACAGTGTTTCACTGAGTTCTTTCACTTAGCTTCCACTAAAGGAAATACTTTGTGAAGTTCTGTACGCTCTGTGATGCATTGTATATTTAGAAATTAATTTTCACTCCGGCGTTCACTTTTACGCCATAGTATTCAGCTTGCATGGTGCGGTCCTTTGTACCCTGATAGTAACGGAGCGGTTGGTTCAGCAGGTTGTTGGCTTCGGCATAGAAGGTTGTCTTGATTTTCTTGCCGAAAGTGTAGCTGGCGTTGGCATCCATATAATTCACTTTGTCGTAGTAACGGTCATAGAAAGCGCTTTCGCCCATTTCGTCAATAAACTCGGAAGCGAAGTTGTAGCTTAAACGTATGTTCAGTCCGGCTTTTTCGAAATAGAGTGAGGCATTGGCTGTGTGTGCCGGTGACCCCGGCATACTGAGACCTTCTTCGTTTTCGCGACCTTCAAAGTTGAAGTCTTCTATGCGGGAATGGGTATAAGTATAGGTTCCGTAGAAGCCGATACACTTCAAGGCAGGAGCAATGAAGCTGAAATCACGTTGGTAAGAGAGCTCTATGCCGAACAGATTGGCATTGCCTGCGTTTTTGGGCTGCGTGAAGCGGGTATATACGTTACCTTGGTATTCGTAGTTGTTACTGATTTGATTTACAATGAAATCGTCGATCTTCTTGTAGAAGACACCGGCGCTGACCAGACCGATACTGCGGAAATAATAGTCGGCACTCAAGTCGAAGTTATAAGACATGGCGGGCTTCAGTTCCGGGTTACCGATGGTGATTTCATTGTCGGAGCGTTTGATGTTTACGCTTGGTACAAGGGCCGAATACTTAGGGCGTGACAGTGTTTGGGTGAATGAGCCGCGTACTTTGAAGTCCTCGTTTACGTTCCATTTCATGAGCAAGGACGGCAGAAAGTTGATGTAACTGTTATGGCGGCGTTCGGTTTTGCTGGTGATGTCTTCATCGGCATCATAAGTACGCCCGGTATAGGCCAAGTTGGTATTTTCGATACGAAGGCCGGACATCAGCTCCACGCGGTCTGTTATTTTCTGGTCAAAGCGGACATAGCCGGAACTGACTGTTTCGCGGGCTTCAAAGTTTCCGGCCAATTCTTCCTGCACCTGTTCTTTCTCGAACAGTGAAGTATTGTTGAGATCTAATGAGCCTGTATATTCTTTGCCGGCATAAATACCTGCCTGATACTTGTTGTTGGGCATGAAGTGTTTGTTGGATTGGTCTACGGTATTTTTAAGGCTGTTTTCCATGAAAGCATCCTCATTCAGCGGGGAGTATTCGTAGAAGTCCACTTCTTTATCTTTGGTTTTACGCACTACCTTTGCACCGAACTTCAGTTTGTTGCCGTTCTTGAACGGAAGTTTGAAGTTGGCGGAGAATTTCAAGTCTTGTTCTTTGATGTCTTCCTGTTGTTCGGTCAGTTCTTTCAGGCTGAACTCGTCGTTCAGGGTCATTGTGGAACCGTCTTTGGGAGTGGCAAACGGCTGGCGTTCATTGCTCAGGTCTACATTGAACTTCTGTTTCTTGAGTTGGAAGTCGATGTAGCGTTCGTTGGGACGTTCTTCGCTGGCTTTGGCATAACTGGCGTGCCAGTCCATGGCGAACGGACCGAAAAGATGTTCGCCTCCGAGGGCAAAATCCATGGTTCGCTGGCGTTCCAGGCGTGCATTGCGGTTATCGGGTGTTCCGGCTTTGGTTTGTATGCGTACGGTGGCGCTGCCGTCCGCTTCAAGGTCTTTCAGATTGGTACGGTAACGGTTTTCCCAGTCGTTACGGTTGTTGAAGATACCCTTGAAAGTCAGTTTGTGGTTGGCGTTGATGTCCCAGTCCAGAGCTGCGGAGTAACTCTGCCGTTCGCGGGTTACGTAGTACTGGCGTATTTGATAGTCGTTGACATATGTTTTGCCATCTTCGCCTTGTTCCCATGTAAACTCGGTGTCGTAAGACCCGGAAGGAGAGTTTTGGTAGGAGGCAGATATCATCAGTCCTAATTTGTCATTGAAGAAACGGTCGCCATAGGTGAATCCCAAGTTCAACTGTGCTTTTTCGCTAATCCAGTTGTAACCTGTGCCTGCGGTTGCGGCAATGGTGCGTTTATAAGGTGAGTTCTTTGTTATCAGATTGATGGAACCGCCAATGGCATCGGCATCCATATCCGGAGTTACCACCTTATTTACTTCGATAGTCTGAATCATGTCTGCCGGAATCAGGTCAAGCTGTACGTTACGTGTGTCGCCTTCGGCAGAGGGTATGCGATTGCCGTTGATCGTTACGGAACTTAAATCGGCGCTTGTCCCGCGGACTTGTCCGAAACGGGCCTCTCCCTGGTCATACTGCACGTTAATTCCGGAGATACGCTTCAGGGCATCGCCGATGTTGGAGTCGGGAAACTTGCCTACTTGGTCGGCAGATACTACATTGGTAATTCCCAAATTGCTCTTTTGGGCGTTGATGGCACGACGTTGCCCTTGGAAGGCTCCGCCTACAACTACCTCCTGAAGTTCAACCCCTTCGTTCAGTACTACGTCTTTTTCTAAAGTACGTCCGGCAGGAATGGTGATTTTCAGTTCTACGGGTGAGTAGCCCACGTAGCTCACCTTTACTGTATAAGTTCCCGGGTCGAGGTTGGGGAATGTGTAGAAGCCGTTGACGTCGCTTGTTACTCCGGTGTGTAGTTTTTCGATATAGATTGAAGCACCCGGGAGAGTTTGCTTTGTTACATCAATGATACGGCCGCGCACCGTACCTTGTTTAACAATATTTGCTTTTTCATCGGCCATTGCCGCGTTGCCGGACGTTGCGAATAAGAGCAAGAATAAGAATGCTTTTACAAATTGTTTCATACCTGTTATTATCTGTTAATAATTTGCGGCAAAAGTAGAGGTATGCCGTTACGTGCGGTTTACGGGAGGTTGAAGAAAGGGTAACAATTAGGTTACAAACTCATTACAGGAGCGAGTGGAGTGGCTGGACAATGCAATCAACAATATGTAATAATAGCATCAACAAACATTTATCTTTAAATAGGTGTCAGTAAGAAAGTAAAAACAACTTTCTGCTGACATCTTTGTTTTTCGAGATAGAGTGGAATAGAGGGATGTGGTATGGAAAGAGAATAAATATTGCAGTTGTTCTGCATAATATACGTGCTTTATGCAGTTTCTTCCGAAGAAAAGTTAATATCATAGTAGCAGGTTGTTAATATGATGCCGACAAAACATTCACTTCTTGCCGACAAAACATCAACTTCCTCTACGTAAAGTTCATGTTTGGCCGTATAAAGTAGAACTTTACGTTGGTAAAAGTGAAATTAATGGAATAAGATAAGGGCTTTTCCATTTATTAGAAGAACCCATATTTCGCTATCTTCCTACAAGATAGTAAGTTGTGAAATCCCGTTCGCGTATTTCTGCTTAGACGGGCAATCGGGCGTAAATAATGCATCCTGATGCGGGTGGAAATACAAAGTGTCAAAATGAAAACGAAAGTTGCCCTATGGTTGGCAAATAATAAGCACTTTCTTTTCGTTCGCCAATGTGGTAGCGAATAAATAAGTGTCGCCGCCTTCAGCCAGTTTCAGCCGTTTGCGCAGTTCGGCTACGCTGGCGGGAAAATTGCGTACGGTGAGGTTGGCTTTTTTCCCCGTTCCTAACAGTTCTTTGAGTTCTTTCTTGTTGAGGCTGCTGCTACCGGTGATCAGGAACCTGCGTCCGGGAAAGTCCGGTATATATTCGTCGGAAGTATAAAGGTGGCTGTTGGGATGCAGCTTTTCTACATTATATATAGATGAAACGCTGCGGAAGGCTCCGGCTTTCAGAATGGAGGCATTAGGTTCGTACAGATACGTTTTTAATGTGGAGGTATACGGACATGAGTATTCTTTTTCTTGCTGCCGGGTGAATAGGAGGCATTGAGTTGTTTGCGATGTTATGAGATTGATGCAATGAATGGGAACTTCCTCGGAGGATAGATGCGTTTCGCGCCCCAATACGAGCAGAAGCTCCTTGCATTCATTATTGACGGAAACAATGTGGGCGACTTGTACATGTTTCAAATCATGCAATGCGAGGGCCAAATCCAGCATGGGAGAGAGCTTGACCAAGACATGCGAGGCTTTTTCAAGTAATAAATCCTCTAAAGCGGAAACGTCGGGTTCGCAGTCGCTGATAGCTACTGTTTTACCACCACGTCCGTCACGCCGGGCAGGATCTATGAATATCCAGTCCACAGATTCCATTTCTTGCAGATAGCGGATGCTGTCTTCGTGGCAGACAGAGATGTGGTCCAGCCCCAAAGCGGGAAAGTTGTGTCGGGCAATCTCACAAAGTGTTTCTTGGCGTTCCACGTAAGTGGCTTTTCGGAAGCAGGAGGACAAAAAAGCGCAGTCGATGCCGAAGCCGCCAGTGAGGTCGGTGAGAGATTCCGTTGGTTCGGGAGTATTATTCTCTTCGGAACTCTGTCGCCCTGCTTCCAACAGGTGTCTTATAATCTCTGCCTTGTATCGCGCTGTCATTTCGGAGGAGCATTGCTCCAGAGAAAGGTGGACTGGGTAGAGTATGTTTTCGTTTTCGGCCCATGCAGGTATCTTCTCTTTGGCAATCTGCCAGCCAAAGATCTGCGTGATGGCGGCAGGCATATCCACCGAGGGATAACGGTGTGCCTGCAAAGCAAGGAGTCGTACATCTTCCCGACGGTGTGTGCGGATGAAGTGTAGAGTGTCTTGGCTATGTATTTCAGTCATTCGGGGCTTTTCCATTTTGTTTTATAACTTAGAGTCCAGAAAATGGCCGTATTGATTAATCAGGAATTCATGGGGATTTTCTAAATTAACAATGTAATTCAGCAGTTTCTGTTCCTGAATTATGTCATATGCTTTTGCAAACATTTGGTCCTTTCTCAATAAATCTTTTGAGATGAATGTCTTGAATATGTAAATGTGTTCTTCACGACTGATAATATCGCCTATTGCGTATCCGTCTTGAAAACTTATGGCACATGTATTCTGTCCTAAACCGGAGACTCTCATAATACCTAAATAGCTGTTCTTTATATATTGATTGATAAGTTCTTGCTTACTAATCTCAGTGTCCTTTACGAATCTTGAATGATATCGGGAGAAAAAATGAGGTGGAAATATATAGATATTATGCTCACCTGCAATAATATATTCGTAAACATAAGTGCCTTCTTCTGTTTGTACCTCGGATGCGGCAATACATGCAGCGTCTTTAGAAAATTTTTTGTTTATTGCATAGTAATATATAAACCAATCATTATTTGTTGTCTTACTGAAGTAATGGATAGGATTGAATATCATTGGCAAGCAATGGCTTTTGATAATTGCTCTGTGTATTTTGGAATCATAATTCCTTCTAAGATAAGGGACTATATTGTCGAATATATCTTTTTGCATCTCCCTTCTGAGTGTAAAAGGGTTCATTGTTCTTGTTATCATTCTGGAGTAATTGATATTTTGTTACAAAGATAACCAAAACAAATTGTTCTGCACTAATATAAGTCAACTTCAATGTTTGATTTATATTATTTGTGAGATTAGTCTGAGAAAGTCAGGTGGAATGCATCCGGGCTTGCCGGAAATGGAGATTGTTGAGGCTTTAAGGAATTATCCGGTACTTCTTTTTGGCTGTCTGCCGGCTGACGCGGTTGAAGTGCCACCATTCACTGGGAAGCGTGCGGAAACCGGCTTCTTTCATCACCTTGCGCAAGAGTCGGCGGTTCTCCAGTTCGTGTATGGTGAGCTTGCCGGTTCGTACCAATTGTTCTTCTTCGGTGATGTGTGCCTCCTTGCCAAGATAATCTACGGGAGTACCCATTGGAAGTGGCTGCCCTTGTGCATCGACAATGCTGATGTCTACAGCCATACCGTAGTTGTGCAGGCCACCGCCGCGCGCAGGATTGGATACGTATATATATTGGGGAGTTCCTTTTACGATGTTCCACATTTTTTGTTGGACAGACATCGGGCGCGCTGCGTCATAGACAATAAGACTGTAACCGGGGCATATTTCTTTCAATCGTTTTTGGGCTTGCAACAGGCTTTTCAATGCTTCCGGATGAAGATAGGCTTCGTGCAAGTCTTCATACAGCACTTGTCCTGTGAAGTTGTTTGCACGAGTGTACATCAAGTCTATGCCAATACTGCTGTCTGCTTCGGCAATATTAATGAAGCCGAGTGAATCCAAATAGGCAGCCGTTTTACTTTTGGCGGGGCGCATGAGGGGTACTATGTCTGTACAGTCATTTTCTGCCGCAACGTTTTGTTCGGAAGACTGCCGGTGGCATCCGTTAGGGATAATAACCAGTATGCATATAAGGAACAGGTGCTTTATTGTCTTTGTCATATTTCAATCATCCTTGTATGTACAAAGATAATTGAAATATGATAAAACTACAGATATATACACTCATAATTCTATTGGCATAGGAAAGCCCATAGTGTTAAGTTTAGAGTTTATAAGAGGGTGGAGTTATAAATAGCTGTTTTTTTATGGATATTCTTGTTGTTTACAATAATCATATTTGTAATGCATTGATAAATAGTTTGTTGTCTTCATATGTGTTACGTGTAAGATAAGAAATGTAACGAAAAACGAGAAAGATGTAATATTAATAAAGAAATGTGTAGCATGTTTTAAAAAGATGTATTAAGTATTCTTTGTACATTTGCAATGAGACCGTTAAACTCGCTATACGAAGTCTGTGTTATGAAAAACATGGCTATGTGACACAGAATCCTTGTTATATGAAATTTCACTTGTTCTTTGATAAATTATGCTTTATCATGAGAATTCTATAAATCTGACGTTAGAGTGTGTAGCTTTAAGTTGATATAGTGCTGGCTGAAACTATGTGAGATACTATTGCAGGTTGATTATTCCATTGAAAATGATATTAGATATGAATAAAAGAAGTATAATAATTACAGTTAGCTTGCTCTGCTCTTTTATGTGTTGGGGGCAAGGCTTTAAGAACCCGGTTCTTCCGGGCTTTCATGCCGATCCTAGTGTTTGCCGGGTAGGTGATGATTTTTATTTGGTAAACAGTACTTTCCAGTATTTTCCGGGAGTCCCGGTCTTTCACAGTAAAGATTTAATTCATTGGGAGCAGATAGGGGCATGTTTGACGCGCCCTTCTCAAGTGAATCTGGAAAACATGGATGGCAATAACGGTATCTATGCTCCTACTATCCGCTATCATGATGGGATATTTTACATGGTGACGACTATTTTCCCTTCTCGGAAACATTTTTATGTTTATACGGATAATCCGGCTGGTGAGTGGTCTGAGCCTATTATGATAGATTTTGTGACAGGTAGTTGTGATCCTACTCTTTTCTTTGATGAAGGTAAATGTTATTTTCTTTGGAAGGATGGGACAATTAAAATTTGTGAGATTGATGTCAAGACCGGTAAACAGCTATCTGAGATTAAACGTCTGTGGTCGGGAATGGGAGGACGTTATCCTGAGGGACCCCATCTATATAAAAAAGACGGATATTATTATCTGCTGTTGGCGGAAGGGGGAACAGAACATGGTCATCATGTGACGTTGGCCCGCAGCCGTTATTTAGAGGGGCCTTATACACCATGTCCGTCGAATCCTATATTGTCCCATTTTAATAATGAGATGCAGAATAGTCCTATTCAAGGATTGGGACATGCTGATTTCGTGCAAGCCCCGGACGGCTCTTGGTGGGTGATTTTTTTAGGCTATCGTACACATGGTTATTTGCAACATGTGATGGGGCGTGAAACATTCTTAGCTCCTGTGCAATGGGAGAAGGGAAGTTGGCCCGTTGTGAATAAGAATGGAACTGTTCAAATTGATATGGATTGCAAAACCCTGCCACAGGTGAAACTGCCGGAAGATCCGGAAACTGATGATTTTTCTCAAACAAAGCTGGCATGGTGTTGGAGCTATTTATGTAATCCGTTTTTTGAAAATTATTCATTGACAGAACGTAAGGGGTATTTACGTATGAAGGCGAGTGAGAAAACGATCGATCAGGTAGGAACACTGACTTTTATTGGACGCAGGCAAACTGAACCTCGTTTTCAGGCAACTACAGCCATTGATGTTTCTTCCCTAAAAGAAGGGGGAGAAGCTGGAATTACCGCTTACGCAGCTCATACTAATCATTATGATGTTGTAGTGGAATGTCGTGGGGGAAAGAAGTATGTCAAGGCATATATACGTATTGGACAAGTACGGCACGTAGAGAAAGAATTTCCATTGAATACGGACTTGATTTATCTTCGTATAGAAGGTGATTATAACTATTATCATTTGTCATATTCAGAGGATAATCATCGGTTTCTCCCTTTGGGTAAAATGGAGTATCGCTATCTTAGCACAGAGACCATCGGAGGATTTACCGGAGTTCATTTAGGGCTTTTTGCGCAGCAGGCAAAAGGTAAGTCGGGTGGAAGTGTGGATGTGGATTGGTTCCGTTACAGTGTAGTAAAATAAGAAAAGATAAAAATGTTCTATTAGAATAAAGAATAGGTTATGAGAGTCAGAACAATATTTTTTAATTTGTTGTGTATGATAGTTTAGTTGCCGGTATCTTCTGTATGGGCAGTTGACACTTTTGTCGTTTTTAATTCGGATAATGTCAAGTTTGGCTTGGTTACTTCTCATAGTAAGGCATTTTCGGTTTTGTGTGATGAAGAGGAACATAAAGGAGTCTTGACTGCCGTAAGGAATCTGCAGACTGACTTTCAAAAGTAACTTCCGTACGTCCGGATATGGTGTACAGTGCTGACGAGACAGTACGTGTCATTGTTGGTTCTTACGATAAAAGCTCATTTATCCGTCAGTTGTTGAAGGCCGGAAAGTTGGAAAATGATCTTCTGAAAGATAAAAATGAAAAATTCATCATAACTACGCTTCATAATCTTCTAAAGGGACTCGAAGGTGAGTCCTGCTCATTGCCGGAAGTGACAAGCGCGGTACTATTTATGGAGTTTATGAGCTTTCGCGTCAGATAGGAGTTTCACCTTGGTATTGGTGGGCGGATGTTCCCGCAACGCATCAAGATGCTTCCGATGTCAATTGGGAGAAAGGTACGCATACACTGACCGTTTGTCCGTTAGCTCTTTCTATGGTACTGTATAAAATTGTGGTGAATTGTGGTGGAGATGAACCAAGTCATTTAAATCTTATGGAAAACCCTTATCGGAGAGAACGATAAATATATTATATATAAACTTTAAAACGTATCGCTAGTTGAGCTATGAAAGATGCATTGATTAACAGGCGAGAGTTTTTGAGAAACTTAGGAGTTATAGGTGCGGGTACCCTATTGTCCATAAGTCCATGGCTTTCTGTTTTTTCAGAAGTTGTAGAGACATCGAGTGAAAAATGCCATTTGGCGATTATAGGTACGGGGTCAAAGGGGCATTTCCTGATGAGTTTTTCGTTGCAGAATCCTAAGGTGGAGATTGTTGCATTGTGCGGCATATACAATTTTCTATGGAAAAAGCATTGAATTTGGTTCGGGAAACTAAGATATATACAGAGATTATCGGAAAGTCTTGGAAAATAAGACCGTCGATGCGGTATTGTAGTTAATTTTATATGCATAGAATTAGGTAAGCTATTAATTTTTGTAACTTACCTTTTCATTGTTTATATAGAAAAGGAAAATGAAACAGAAGGCATTTGGTGTTATTCAGAGTTATTATAAACACTCACCTGTTTATGGTGGAGTATTTTATGCCTGTTTTTTTTCAATGCATACGCGTATTGACATTGTACTATGCGGTCAACAGAGTGAAGAAGAGTTTTTACTTGTGGTTGATGCAATTTATGATCGGTTATGCCAAATAGAAAAGTTAGGTAATTGTTATGATGCAGATAGTGAACTGGCACAGTTAAATCAGTTTGCTGCTATACGCCCGCAACCGGTCAGCCATGAACTCTATAATATGCTTGCATTTTGTGTAGATTGTAATGCACGTACTAATGGGCATTTTGATATAACAGTTCATTCTACTGATTATACTCCGGATTTAATTTCAAAAGTTCAGTTATCACCGAAAGAACGAACGTTGTTTTTCCAACATCCTGGAATCAATATCAATCTCTCTGGTTTCCTGAAAGGGTATGCATTGGAGAGTATACGTGATTTGTTGCGATCTTATGAAGTGAAGGATGCATTGGTGAATATGGGAAACAGTTCTGTGCTCGCATTGGGGAAACATCCTCTAATTGACGGCTGGAGAGTTGGTTTTGGGCAGAATGTTGTTTCACAGAACCAAGAACAAGAGATTTTGCTTAAAGATGAATGTCTGACAATTTCAGGTAATAATTCTTTTGAACGGAAACACATTATTATCCCTAATTCCGGTAAATTGGTAGAAGGAAAGTGGGCTGTTGCAGTGGTTACGAAAAGTGGGGCTGTGGGGGAGGTATTGTCTACTGCATTGTTTGCTGCTGATGCTCGTCAATGGAAATCTATAAAAGAAGAATTCAGTCCGCGTCTAGTTTTAAAACTGGTTTAATGAAAGAATTATTGATATATAGAATGTGGCTATTTGAAGCTAACGAGTAGATCAACGTCGAACTTATGGTTAAGTTGAAACAGAGACATTGCTTCTGACCATACAATGAAAACCTGATCAAAGATATTGCAAATGATATGCGGATTGAGGAAATCTTGCTACATCTTGATTTGGATGGTATAAACCAATTGTTTTTAATTTGCTTTTCTTTGAAACTGTTTACTGAATGCACATGGGGGAGAAGACATCTTGATTTTGGTATGCAAGCAATGTGTATTAGAAGTAATAGCTTTTTCTGTTTTGTGTGGTTGATTGGGGTACTGATACGTCTTGTTATCTCTAGGCTGGTTTTCTTTGTGTTTGAGCATGAAAATATTGATGTATATTATTTTCGGAATAGAAAGAGGATGATCTACAAGCTCTTTTAGTATTCTTTTTTAGATTGCATGAAAAAAAACTATAACGAATTAGCGAAAAAATTTGTTAGTTTAAAATATATATGTATATTTGCAGCGTAACAATATAACGAATGCTATAAATCCAAAAAACAATTTTAAATAATTGCATTTCAATTTCTATATACTATATGTCCTTACTAAGAAAAACATCATTGAAAGATATCGCAGAAGCTGCAGGCGTTTCTACAGCATTGGTTTCATTCGTTTTGAATGGTAAGGAGAAAGAATATCGTGTAGGGGAGAAAACGGCCCAACGTATATTGAAAATTGCTAATGAGATGAATTACCAACCTAATCTTGCTGCAAAGAGCCTTAGAAGTGGTAAGACGAAGACAATTGGATTAGTGGTTTCGGACATTTCTAACCCGTTTTTTTCCCAATTAGCTCGTGTCTTGGAAGATGAAGCTGCACGTAAAGGATATACTGTTCTCTTTGGAAGTTCCGATGAGAATAAAGATAAGATGAACCGTATTGTGGGCAATCTTATTAATAAGGGGGTAGATGGGTTGATAATTGTTCCTTGTAATAATTCTGAGAAATCCATTTCCTCATTAGTAAATAATCATATTCCTGTTGTTTTGTTTGACCGTTATTTCCCAGAAATCAATGTCAGTTATGTTGCTCTGAATAATTTTAATGCTTCTTACATTGCGACCAAATATCTCTTGAGAGTAGGTTATACAGCTCCATGCATAGTAGCTTATGATGTTAATCTTACTCATATGCAAGAGCGTGTTCTTGGCTATAAAAAAGCTATGGATGAGGCTGGTAAGAAAAGCTTAATTAACGTGGCCTTTTTGAAGCAGGATAGCCCTAGAAAGTCTGCTGACCGCTTACTTCCTAAAATGATTGACAGCGGGGTAGACGCTTTTTTGTTTGCTACAAACATGATTTCATTGGCTTGTTTGTATATAATCAAAGATATGGGAGACGACATTATCGGGAAAATAGGTTTGGTAGGCTTTGACGGTAATCCAGTATTTGATTTTTTTGATGCGCCTATATCTTATATTCAACAGCCTATAGATATTCTTGTGCAAAAAGCGCTTGAGATATTGACAGATGTGATTGCTAATGGTAATACTGTACAGTCTGTGCTTGCTGAAGGGGAATTTATAGAAAAAACTTCTTAGTTTTTTTTATCTAATAGCTTAAACGATTTAATAAATGTGTTGATCTCAATAAAATTAATTGAACCATGAGAAATTCAAGATTAATCGGTGGAAAGCCGAAAATTGGTATTCGACCTATCATTGATGGTCGTCGTGGAGGTATTCGTGAATCATTGGAAGATATGACCATGACTATGGCTCATAAAGTGTCCGAACTTTATTCTTCTGTTTTGTGTCATAGCGATGGTACTCCTGTGGAATGTGTGATTGCAGATACAACTATTGGCGGAGTGGCTGAAGCCGCTATGGCAGCTGAAAAATTCCGTAACAGTGGAGTGGGTGTGGTACTCTCCGTAACTCCTTGCTGGTGTTACGGATTTGAGACCATTGATATGGATGGAGAAATGCCGAAAGCCATTTGGGGATTTAACGGTACGGAACGCCCGGGTGCAGTTTATTTAGCTTCAGCGTTGGCAAGTCATACACAGAAGGGATTACCCACTTTTGGTATTTATGGACGTGATGTACAGGAAGTTACTAATATGGAAATACCTGAAGACGTGAAGGAAAAATTATTACGTTTTGCTCGCGCAGGCATAGCTGTAGCTACGATGAGAGGTAAGTCTTATCTTTCAATCGGTAGTGTATCCATGGGTATCGCCGGATCCATTCCAAATCCCGATTTCTTTCAGGAATATTTGGGTATGCGCAATGAGTATGTTGATGCCAGTGAGATTGAGCGTCGTGTTCAGTTGGGTATTTATGATCATGAAGAGTTTGCTCGTGCCATGGTGTGGGTGGAAAAATATTGTAAGAGCAATGAAGGGGTGGATTTTAATCCAGAACATTTGGTGTATTCTCGTGAAGAGAAAGATGCACGTTGGGAATATGTGGTGAAAATGACTCTCATTTTCCGTGATATGATGATTGGTAATCCCAAACTGGCAGAGATGGGATTTAAGGAAGAAGCAATGGGACACAATGCAATTGCTGCTGGTTTCCAGGGACAACGCCAATGGACAGACTATAAGCCTGACGGCGATTTTTCAGAAGCTATTCTAAACACTTCTTTCGACTGGAACGGTATTCGTGAGGCTTTTACTTTTGCTACGGAAAACGATACGCTAAACTGTACTTCCATGTTGTTCAATCATCTCTTGACGAATACGGCGCAGATATTTGCAGATGTACGTACTTATTGGAGTCCGAATGCAGTGGAACGTGTAACGGGAAAGAGACTGGAAGGCAAGGCTGCGAATGGTTTTATTCATCTTATTAATTCCGGTTCTTGTACGCTTGACGGAACAGGTTGGCAGACATGTGACGGCAAGCCGGTAATGAAGCCTTTCTGGGAAATTACGGAAGAAGAAATGGAAGCTTGTCTTGCAGTAACCAAATGGCATCCAGCCAGTCGTGAATATATGCGTGGCGGAGGTTATTCTTCTCAGTTTGTAACTCGTGGTGAGATGCCTGTAACAATGTGTCGTTTGAACCTTGTAAAAGGTCAAGGACCGGTTTTGCAGATTGCTGAAGGTTGGACCGTCAATTTGGATGATGATGTGTTCAAAATTATCAATGAGCGTACCGACCGTACGTGGCCTTCTACTTTCTTTGCACCTCGTTTGACAGGTAAAGGATATTTCCGTGATGTATATACCGTTATGAACAACTGGGGAGCTAATCATGGTGCTATTAGTTATGGTCATATAGGTGCTGATCTGATTACTCTGGCTTCTATGCTTCGTATTCCGGTATGTATGCACAACGTTCCTGAAGAAAATATTTTCCGTCCGAGTGCATGGTCTGCTTTTGGCGAAGATATGGAAGGCAGTGATTATAGAGCTTGTAAAAATTATGGTCCATTGTATAAATAGAGAAAAAACATGCGGAAAAATCTAATATAGTTGAGAATCTCTCTATTGCAAGGTATAGGTCGTCCTTATATCTTGCAATAGATAAAAAAGAATAAAATGGGAAGTTATGCTGATGATGCCCTGTTTATGAGCAGGAATAATATTGAATATGTTGAGTTGATTTCTGATGATGGAAAATCCAAAGTTATGGTGATTCCAGCCTGGCAAGGGCGAGTTATGACTACATCTGCTGCTGGGGATGAAGGAGATAGTTATGGTTGGATTAATTATTCTTTTATCAAAAAGAGACAAATAGACTTGCAATTTAATCCTGTGGGAGGTGAAGAGCGTTTTTGGCTCGGTCCGGAAGGTGGGGTATTTTCTTTATATTTCAGGCAAGGGGAAAAACAAATTTATAAAAATTGGAAAGTTCCCCCGGTTTTGGACATAGAGGCTTTCAAAATTCAATCACAAAGTAAAAATTGTATATGTCTAACTAAGGAAGGATGCTTAACAAATGCTTGTGGTACCACTTTTTATTTAAATATTAAACGAACTATTTCTTTATTGGATATTAATGAATTTGCAGCAAGTTTTAATCTTGAATTTCCTAAAGATATAAAAGCGGTAGCTTATAAGAGTGATAACCAGATTACCAATATTGGAAATGAATCATGGAATAAAGAAACAGGGTTGATATCAGTTTGGATGCTTAGTATGTTTAATCCTACATCTGCTACTACTGTATTTATTCCTTACAAGCAATCTAGAAAGGGAAAAATTGTAAATGATGAATATTTTGGTAAAATTCCTACTGATAGACTAATTGTAAAAAATGGCATTATTTACTTTAAAATAGATGGGTGTTTTCGTTCTAAATTAGGAGTACCTGCTTCACGTGCAACTAATTTATGTGGAAGTTATGATTCTTCCAAAGGTGTACTTACTATTTTGTGGTGTGATATTTTTGAAGACTCTTTGAACTACATGAATGGACAGTGGGGAATTCAAAATGATCCTTACTACGGTGATGTAATCAATGCTTATAATGACGGGCCGGTTGAAGATGGTTCTGTGATGGGACCTTTTTATGAAATTGAAACTTCCTCTCCAGGTGCAGAATTGGCACCCAATGAGTCATTAACCCATACACAGAAAATAATTCATATACAGGGAAACGATAAACAATTGGATTATATAATAAAAAAACTATTTAAAACAGACATATACTCAATCAAGACTAAATTTCAATAGGAAAATGATATGAATGAAACCTTAATTATCAATTGAAAGTTGAAATTGTGAAGATTGAAAGAAGCATGTGATATTATACTTAAGGAGCTCAGTTTTAACATCGATAGTTGCAAAATTGAGGTTTGTAGTTTTTATTACTAAAATTATATAATATGAAAAAGATTATTATTTTGTTTTTAACGGCCATGATATGTATTTCGATTCATGGACAAGCTAATGATAAATACAGATTGAAATATAATAACCCTGATCTAATAGTAGATTTAGGAGTGGGATTATGGGGAATGCCGATTCCGATTGATTATGATGGAGATGGACTGATGGATTTATTGATGACATGTCCATCAACACCCCATAAAGGGATCTTTTATTTCCATAATATTGGCAATAAACAAACACCACTTTTTGACAAAGGAGTAAAATTGGTAAACACAACTTATAGAGATTTAAGTGTTTCTTATGTGAATGGAAATTTGCATGTAATACATAAAGGGGTCGAATATTTGGATTTTAAGAATTCTTTGTTTGCACGACCTCAAAAAATAGAGGTTACAGAAAATCCTTTGAAAGACATTGTAAAAGAGCGCGGGAATACATGGGCTTATGTTGATTATGACAATGATGGTGATCTTGATATTATTGTAGGATTAGGTGATTGGGGTGATTATGGTTGGGATAATGCCTATGATAAAAACGGTAATTGGAAAAATGGCCCCCTTCATGGATATGTGTATCTATTGGAGAACAAAAATGGAGAATATATTAATCGGGGAAAAATAAAGGCGGGAAAGAAGGCGATTGATGTTTATGGTGCGCCAACCCCTAACATGTATGATTTTGATGGAGATGGTGATTTAGATTTGATATGTGGTGAATTTATTGATAAACTAACTTGGTTTGAAAATATTGGGACACGTGAGGTTCCTCGGTTTGCTGAAGGGCGTTATTTAGAAAATAAGGATGGAATTATTAAATTTCATATTGAAATGATATTGCCTGTCGCTGTGGACTTTGATAAAGATGGAAATATTGATTTAATGGTAGGGGATGAAGATGGTAGAGTGGCATATTTAAGAAATACGGGGATTGTTATTGATAATATGCCACAATTTGATTCTCCGGTTTATCTCCAGCAAAAAGCGGATTGTGTAAAATATGGTGCATTGTCTACTCCGTTTAGTGTTGACTGGGATAACGATGGGCTTGATGATATTATCAGTGGAAATTCAGCAGGAAATATTTGTTTTATTAAAAATTTAGGAGGAGGTAATGATCCTATATGGGCAGCTCCCGTCAATTTTAAAGTGAATGGTGAAGTTATCCGTATTCTTGCGGGTAAAAACGGTTCTATTCAAGGTCCATGTGAAGAAAAATGGGGTTATACAACTGTTTCTGTTGCCGATTGGGATGGAGATGGGAAAAAGGATATTATAGCTAACTCTATTTTCGGAGAAATAGTTTGGTATAAAAATACTGGAGATGTTGAAAATTTGGAAGGACCTTATCTAGTAAAGGTGGACTGGCAAGGAAAAGATGCACCTAAACCTTTGTGGAATTGGTGGAATCCAGGTAAAACAGATTTAGTAACTCAATGGCGTACTACTCCCTTTGCCATAGATTGGAATCAAGATGGGTTTACAGACCTTATATTGATGGATCATGAAGGATACCTCTGTTTTTATGAGAGATTTAAAATGAACGATGAATTATGGTTAAAACCAGGGAAGAGGATTTTTGCAACGGAGGGGGTTATTGTTGGCCCTACAAAAAAACATGATCCAATTGTCAATGAGCCTGGTCCTCTTCGTTTGAATGATAAAGAAGCCGGTGCTTCTGGCAGACGTAAACTTTGTTTGGTAGATTGGAATAACGATGGACGTTTGGACCTGATTGTAAATACTTTGAATGCTGCATTTCTTGAAAATGTACGTCAATCAGGTGATACTATATATTTCAAAAATCAGGGAGATCTTTCCAGACTTTCTTTGGCAGGACATACAACAAGTCCTACTCCTGTTGATTGGGATAAGGATGGTATATATGATTTACTGGTAGGTGCAGAAGATGGATTTTTCTATATTATAAAAAACAAAACAATTAAAAAATAATAGTATGAACAGATTACTTAAATCTCCTTTGTCGGGTATAATCCCGCCATTAGTAACCCCATTATTAGATGATGACACGTTAGATGTTAGAGGCTTGGAGTGTTTAATAGAGCGTCTTATTGATGGAGGTGTAAATGCTCTTTTTATTCTTGGAACAACAGGTGAGGCACAATGCCTAAGTTACAAGTTGCGAGCAGAAATGATTCGTGAGACTTGTCGTATTACAGCAGATCGTTTGCCGGTACTGGTTTGTATATCAGATACATCTATTGTGGAGAGTGTTAGACTTGCACAGGTAGCTGCTAACTATGGTGCTGAAGCTGTAGTTTCTGCACCACCGTATTATTTTGCTTCTGCTCAACCAGAATTAGTGGAATTTTATGATAAGCTCATTAAAGATTTACCACTGCCTCTTTTTTTGTATAATATGCCTACGCATACCAAAGTAAATTTCGCTCCACAAACAATTTATCGTATAGCAGAAAATCCCAAGGTTATAGGGTTTAAAGATAGTTCTGCCAATTTAGTTTATTTTCAGTCGGTAATGCATATAATGAAAGATCATCCAAACTTCTCTATGTTAGTTGGCCCTGAAGAGGTTACCGGAGAAGTTGTTCTGATGGGAGGAAATGGCGGAATTAATGGAGGTGCCAACATGTTTCCTAAGTTATATGTTGCTCTTTACAATGCTGCAAAGGAACATAATTTTGAGGAACTATATCGTCTACAGAAAATTGTGATGCAAATAAGCACTACTGTATACACCATAGGAAAATATGGCTCCAGTTATTTGAAAAGCCTAAAATGCGCTTTATCTCTTTTGGGAGTCTGTAGTGATTTTGTGGCAGCTCCATTTAACCATTTTGAAAAAGAAGAACGTGATCAAGTAAGAATTGCATTAGAAAATTTGAACATGGATCTTGATTTAAAATCATAAGTGCTGATATTATGTCTATTATAGATACAATAGTCTTTTTAATATTTACAGGTGGGGTAGTTTTGCTTGGATGTTCTTTTTTTAGTAAAAAACGAACTTCAGATGAATTTACTTCAGCTGGTCGTAGCCTTCCTGGTTGGGTAGTAGGTATGTCTATTTTTGCAACTTATGTAAGTAGTATAAGTTATTTGGCATATCCGGGAAAAGCGTATATGGCCGATTGGAATGCATTTGTATTTAGCCTTTCTATTCCTATTGCTTCTTATTTTGCAGCACGATATTTTGTTCCTTTTTATCGTAATTTAGGTAGTGTTTCTGCATATAGTTTTCTTGAGAAGAGGTTTGGCACCTGGGCTAGGTTCTATGCATCCATTTGTTACTTGCTGACTCAGATAGCACGTATGGGGTCCATACTTTATCTTTTGGCATTACCGATGAATGCTTTATTGGGGTGGGACATTAAAGCTATTATAATAGTTACAAGTGTAGCCATTATCTTCTATTCAATGTTGGGCGGATTAAAAGCAGTGATATGGACTGAAGCTATTCAGGGTTTTATATTGATTGGTGGAGCTCTAATATGTATGTTTGTATTGATGTTTAACATGCCCGAAGGACCTAAGCAAATGTTTGATATGGCAGTCGCTGATAATAAATTCAGTTTAGGGAGTTTTGGAACCAGTCTATCTGATTCCACTTTTTGGGTATGCTTGGTTTATGGAATCTTTATTAACCTTCAGAATTATGGTATTGATCAAAACTATGTACAGCGCTATTTAACGGCTAAAGATGAGAAACAGGCTAAATTCTCAGCATTATTTGGAGGATATTTATTTATTCCAGTATCAATGATCTTCTTTATGATAGGTACGGCGTTGTATACTTATTACAAAGCATATCCAGATTTATTACCGATGGGTGTTACCGGAGATTCCGTTTTTCCATATTTTATCGTTCAGGAACTTCCTGTCGGGCTTACCGGTTTACTGATTGCATCTATATTTGCTGCTGGCATGAGTACGGTTGCAACTAGTATTACTAGCTCAGCAACAATTATACTTACAGACTATTATAAAAGATTTATTTGTAAACAACCAACTGAAAAACAATCGGTTTGCGTGCTTTATGGCTCAAATATAGTTGTCGGTATCATTGGCATATTAGTGGCATTAGCTTTTTTGAATGTAGAAAGTGCTTTAGATGCTTGGTGGGCTTTATCCTCCATATTTAGTGGAGGAATGTTAGGTTTATTCCTATTAGGATATGTGACAAGGAAGGCTCGTAATGTAGATGCAGTATTGGGAGTAATATGCGGTGTAATAGTTGTTGTTTGGATGAGTTTATCACCAATACTGTTTACTGATGGTTTTTGGAGTGAATACAAAAGCCCGTTTCATGCTAATCTAACAATTGTTTTCGGTACAATGGTTATATTTTTAATAGGCTTTGTCAGTACAAACTTATTTAAACGCAGGAAATCATGAAAATATGTGTGAAAATAATGGCCGTTATCTTAATGATCTTCTTGATTTCTTGTAATGTAAATCATACAAAATCATCACAAAAACAATCTGATATTATGGTAGCTTCAAATAATTGGGATTTAATCTTACATAACTTTAAAGTTGAACCAGATTCTTCAATAAACATAGACTGTTTCAGAAAGCATTATGAATTATATCCGGAGCGTTGGAAAGTGGTGTTTGATTATTTAAATAGTTTGAAGACAGATTCGTTGTTATTGGGAACTATTAACTTGAGTAGCGATGTATATGTAACAATAAGTGAATATCAAACGAAAAAAGAAGAAGAGGTTTTGTTTGAGTCCCATCGTGAATATATTGATCTGCAATATGTAATAGAAGGTAGCGAATATATAGGTCTCAGTCATAATGCAACAGAGAATATTGTCTTATATAATGAAGAAAAAGATATTGCATTTTATAAAGCTGATATAGAGAAATATCTTTGGGCTGATTCAACAAGATTCTTTCTGTTCTTTCCAGAGGACTTACATCAGCCTTGCATGAATACAGGGCAAAGTAAAAAAGTTAAAAAAGTAGTAATAAAAATCAGAGCCAATTGAAGTAATTCATTTAACATTTAATCAACCATGAAAACAAAGTACTCCAAAACAGGAATTCATTTGATGGTTTATGACTTAAATTAATAAATTTTCCATAGTCATAACCCGAAATCTATATGTATTTTATACATGAGTTAAATAATGAAAATTAACAGATTATCCGTTCCAGGAGAATCAGATGTTTTTAACTAAATTATATTTAATATTATGAAAGGAAACAAAGAATCGATATGCAGATTCGGCATGGTTAAATACAGAGCCAGTGCTTTACTATTGTGCCTATTATGGATATGCATTGATTTATTAGCACAAACATCTCCCGATAAAGTGACAGTGGAAGGTGTAGTCTATGACCAAAGTGGATTTCCGCTGATTGGTGTAAATATTGTAGAAAAAGAAAATTCTTCAAGTGGAATCATTACTGACATTGACGGGCACTTTAGTATGAGTGTATCCCGAAATGCTACTTTAGTATTTTCTTATGTAGGTTTTGAGAAAAAAGAATTGCAATTAGCAGGTTTAAAGTCATTTACTAATTTGAAAATCGAGTTGGAGGATGATACTCAAAAATTGACGGAAGTTGTTGTTGTGGGGTATGGTGTGCAGAAAAAGGCGTCGATAGTTGGTGCTATTACTCAGGCTAAAGGCGATGATCTATTGAAGGTAGGAGGAACTACCAATGTATCTAGTGCTCTTACAGGTATGCTTCCTGGAGTTACAGCAATACAGTCAAGTGGAGAGCCAGGTAGTGACCAAGCGCAAATAGTCATTCGAGGAAAGTCTACTTGGGGAAGCACAGAACCTCTAGTCTTAGTTGATGGTATTGAACGTAGTTTTAATGATATTGATCCTAACGAAATCGAGAGTTTATCAGTCTTAAAGGATGCATCTGCTACTGCTGTATATGGAGTAAAAGGGGCTAATGGGGTAATTTTGGTGACAACTAAACGAGGTAAAGAAGGTAAAATTAAAATTAATTTCTCTTCAAACTTTGGATTGAAAGAACCTATAAATAATTATGAAGTATTGGATAGACTGACTGCAATGGATTTAGCAAGTGAGGCTCATGCCAACGAAGGACGTTGGGATAAAATCTATAGTGAAACCTATAAAGATAATTGGAGAAACAATACTGATCCTTATTTTTATCCAGAACTTAATTGGAAAGATTTACTTTACAAGAAGGTCGCTTTTTCACAACAGTATAATTTGAATATGTCAGGTGGAACCTCTTTTGTTAAATATTTTGCTTCCATTGGGTATACTAAAGATGGAGATGTTTTTAAAACAGAAAAACAACCTGAGTACGATCCAACCTTCAAATATGAGCGATATAATTATCGTACCAATCTTGATATGGATGTAACCAAGTATACTAAAATATCTGTAAACCTTGCTGGAGATATAGCGACTCGTAACCGCCCTTTATCATATATGGGGAGAGACCCATTTGGTTCCTCATCTGCTACCAATAATTCAGACCTTTTTTCTTACATGTATTTGATGCCTAATTATGTTTATCCATTAAGATATGAAAATGGTATTTTAGGTACAACTTCAATTGGACGTTGGTGGAATCCTATTTATTCACTGAATTATCAGGGTAGCGCCACTCAAAAAACAAGTCGGTTATTTAGTGATGTAACTTTAAAGCAAAATTTAGATTTTATTACTAAAGGTTTGTCGGTACAAGCAAAAGTTTCGTATAACACTACATTTGCCTATAATAGGTTGATACAAAAGGATGTGGCTTGTATGTATTGGGAACCGGGTTCTGACCCTATATGGTTTCCTAATGATGAATGGGTGGAGAAACCTGCTGTATATGGTGGTGAGACATTAGATCACTCAGTCAAAGATTTATATTATGAAGCTTCGATTAATTATGCTCGTAAATTTGGTGGTCATGATCTGTCCGTTTTAGGTGTTTTTAACCGTCGTAATTATGAGACGAAGCGTGCAGGAAACTCATTAGTTGATTTTCCTAGCTATGAAGAAAGCTGGGTGGGACGTGTTACTTATAATTATAACAATCGTTATTTTGCAGAATTCAATGGGGCATATACTGGTTCTGAGAAATTTGCTCCTGGTAAGCGTTTCGGCTTTTTTCCGTCTATGGCAATAGGGTGGATGATTACTGAAGAACCTTTTATCAAAAAAATGGATTTCTTGAGTTTTTTAACAAAAGCAAAAGTGAGATATTCATATGGTGAAGTTGGTAGTGACCATGGTGCGTCGCGCTTTACATACCTTACTCAATATTCTTCTGGTAGTAATGCCACATTCGGTGATGATAAAGCATATAATGATTATGTATTATATTTTGAGAGTGGAGCCGCGAATGAAAATGCAACATGGGAAACAGCGCGTAAACAAAATTTGGGTATTGAACTGTCGTTCTTCAATAAACTCAATCTAGTTGTAGATTTTTTCTCTGAAAAACGTGATGGTATATTGATGAAAAGGGAAAATACGGTGCCTATATGGTTTGGTCAAACTGCTCCGTATGCAAATCTAGGTAAGACCAAAAATCATGGTTATGAGATAGAGGCGGAATGGCGTGATAATATCAGTGATTTTCAATATTATCTTAAGGCAGGTTTCTCATTTCAAGAGAACAGAGTGGTATTTCGTGATGACCCTATAAATCGTTTGGAGTATCAGAAAAGTGCTGGTAAGCCAATCGGCTATCTGTCCAGATTGGATCAGATTGATATTAACCGTTCATGGGATGATGTATATAATACGCCAGCCTCTATTTGGCAAAATGATATCAGACAACCGGGAGATTTCATTTATAACGATTATAACGGTGATGGTGTAATTGATGATAATGACAAAGTTCCTATGAAATTAACTTCAGATCCGGCCTATACTTATTCGTTTACACTTGGATTTAATTATAAGAACTTTGGTTTTAGAGCTTTATTTTATGGAGTAGCTGGAGTCGAAAAACGGACCTCATTTTTGTGGGAATTCCCTTATGATTATGATATGGCATGGCCTGAAAGTTTGGAACGTTGGCACTGGAATAATGTGGATGCCAATCGGCCGCGTCTTAGTATGAAGAATACAGCACATATCCGTCAGTCTTCAACATATGGTTTAATGGATGCTTCTTATTTTAGATTAAAAACATTAGAATTGTCTTATGATATAAAAGCTGAAGTTTTACGCCGTTTTGTAGGCATAAATAATATGCAGGTTTATGTCAATGGCAATAACCTGTTCACGATCACTTCATTTGATAACCGAATTGATCCGGAATCGGGTGGATCGGGCAGTTATCCTTTAACACGCAGATATAATATGGGATTCCGATTAACTTTCTAAATACTAATATATTATGAAAAATAAAAGTATATATCTAATTTTATCAGTCTTCATGCTACTTAGTTCATGTGAAGATTATTTGGATAAATCACCGGATATGGGAATTACAGATAAGGAAGTATTCCAGAATTATTTATCCTATAGAGGGGTTTTGGATAAAGTATATGTATTGACCTGTGATCCTTTTCTTTCCACCCATGGTGGAGGGCGTTTTGCCTTTGGGGATGAGGGCTTGTGTACTGCAAAAGGAACTTGTCATAGAGATTTAAATGATGGCAATTTTATGCTCACTAAAGATAACCTGGAATTAGGTTGGTACACAAGTGAAGCTATGAATTCAGTGGCTACTAATAAAATGCCGATAATTGCTATGGCTATGCGGAATTTACGTACTGTTAATTTATGTATTAGTCATATAGACGATTTGCAGGACGCTACTCCAGAACAGCGCGATCAGCTGTTAGGGCAGGCTTATTTTTTTAGAGCTTGGAATTATTTTGAAATAATTCGTCGTTGGGGAGGTATGTTCAAGTTTGATAAAGTATTCTTGTCGGATGATGATATGGATTTTCCACGCTTATCTTATCATGAATCAACAGATTGGCTTGTTTCTGATCTTGAACTTGCATATCAGTTGTTACCAGAGAAATGGGGAGCTTCAGAAAAGGGTCGTGTTACAAAAGCAGCTGCATTGGCTCTTAAAAGTATGGCACTTCTTTATTCAGCTAGCCCTTCGATGTGTCCTGAACTTAACTATAATTATGATCTTGAAATCTGTAAAAAGGCAGCTATGGCCGCATGGGAAGCTATTGATTATATCAACCAAACAGGTTGCAATAGATTAATGCCAGGTAAGACAGTGGAAGAATATTCTAAGATATTTTATAATAAAGATATCATGGCTAGTGATGAGGCCATTTTTTATCAGACTAAAAGAAATGGGATACGTGCTAAGAGTGAGTGGAATGCCAATTTTATACCTAACTCTATGTGCGCTTCTAATGTACATTGTGCATCTCCTACACAGAATATGGTAGATATGTTTGAAATGGCTGATGGACGTGCTATCAAAGATGCAGGTGCTGATTATGATGATCAAAATCCCTATGTGAATCGTGATCCTCGTTTCTATTATGATATTCTGTATAATGGAGTGAAATGGGGAAATAACAAAGGTGTTCCTCATTATTTCGAATTATGGGAATATAACACATATGATAATTCAAAATCTGCAGATATGATGGCTTTGTTCTCGCAGACATACAATCCGCGTTGTCCATATCTTATTCGGAAGTGGTGGCCTGAAACAGCCAATAAGTGGGAAAATGATTATAACTATTATATGCCTGCAATTTATATCAGGGTAGCACAACTTTATCTTGATTTTGCCGAAGCGGCTAATGAAGCGTATGGACCTGAAACGAAGGTGCCAGGTACGGATATGTCTGCCGTAGATGCTATTAACATCATCCGTAATAGAGTAGGAGCGGTTCCGGTTAGAAATGAATACAAAGCTAATAAAGAAATCTTCAGAGAACGGATTCGTAATGAAAGAGCTGTTGAGCTATGTTTTGAAGACCATCGCTGGTATGATATCCGCCGTTGGAGAATTGCTAAGGATGCAGTAAAAGTTATTTATAAGGCGGTGATTACTCGTACTGGCAAAGATCAGTTCCGGTTTGAATATATGGAACATCCTGATTATAAGCGTGTATTCGAAGATAAACATTATTGGTATCCGATACCTAAAAGCCAAATGGAAATGCTCAATAATGTAGAGCAAAATCCAGGTTGGTAGAAAAAGATCTATAAATTTTAATTTGTAGGATATGAAAACATTATATATATACATTATTCTGATGCTTCTACTGCCATTCTTTTCGGAAAGTAACATTTATGCACAAAAAAGAAGCAAACAATATTCTGAGATAAAGGCAAAAGTTGTCGATAAAGAAGGAAATCCGATTCAATCAGTAAGAATAACTGTTGATGAAGGTATTTTTGAATCGTCCACAGACAAACAGGGAAAATTTTCTTTGAAAGTAACTGATAACAGTACATTAGTTTTTGATGTGCCTGGATTTGAACCACAATATTTGGGAGTATCTGTAATCAAGCAGAATCCTGTAGTAGTAATGGAAAAATCGATTCCTTATGGAGGAGTGAAAGATGAAGTTGAACTGCCATTCCGGAAAACCATAGCAAGAGAAATTGTGGGTGCTACATCAACTATAGATGAGGATGCTATTTCTAGTTCCAATCAAATGAATGTATTAAATATACTTTCTGGCAAAGCCCCTGGTTTAAATGTTTCACAAGTACCAACTGAGCCTGGGCGTTCTGCTACTGTACTTAATATACGAGGTTTATCTCGTTCAGCAACGGATAATGCTCCATTAATTATCATTGATGGCATTGAACGTCCTCTAGAAGATTTGACTCCAGAAGAAATAGAATCAATTACTGTATTGAAAGATGCTACTTCTAAAATATTATATGGCCCCAAGGCAGTAAATGGTGTACTGTTGGTAAAAACTAAAAGAGGAATAAAATATAAAAGGGATCGTCAATTTAATATTGAATTTGGAGCACAAACTCCTGTGCGTATGCCTGAATATTTAAATTCGGCTGATTATGCAACCATGTATAATCAGGCAAGAATTAATGATGGTTTATCACCTTACTATACTCAGACTGATATTGATGGTTATCGTATGGGAACCAATCCGGTGCTTTATCCGGATGTTGATTTTCATAAGCTGTGCTTGAACGATCATATGAGTTATAGAAAAGCAATAGCACAGTTCCGTGGTGGAAATGAATCTGCTCAATATTATGTAAATGCGACCTATGCTGGTTATGGTGGATATGAGGCTGTTGGCAAAAACAATACTTCCAATAAATTCAATTTGCGAGTGAATCTTGATTACAAGGTAAATGATTGGTTGAAAGCGTTTGTTGATATTGCTGGACAAATGGAATTTTACACAACTAACTATATGTCAGCTGATAAACTTTTTTCTCGTTTATCCTCGCATAGACCGAACGCTTATCCCATAAAATTCAGTGATCCTGGAAATCCGGGTACCGAAATTTATGGTGCTATGGAGAATGCTAATCTTTCTTCGTCGCGCGAGAATATATATGCTGAGATGGCATTAGGTGGCTCTAAAGAAAATACAGTCAGAAAAGGGCAAACTAATATTGGCTTTGATTTAAGTCTGGATAGGTATGTTAAAGGATTGAGTGCTAAGGCTTATGTAACATTTGACGTTTATAATTATTTAGTGGTAGGTAAAAATGAGAATTTTTCTTCATATCGTCCTATTTTTAATGAAAATAGTTTGATAGGGAAAGAACTGCTTACTGTAGAAAAGAAAGTGTCTGATAAAAGTAGAATTGCAGACCAAATGTATCGTAACTATGGTTACTTTGGCCAATTGAGTTATGATCGTACGTTTCAAGCAAAGCACCAATTAAAATCTGATTTAGTGATATTCCAAAGTAGACGGGAAAACTTAGGCTCTTCACAGGATGATGTGAACAGAACTTTTGCACTTCGTACAAATTATGTGTACAATAAAAAATGGATTGCAGAATTGGATATGGCAGTAATGGGTAGTTCCCGTTTTACAAAGGGAAATCGCTATGGTTATTTCCCAACAGTGGGAGTTGCCTGGATTGCTTCAGAAGAAAAATTCTTAAAAGATAAAGAATGGCTTGATTTCTTGAAAATAAAAGCTAGTACGGGATTATTGGGAACTGATAACTATTTTGATTTCTTCTTGTTTGAGTCTCGTTGGAATACTAGTCAAAGCACACACTTTGGTCCAAAACTGGAGGAAGATGTCAATACATCGACGTTGGTACATGTGGGAAATCCGGATTTAACATGGGAAAAGTCATTTGAAATTAATATTGGAGCAGAAGCCTCATTCTTGAATTGTTTGACTGCAGACTTTAACTATTTTAATAATTATCGTTATGACATTCTTACTCCTACTACTTCATTCAGTTCCATAAATGGAGGTGAATTGATGTATAGGAACTATGGAAGTGTACGCAATCAGGGGGTAGAATTGGCTTTGGAATATTCGGGTAATATTGGGAAACTTCATTATTCAATAGGTGGAAATACTATATGGAGTAAGGCTGTATATGAGAAAACTGATGATATGGAAGGTTTATCTTCAAACCGTAAAAAAGAGGGTAAGCCGGTTGATACTCGTTTTGGACTGATAGCTGAAGGGCTCTTCAAAAGTGGAGATGAAATTGCAGCACATCCAGTGCAAGATTTCGGTCCTGTACAGATTGGTGATGTAAAGTATGCAAATATAAATAATGATCATCATATTAATGAGAACGATATGTTGCCAATAGGCAACGAATATCCACGTTTTCAATTTGGGCTGAACATTAATCTGGCATATAAAGGTTTTGAGCTTTCTCTATCAGGTTCAGGTATGGCACAATATGACATCTATCTGAACAACTCATATTATTGGATGAGGGAAGATCAAAAGTATTCCACATTTGTTAAGAATTATTTTAACCCGTCTACCGGTGAAGGTAAATTCCCGAGACTTACTACACAGCAAAACCAAAATAACTATCGTTCTTCTTCTTTGTGGATGCGTAGTGGAAACTTTTTCAAATTACGCGATGCAATGTTGAGTTATTCATTACCTCAGAACATAACGAATAAGATGACATTAAAGCAAGTGAAGCTATTTGTAAGGGGATCTAATTTATTCACTATTTCTTCGATAAAAGACCTAGATCCAGAGTATATCGATGCAGGTGTAACCGGATATCCTTTCTTCCGTTCGTTTACTGGGGGAATTAATGTTGTATTCTAATGGGAAAAATAAATATAAATTTATCGAATATGAAACTACAAGATATTATAAAACAATTATTAGTCGTTGTCTTGATTAGTCTATATGGCTGCTCAGATTTTCTGGATCCCAAAATAGATGATAACTACAACGATGAAACTGTTTGGAGTGACCGAACATTCGCCATGGGAGCATTAGTAGATGGTTATGCTCAATTGCCGACCTATTATGATTGCTTTTCAAACAATTACCTTGATTGTGCTACTGATAATGCTGTAACTAATGATTATAATACTCCGATTTTGAATATGGCCTTAGGTTCATGGCGTCCTAATTATAATCCTTTTGATACGTGGACTAATTGCTATAGACAGATTCGAAATATGAACTATTTTCTGGAACGGGCTCCGCACATTAAGTTTTCCAATAAGGATGAACTTAATACGGTCATTCAGCGTCGTTCAAAAGGAGAAGCTTATTTTCTAAGAGCATGGTACCAATTTGAACTGTTAAGCCGGTTCTCAGGAATTGCTACAAACGGGCAGTTGTTAGGCTTTCCTATTGTCACCAAGTCTTTACCGCAAGGTGAAAATATCAAGCAAGCTCGTAATTCATTTGATGATTGTGTAAAGCAAATATACGATGATATTGACAATAGTTTATTATATCTTCCTAAAAAATATGACGATGTAAATAATGCAGAGTTGGGACCGACAAAGGAAGGCCGTGCTACTGCGATTGCAGCAATGTGTTTAAAATCACGCGTGGCACTTTATGCGGCGAGTCCATTATATACCATAGAAAAAAGTGAAACTGAAAAAATAAAATTATGGGAAACAGCTGCTCAATATGCTATGGAAGCTATTCAACTCAGTGGCACTTCATTACCGGCAATGAAAGCCGATTTCTTTGAGAAACCTGATCATGCCGAAATCTTGTGGCGTAATTATCAGGAAGATATCAATACTCCTGAGCAAAATAATTTTATTCCCCAATTATATGGTTGGGGACGTACTAACCCGTCACAACAACTGGTGGATGCTTTTCCTATGAAAAACGGTTACCCTATTACCGATGTTGAACATAGTGGATATAAGCCTGAGGATCCTTATATTGATCGTGATCCACGTTTTGATCTGGCAATCTTGTACAATGGTGCTACTTTCTCCAAAACAAAGGTTGAAACTTTTGAAGGAGGGCTGGATACGGAAAGTAATAAAGAAAAGGCTACGCGTACGGGTTATTATTTGCGTAAGACGATAAGTGAAAATGTTTCTCTTGTTCCAGGAGAAACTGTTACTAGAGCCAAGCATCACTATTGTATTTTCCGTAAAGGAGAACTATGGCTGAATTATGCGGAAGCTGCCAACGAGGCTTGGGGGCCTAAAGCTGATCCGCTTGGTTGGGGTAAGACTGCAGAAACGATGCTAAAAGAATTGCGTAAAAGAGCTGGAATAAATTCTAAAGATCCCTATGTAGGAGAGGTGGCAGCAGCTGGAAAAGATGAATTTCGTCAGTTAGTTCAGAACGAACGCCGCATTGAACTATGTTTTGAGAATCATAGATTTTTTGATATAAGACGCTGGATGCTTCCGCTAGAGGTTATAAATACACCTGTAAAGGGCGTTACAATTCAAAAAGTGGGTGATACGTTTACATATGAATTTGATAAGGTAGTCGAAACGAGAAATTATCAAGATTATATGTATTATGGTCCTATTCCTGAAGCTGAAGTAAATAGTACCAACGGATTAATTTTGCAAAATAAAGGATGGTAAAAATGATTATTTTCCTTTTTATATTTTAAAGACTAAAATCAAATGATAATATGAAAGCTAAATTGATTTTTTTATTAACAGTAATCTTGTCTTTAACTTCTTGTCAGAAGTATGAAGATTTTATTGAGGATTATGACTATTCTACTACTTATTTTGCGTATCAAAGACCTATACGGACAGTCTTTTCTGATGATCCGTCTATTGAAATAGGCGTAGTATTAGGAGGAAAACGTGAAAATAAAATTGATGAGAGAGTAACTTTTCAAATAGAACCGGAAATGCTGCAAAATGTTGATTATGTAGGAAATAATCAGTTTAAGCTATTGCCGGAAGACTATTATTCATTAAGTGATAATCATACAATTATTATTCCTAAAGGAAAATTTTTGGGAACAATCAAATTGACTTTGAATAAAGAAAAGTTTCTGACGGATCCGTTAGCTGTTGAAAACACCTATGCTTTACCAATCCGAATTACTGAAAGTTCTACTGATCAGATTTTAAAAGGGGATGTTGAGGCTGGTATTGAAGCTAAAGATTATACTATAATAGTCATTAAGTATATTAGTGAGTTTCATGGTGTGTACTATCATCGTGGACAACGGAGCGCGTATGATAATTCAGGGAATTTGATTGAAACCTTAAAGTATGTAGGAGATCATGAAGAGGATATGTATATTAAGAATTTGGTGTGGAACTTAGGTACTATCAACGCTTCAAGTTTGACAACAGATGGTATTGCAGAATTTCTATCTGGAACTTCTAAATATTCAATGATTTTGCATGTTAATGAAGACAATAGTGTATCTATTTCAGACAATCTGATTCCGGGAAGCTCTCAAATCACAGGCATCAAAGATCTTGGTGCTTCTAAATATGATCGGGAGAAAAAGCAGTTCTATTTAAATTATGAGTATACTGACGCTGCCAGCGGAATACGCTATGTAATGGCTGATACGCTAATTTACCGTAATACTGAAATGAAACTGGAATTGTGGGATTAAGATATACAAATGATGAGAAATTATTTATATACTATCATATTTGCCTGGCTATTTTGTAGCCAGGCATATGCGCAGTCCATACCTCCTTTGTCATTACCTTCTATTTTTAGTGACCATATGGTATTACAACAAAATTCAAAAGTGAAATTTTGGGGCTGGACCAATCCTCGTACAACAGTACGTATCATCCCTTCATGGGGACAAGATACTATTATTGTAAAAGCTGATAATAGAGCGCGTTTTGAGGTAGAACTGCAAACTCCCCCAACCTCAAAAAAAAACTATCAAATAGAAGTAAAGATAAAGGATAGAGATTTGATTATTAAAGATGTACTTATTGGTGAGGTATGGTTATGCAGTGGTCAGTCTAATATGGAATGGAATTCCGCTAAAGGTATTCAGGATGTCAAAGATGAATTACCACATGCCAATAACTCTGAGATACGTTTTTTTACTGTAGAGAAACAAACGTCCCTATTTCCTCAAGATGATTGTCGTGGCCGCTGGATGGTATGTTCCCGGGAAACATTAAAATTGTTTTCTGCTGTAGGTTATTTCTTTGGGAAAAAGCTCAACCAGGAATTAGATAGTCCTATTGGACTGATTAATTCTTCTTGGGGAGGAACAAATATAGAAACGTGGATGCCTCATGAAACTATGGAAGAGCATCCTGAATTTGCCAAAGCATTGCAAACTCTTAGTACAAGTACTGGTTGGGATATTTCTCCGTCCACTACCTATAACGCTATGATACATCCTTTAATGCCTATACGGCTTGCTGGTATTATCTGGTATCAGGGCGAAGCTAATCTTGCCAATGGTAATTATTATGCGAGTATGTTCACGTCCATGATAAAAGCTTGGCGCCAGGGATTTTCAGATGATGAACTCCCCTTTTATTATGTACAAATAGCCCCATATGCTCGTTATAAATTTGCTTCCCGAGCTGCTGCACAGGTTAGAGAGCAACAATACGAAGTGTCTAAACTGCCTAATGTAGGTATGGTTGCTATACCTGATTATGTTGACAATATTAGAGATATACATCCCAAATACAAACGTCCTGTGGGCGAACGTTTGGCACATTGGGCTCTTGGGGAGAAGTATAATAAAAAAACTGCTGCCTATCGACATCCTTCTTTTCTAAAAATGGAGAGGGAGAACTCCAGAATACGGATATGGTTTGATAATGCCGATGCTGGAATCGTTTGTAAAGGAAAAGAACCGTTTGCTCTGGAGATTGCAGGAGAAGATATGAAATTTGTTCCCGCTAAAGGTAAGATAGATAAGAAAACTAATACACTAGTAGTTACGTCGACTACAGTAAAACACCCTGTTGCTGTGCGATATAGCTTCTCTAATGATGCGGTAGGTAACCTCTTTTGTTCCAATGGACTACCAGTATTGCCATTTCGTACTGATAATGAAGTTATAGAAATATTTTAAACAGTTTGGAATAATGAGAAGAAAAATACTATTTATTGCTTTGTGTTGTCTATTCGCTGGTCAATACGTTTCGGCACAGAAAGTGTTTGTGAAGGGAAATATGACGGATATTTCTATGGTAACTCCTCAAACGGAATTGTTCTTGAAATCTAAATTATTTAAGTTTGATGAGGGGATAAATCAACATCTTCAGGGAAAAATGTTTGTTCGCCGATTTAGGCATTGTCAATCTGCGATAAAAATAAAGAGTGAATATCCTGTTACGGTTTATTTGGCTGCTACGACTCCTGTGATTAATAAGAAATGGAAATCATTGAATGAGTTCTTTTTATCAGGAAATCAAAAGTTTTATCTTTATAGTTACGAATTAGATAACAGATGGGTTACTGTGCCCGATATGAATGGAAACAGTTCGTTGTTGTTTGCGCCACAAATTGAACGAGTCGATTTGCCTACAGTACCAGGTACGGTTATTTATAATTCTGATAATTCGGATCGGAATTTTGTAACAGATCCGGCACTGGCCGTTTTACCGAATGGTGATTATATAGCAGGATGCAGAGCGCGTTTCAGTGGTAAGACAGGATTTGTGCGTCTTTATCGTTCCACAAATAAAGGTAAAACATGGGAAGTACTTTCAGAAATCCCTGAAGTAGGTTTCTATTCTCTTTTTGTTCATGACTCTGTTTTATACCTGATGGGTACTAAAGGAGGTTTTAATCATATGGTTATTCTACGTTCGGACGACGGAGGTCGTAATTGGACTACCCCCATTGACTCGAAGCATGGATTGTTAAGTGGAGAGTCTAAAAGTTATCATTCTGCTTCTGTACCGGTAGCTTATGCAAAAGGTAGAATCTGGCGTGCGATGGAAGATAACCTTCCTAAAGGCAAACGGTATTTTAGGGCATTTATGATGTCAGCTCCAATCAATGCCAACCTTTTAGATTCTGCAGCCTGGACACGTTCAGAAGCATTGCCTTACGATTCTACTTGGCTTGGTACTGATCGGACGTTCAATGGTTGGCTTGAAGGAAATGCTGTTGTTACTCGTGAAGGAAACGTGGTAGATATATTAAGGATTGAAGAACGCAATTTTGATGGAAAAGCGGCCATGGTCAGGATTAGCGATGATGGTAAGCAAGCCTATTTTGATCCTCAGATGGATATTATTGATTTACCGGGAGCTTCTAAGAAATTCGTAATAAGATTTGATTCTGTTTCCAATCTCTATTGGGCCATTACCAACCATGTGTTTAAGCAAGATTTGGGAAAGGAACACTGTGGCTTGTTACGTAACAGGTTAGTATTGGTCTCCTCATCCGATTTGCGGGATTGGCAGGTACGAGATACACTTATCAGTCACGACGATCCTCATTTTCATGGTTTCCAGTATATTGACTGGCTTATTGAAGGAAATGATATTATTGCTGTTTCTCGTACAGCGTTTGATGATAAGAATGGTTTGCCTAAGCGGCAACATGATGCCAACTATTTGACATTTCATCGTTTTAAATCATTTAGAAAGTGTTTAAAAACAAAAAAATAAATACCTATGAAAACATTCTTTTTATCCATAATTTTCTTTTTATCTTTTTCATTTCTAGGGATTGCGCAAAATGATCAAGATCTGATACCATTAAAGTCAATGGCTCCTGACGGGATAGGCCCTCTTTCTCTTCCTCATTTGCGTCATATGGTATTGGGCAGTGCATTTGTTTATAATGGTGATTGTCCTGATCTTTTTATTGCCGGAACAGGGAAAACAACTGAACTTTATCTTTATAAATGGTTGAGGAATACAGAAAATGGTGTTCCTATATTTGATAAGCCTCATAAAATAGCTTCTCCTTTCAAGTTGAAAGGCACAATATTTCAAACTGATGACCATAATGTCCATGCTTTGTGGTTGAAAAAAGATTCTGTAATCCATACAGTATTTAATCTTAAGAAACAGTCGTTTGATAGAATCGGAGGTATTGAGTTGCCTGAATTGGCTTCTCTTCCTCAAAGTATAGCTGCACGTATAAATAAAGATCAGAGTGTAGATTTATTCTTAGAGCTGGTGGGGCATAGTATCCCGGCAAAATATGCCAACCAAAATCCTTCGAGTAAAGAGTGGAGACCTTATGATGAAGCGGGTGTTTCTACGACCCCACTTCATTATACCTATTTGTGTAATATACGCTATCCTAGATTATTGTCCGGAACCCCTTCTGTCAAACAAATGGTTACCCATAGCCGAAAAGAAACCCGTTGGGGGATGATGAATATTGCGATGGTGACACTTAGAAAAAATGATATGCAGGAATTGATATGTGGGTCAAGATTGGGAAATTTTACATACTATTCACGTCCGGAACTTTCGCAGGATACTTTGTCTCCTCGCCATTATGTAGTAGGCTCTGATAATATATTGTTACAGCATCCCAGTATATCAGCTTCTGTATGTTCTTATGTGGATGTTAAAAGTGGAACAACAAATATCATTGCTGGAGGTGAAGGTGCAGTCTATTTTTATAAATACTCCGGTGAGTTTACTTTGGATGGTCACCCTGTTTTCAGCCAACCTTCACCTGTTTTGCAAGTAGATGCAGATCTTTATTGTGGCACATTGCCGGTTCCAAGTGTGATAGACTGGGATGGAGACGGGATTGAAGATATTATTGTCGGCAATTCAGATGGACATGTACTTTTCTTTAAAAATATAGGTAACAATAATAATCCGCGTTTTATACCCAAAGGAAGAGTACAGGCGGATGGTAAGGATATTCATATTCAGGCAGGATATTCAGGTAGTGTGCAAGGTACTCCGGAGTCACGTTGGGGGTATCTTTCCCCTACTGTTGTTGATTGGACTGGCGATGGATTGCCGGACATTATTATGGGTGATATCACTGGAAAATATACTCTGTATGTAAATAAAGGAACACGAACGGAACCAAAGCTTGATGCCCCTCAGCCTTTTTTCTGTGAAGGGCTTGAATTGCATGGAATGTGGCGTTCAAGGGCGGCTGTGGCAAAGTTTGGTAATCGTATGGCGTTGGCTATAGTTGATGACAATGATTTATTTCACTTGTATTGGAAAATAGATAACTTCCATTTGGAAGATGGTGGTGAGTTGAAACTGGAGAACGGGAGTTCTATATTAACGAGTGCTGAGCCTGCAGGTGGTACAGGACGGTGTAAACTAAATTTCTTCGATTATGACGGAGATAGGCTGCTTGATTTAATTATTGGTACTGGGAGGCGTTCGGCAATTCCTAATATGGAGACAGGCTATCCTTTGCCTATTTTGGGAAAGAAAACGATGGGAACTCCTTTGTTTATGAAGAATGTAGGTAGTTCATCGTACCCTGTTTTTGCTCATCCTTCTCCATTTAAACATCCGGTTACAGGGTTAGTGCAACCCGGTGGATCGCATGAAAGTGGAGCTGTGGGAACCAAACTGGGAGGAGGAACACAACGCAATTTATTAGTTGGAAATGAAGTTGGAAGACTTTATTTGTTAAAGGGAGAGCATTTGGAACTTATGACGGCAGATGAAGTCAAAAAATATAGGAATAAACCTAATCCATTTCCTGGCTTTCCACATCCTGGAGAAAAATAAGTGGAATTTATTATTGTTTTAATTTCTGTGCTTTAGGAACTTAAATGTTTAGAACTTTTATCAAAAAGGCGTAGCTATATTCAATATCATTTGTTGGATATTGGATGTAGAGAATATGAAATATATCATTGAATCATTTAATATTATATAAAATGGATATAACCTTGCTTGATTATCTCGTTTTTTTTGTTTTTGTGAGTGGAGTTGTTCTTTTTGGATGTTCGTTTTATTTCCGCAGTCGCAAAGGGGCTGCGGCATTCACTTCAGCAGAAGGAACATTGCCTACATGGGTTGTAGGCATGTCAATATTTGCAACGTTTGTCAGTAGCATTAGTTTCTTAGGATTGCCAGGAGATGCCTACAAAGGGAATTGGAATCCGTTTGTGTTTAGTCTTTCGATACCAATTGCTACATGGCTTGCTGCAAAGGTATTTATTCCTCTGTACAGAGGGATAAATAGTGTATCTGCCTATCATTATCTCGAAATGCGTTTTGGCTATTGGGCACGTTGTTATGTAGCCGTTTGTTATCTATTGACGCAACTTGCACGCATAGGATCGATACTGTTGTTACTGGCTTTGCCATTGAATACCATGTTTGGGTGGGACATTCAGACTATAATATTCTGCACAGGTATAGCTACACTTATATATACTTTACTTGGCGGCATTGCTGCTGTGGTCTGGACAGATGCTATACAGGGAATTATACTTATTGTAGGAGCTGTGGTGTGTGCATTGTTACTTACCTTTACTATGCCTGAAGGACCAGGACAACTCTTTGATATAGCTTTGGAACACGATAAGTTTAGCCTTGGGAGTTTCGGTGCAAATCTTGCTGAGCCGACATTTTGGGTAGTACTGATATATGGATTGTTTGTCAATATGCAGAATTATGGTATAGATCAAAACTATGTACAGCGTTATATGACGACTCGTTCAACAGCAGAAGCTGTGAAATCGACTTTGTTGGGTGGTTTACTCTACATTCCGGTATCTCTTGTGTTCGTCTATATCGGAACAGCATTATTCTCATACTATGTAGCTCAACCTGAACTGTTACCTACAGGAACCCCGTCTGATCAGGTCTTTCCATGGTTTATTGTTCATGGACTTCCCACAGGACTTACTGGACTTATCATTGCTTCTTTATTTTCAGCTGGTATGTCCACTGTTGCCACGAGCATCAACTCTTCGGCAACGATTGTTTTGACAGATTTTGTTAAACGGCTTTCTTCAAAGGAACTATCTGAGAGGAAAAGCATGCAAGTATTATATGTTGCATCGTTCTTGGTGGGCATGTTGGGGGTCGTTATGGGCTTAATGATGATGCATATTGACGGAATCTTGGATGCTTGGTGGAAATTGGCATCGATTTTTAGTGGTGGAATGCTTGGCTTGTTCCTGCTGGGGGTGGTTTGTCGAAATGTTAAACGTGTGCATGCTGTTGTAGCAGTTATATTGGGTTTATTGGTTATTGCATGGATGAGTCTGTCTCCCTTAATTAATGAAGGTTCACCTTTCTATTGTTTTCGTAGTTCATTGCATACATACCTTACAATTGTTTTTGGAACGGTTGTCATATTCCTTACAGGATTTCTACTTACAAAATTTGCGAAAAAGACAATTTGAGTTCAAAATATGTATACAGTTATGAATTTTAGAGTTTGTAATCTTTCTCTTATTGATGTCATGGAGATCTTACTTTCCCGAAGTAAGCAATATGGCAATGAAAACAAAACGAATGGACAATGGATGAAGAAGACTATACTCTTTTTTTTGTTAATCTTTCTATTTATAATGAGAGTTGCCTCACAATCTGAAAAATCAATACTTGAGGTGAAAGGATGTGTTATTGATATTATAGAGGTGAAATATGGGGCTACCGTTTTTCCGCAAGGTGGAAGCATGCTGAAATATGGAATATCGACACCAAAATGTATTTTGGGGAAAGAAAGTGCATTGAGTATTATGGATATGGATGGACCGTATCAAGTGCGTAGTAGTCAAAAGTGTTCGATACTTGCTGCTGTGGACCATCTGGATGTGGATAGCAGGGAAGGATGGATTCCGACAGGTGAAAAAATTGTAATAGCAAGTACAGGAATTCAGCTCAATTATTATTTGTATCAATATGATTATATAACTCCGGGAGAATGGGTCAATGTACCGTCTCCTAGTGAAAAAGGAACGACTACAATTATTTATGGTGATAAGATTACTGTATCAGAAGTTATGCAACCTCCAGGGACAGTGATTGCAAAAGTGGCCCATTTGAAAAAAGAATCGGTAACTAATCCGGCCATATTGGTTCTACCCAATGGCGACTATTTAGTTGCATGTTCGGGCGTTTTTGTAAAATCAGGTGAGAAATCAGGGGTAACTTATTTTTGTTCCAAAGATAAAGGAAAGACTTGGAAAGTTCTTTCGGAGAATAATGGATATATTAGTTTTTACAATCTCTTCATGCATGATGATGTGCTTTACTCAATGGGGACTGAGGGTTGGGGTGGAAACTCCCGAAACGTGATTATTCGTCGTTCCGATGACGGTGGTATTTCATGGACATTTCCAAGGGACTCCCTTTCTGAGGGAGTAATTAAATGTGGAAAATTCAGCACAGCTCCAGTGCCAGTAGTTATATACAATGGGCGTATTTGGCGTGCGATGGAGACTGGAGTTAAGGGAGAAGTCCCTCGTGCATTTGTGATGTCGGCTCCTATCGATTCTAATCTTATGAAGGCTGAAAGTTGGGTCTCTACAAACGGGATTGCGTTTAATTCCGAGTGGTTTGATAAAAAACTTGTTGTGAAGCAGTGGGTAGAAGGAAATGTTGTTATTGCACCTAATGGTAAATTGGTCGATGTAATTCGGGTAGATAATTGGACAAATGGTAATATGGCGGCTATACTTACTGTAGAGGATTCTAATACGTTAGTTTTTAATCCGAAGGAAGATATTATTAACTTTCCAGGTGGTGGAAAAAAATTCACAATCCGGTATGATACAATTTCGGGTAAGTATTGGGCTATGACAAATCCTGTTTTTGAGCAGGATAAAAAGAAAAAGCATTCAGGCATTTATAAAAAGGGGGTACCTTGTGGACTTATCCGTAATAATCTTGCTTTAATCTGTTCAAGTGATTTGCGGCATTGGGAAATTAAAGATACGTTAATTATAAGCGACAATCCATTCTTTCATGGGTTTCAATATGCAGACTGGCAGTTTGACGGGAAGGATATTGTTGCTGTCCTTCGTACTGCTTTTGATGAAGAACGAGGACTTCCAAAACGTCAACATGATGCCAATTTTTTGACTTTTATGAGGTTATGCAATTTTAGGACAGATAAAATTCCCACAATAAAAATCAACTCTATTAATAATAAAAATCAGAATTAAACATGGATCTGAAAGGAATAGTAACTGTGATTAATACTCCGTTTGATCATAGCGGAGGAATTGATAAAGATGGCTTGCGTAAACACTTGAGGTACGCTATCAATTCTGGAGTAAAAGGTTTCTTGATTCCGGCTATGGCGAGTGAGGTGCTAAAATTGTCGGAGTCGGAAAAAGAGTTGCTTGTCAAAATAGCCCTTGAGGAGGCAGGGACAGATGTTGCTGTTATTGCAGGGACTTCTGCATATACGCGCAAAGAACGATACGAAAATTTTGTCAAATTCCAGGCGATGGGATGCCGGGCTTTGTTAGTCAATATTCCTTTTGTTTCTGCGGATGAATATTTAGATGAGGTAAAGCAACTGGATCAATTGTCGCCTGAAATGATTGTAATTCAAGATTGGGATGCCGGTGGGTACGGGTTGCCTCTAGATTTCATTGGACAACTATATAGAGAGATAGAAAGCTTTAAGATGTTGAAAGTTGAAGTTGTTCCTGCAGGAAAGAAATACACAGATGTAAAGATGCTGACTAAAGGAAAATTGTTATTGGCTGGTGGTTGGGCTGTAGGGCAGATGATAGAGGGTTTGGAACGTGGTGTTGACTGTTTTATGCCGACGGCTATGCATGAAATATATGTAAGAATCTATACTTTGTTTCAAGAAGGTCATAAAACTGCAGCTCGTGAGCTTTTTGAGAGAATACTACCAATATTGTCTTATTCAAATCAGCATCTTGATATATCAATTCATTTTTTCAAAGAAATGATGTATTCACTCGGAATATATGAGACTAATATGGTTCGAGAGCCTATTATTGCGCTTGATGCTATAAATCATAAAATAACTGATGAGTTAATCGAACGATACAAAGTAATTCGAGATAGTTTATAGTATCATTGGAATACATGAAATCCCTTTAAATTGCATATTGTTTAACTGGTGAAACAATAGTGAAACAAATGCCTTAATTGGAGTAAATCAACCAAGAGTAACAGATTTATATCTAGAGGGTATGCAAACAAAAAACTCTATCTTGTTAGAAATTAGTCTTTTAGTTTGTGGCTCAGCCTGGGATTGAGCCAGGGACCTCCAGATATGAGTCTGTTGCTCTAACCAATTGAGCTGCCTCGTTATCAACACGTTAATTATCTCAGTATAAGTTCTGAGGTCAACAATAGGTCAACACTGAACTTACTATGCAAATTCACTAAAAGTCTTATTCGCAATGAAACATTCTCCATTGTGATTTGCTTTGGACAAGAATAATCACTAATTTTGTGTTATTCTAAAACAGGGAGTTATGTCAAGAGATGTGGTGAAACAAGAACTATTGGCGAAACTGAAGCAAGAACACTGCTTTTGGTCGTACAATGAAAACTCAATCAAGGATATTCCAGATGATATGCTGATTGAGAAAACCTTGTTGCATCTTGACTTGGAAGAAATAAACCAACTGTTTCTAATTTATCCTTTCAAGAAAATCAAGCGGGTGTGGCTGGATTATCTTGTTCCCCAAGCGGAATATCTCTACACGTTGAATCGTTTTTTTGCATGGTATTATTTTAAGGCAAAGAAACCAGATGCTTATATAAAATCTATGGCTACTCGCCACCTTAATAAAATGTTTGCATGAAAGGTTTAGCTCCACACACGCTGCAAGTTTTTGAAGCCGTTTCTAAGTTGGATTGCATCAAACCCTATCTCTTGGTAGGTGGCACAGCTTTGTCATTGCAAATGGGAACTCGACAAAGTGAGGACTTAGACTTTATGAAATGGCGTACTTCTAAAACAGAGAAAATGGAAGTAGCATGGTATCAGATAGAGAAAGAACTCGCTGTAATAGGTGATATTCAGCATAAGGACATTTTAGATATAGACCATGTGGAATATTTAGTGTCTGGAGTAAAGTTCTCTTTTTATGCCTGTCCTAAATATTCTCCTGTCAGTATGCCTGTGGAATATCTGAATAATCTCAGATTGGCAGATGTAAAGTCTATTGGAGCTATGAAGATGGAGGTGATGCTACGCAGGAGTAACTTTCGTGATTATTATGATATTTATTCCATCTTAAAGTCTGGTGTACCTATCAACGATTTGGTATCTTTAGCCCTTACTTACTCTGGACATACATTGAAATCCAAGAATCTGTTGGCTATGCTCACCAACGGCTCTCGTTTTACAAGAGATTACCAGTTTGAGCAACTTGCACCTATTTATGCTGTAACTGCTCAAGAAATAGAAGATTATATAAAGTTTTGTTTATTATAAACTGCTGTAACATTCTTGCGAATGGGTTATATATAGAAGTATTCCTTAGAATTGTAGTAGCTTTATAAAAAGAAAAACAGCATAAGAGTTTCCTCAAATGCTGCTCTGTCTTAAGTAGATTGGTAATTAGTCAATCTTCTTGTAAGTGGTTGTTGTAATATCGTCCAATTCTTCGCTACCATCTTCCATTGTGTCCCAATCCTCAAAGGCGAGAACTAACTTGATAGCTGTAAGTTCATTGACGGTAAGGACATCTGAATAACCATCATCGTAAGAGATAGTCAGCTTATTGTCTTTCAAAGACCAACGACTTGTTTCTGTATATCCACCGTCCACATAACTTTCTATGCAAGTACCGTCAGCCTTGAACTCCCATAAACCATTGGTATAGGCTTCATCAGAAGTTATTACTTCTTTACCATTCTCCACTTTGTGAATCTTCTCCCAAGTGGACTGCCATTTACCTATCAGGTTGGCTTGTTCAATGATAGTCTGTCCGTCTTCATCATCACCGCACGCTGTAAAGTTTACAGCCAACATAACCATTAATAAGGTCGTTCCAATTAATCTTAAAGTTCTCATTATTGTTAAATTAATTATGGTTTACGATTGTAAATTACTATATCACTATGTCCATTGTTGTTAAGATATAGTTCGTCTTCAGTAATCTTAACGACAGTGTAAATAGTATTCTCTTCTCCCCAATCAGTTGTATAGTAAATAACGAACATATATCTGTTAGGGAAGTACTCAAATCTACCGCTTAGAGTTTCATTCTCACTTATCTCTGCATAGGTCTTATCCTTGTTAAAGGTAAGTGTTTCACCCTCTGCTTCACCTGCTCCTTGCCAAGTTCCAAGTAATAACTCTAAAGTGTTGTCAGGCTCTTGTTGAACCACTTCGTTAGTAATCTCATCCCCACAGGAACTAACTCCCATGCCTAATGCAACCAATAATGAGGTTGCTAATAATCTAAATGTTTTCATTATCAATTAAAATCTAATCTTGACGTTATATGTTCCGTCAACTTTTAACTCACTCCTTTTAATTTATGCTTTAATAGTCAGTATATTAACTCTATTTTAATTAGTCAACATCTGCTTAAAATAGGAGTAAATTAACCAAGAGCAACAGAGTTATATCTGGAGGGGTTGCAAACAAAAAAGGCTCTATTCTATTAAGAATGAGCCTCTTCTTTGTGGACCAGCCTGGGCTTGAACCAGGGACCTCCAGATTATGAGTCGCAAACACTTGATTTTCAATCATTTATATTGTATTTCTTTTTATATCCATACCTCTTGATTTCCAAGCCCGAAGATAATATTTCCTTTTCAAATAATATCTCTTGTTTTCTTCTATTTTCTTGAGATGTGTGCAAATTGTGTGCAATCAGATTTACTTCAAACATAGTTCATGAAATCATAGTCATCTTTGCTAACTTTACTTTTTATAATATTTTGTGCCTCTATAAAGTCATCTCCATAGTACTGCTTACGTTTTGCTATTTCAGTAGGTTCTAAATTTAAATCTAATAAATCTTCCCATCGGTAATCATTTAATCTATGACTGAGAATGTTGACACTGCATTTTCCAGTAATTAAATCAAAGAACTCATCTTCTGAAACTACTTTCCCATGAGTAAATGTATGGAAACGATTTAGGAAAAGCATAGTCTTATATAATGATACTAATTGATTTTGTCCAGTTCCACCTATTCCATTACTGCTCAAATGCCAATTACTTTCACAATGGATTATACGAAAATCATAATGAGTTTTTTGATAAGCTATTGCTGTAAAATGTTCTTTGACATCAGCGGTGAAAATATAAACAGTTTTAGGCTTGTATTCTTTATATATTTGGATTGCATTCTCTGCCCAAGTATAGGTAAGGCAGTGTTTGTGGAAAGGTGTATTACATCCTGTTTTTAACCAATCTAAATCGATCTCATACTTCTCTGCAAAGCATGATAACATGCTTGATGATGGCATAATACTCCCATTTATGATGTCCTCGATTAATGAAATGCTCTCTATTGATAAATCTTCAGCAATTGAAGCCCCATTAAGCATTGGATCTCTTTTGTTTACATTAAGAAGTTTTATTGCTTCAAGTATTCTTATATTATATTCAGGGATAGATTGTTTTGTTGATTTATCTATTTCCAGTGTTTCATTTAGTATAGAGATAGGCAATGCAATTTTTTTATTGTTATCTTTCTTTTTGAATATCTCTAAAAGAAATCCTGAAATCAAATTTGAGAAGATTGTTTCTAACATAGGTGCCTTAATTATGATTGATTTTCAATATGGGATTGATAATTCATATATGATTGGATTACGAAATTAGTCTGCTATATAATTCTATTTTATTCAATAAATGTTTGAGTATATTATTCCCTCTATATTCTCCGTCACAATATCTCACATAGCTTCTTAATTCTTCAATTTTGATTTTTGTAGAAAATAAGGGATTTTGCTCTTCATTCAGTAAAACAATTTTTTCTGTTCTTTCATATTCGTTACAGTAGGTCATGTAAAATACGAGTAATTCCACTATTAAAAAGTTGTTTGTTGAGTTGCTAGAAGTTACATTAATTGTGGTTTCAAGAAATGTTACTAATTCTTGGATGTCAAATTGCTTAGATTTAATCTTATTATATATAACCGTTTTATGATTTCTAACATAAACTAAAAAGAAGAATAAAGGCGGAGTAACATATTCTTGATATTCGAAAGATTTAAGAGCTATTCTTGAATGAGCAAATAACTTTTCCAGTTGGCGTAATGTCAGTTTTGACGCATTAGCAAGCATTGCTGCAAATTTTATAAATTCTTCATCTTCTGATTTATTACGAAAAGAATCTAATCTGTTTTGATTGTTGAAAAAGTTCTTGAAATCAAAGTAGTCATATAAATATTCACAGAATACTTTCGGGTCAGGCTCAGGGAGTCTATACTCTAAATCTATAAATCGCAGTAAATAATCTTCGCTATCAATACTTTCGCTACCATAGAATCCTTTAATAGAATTACACATTTGTGATTTATCTATTGATAAAATAAAAACAATTCCATTTACAGAGAAAAAGTGTTTTACTTTCTCTAATACTTCAACAGCATAACTTGGACGACATCGATCTAATTCATCTATAATAAATACTATAGGCTTATCAGGACTTTCAGCTTTAACATATTCTGTTAGTAATTCCTTAAATTCATCAATACCTTTCTTCCTTTTGCAATATTCTTCTATTTCTTTCTCTAAAATTTCGGTTGTTGCTGATAAAGCATTTTCTATAGTTTCCGTTACTATTTCGTTATCTATATAATGGTTAGCTATTGCTTTTCCTAACGAAGGAATTATATTTCTCGTTACAGTAGCAGTAGTTTTTAAAATCTTATTAAATATCCTTTCATCATTCTTGTATAGTAATTTTTTTAATTCTCCAAGGATCGCTACAGAAGGATCAGTTAATAAATCATTTTCCCATGCATTGAAATAGAGGGTTTTATAATCATTGTTTTTTAGTTGCTGCTCCCACATTTTTACGAATGTAGTTTTCCCGCTTCCCCATTGTCCGTTGATGCTCAAAACAAATCCTTCTCTGTAAGAACTAATAATATCGGATAATATTGATGCATATATTTGACGGTTTAATTTGCAATTTTCAAATGGGTTTTCCTTTGAAATAATTATGTCATCGTGCTTTATTGTCATACTTAATTGCTTTTATTCGTGCGCAATTTAGATTTGCACACTGCATATATATTGAGTTATATCAATGATAGGAAGTTTACTTCCTGCATCATTCACAGCCTGCATAAATTCAGTACATTCTTGTTGCGTCATTTTCTTCCTGCAATAAGCATAATACAGAAAGTCAAGGGTTGTCAGATAAGTGATATTGTTTTGGGAACAATATTCTTTTATGTCTCTTAAATTGCTACTCCCTAATACATCTTGGTTATCTCTGCAATAAATCATACACGCACTTTCCCCTTGTCCCAATCTACGTTGCAACGAGAAATACTCTTTCATAGATTCTCCTTTGGGAGAAAATATCTCTTTTCTTAATTTAGAAAAGTAGCAGAGATAATTATCTATGAAACCTCTTGTTTTAGAGTTCTTTGAAACTTCATTGTAAACCACGTCTAATATTATATATTCATATTCGGGGAATATATCAGGCAATAGTGAAAAGTTACCCGCTTCTATAAAATGGATAATTACATCAGCATCGAGTACTATTTTCGTTTTCTTGTGTTCCATTGATACTTATTTTACTGAGTAGCTCCATATAATGGCTTTCTGAAATTTTTTCTTTATCGAATAAATTACGTGCCTTCTCTCCAAAATCACCGATAACCAACCCCTCATTTGCAGCTTCGTATAGAGCTGTATCATATCCGAAACATCTTGCAGAGTGTTTTACTCCTATTTCGGAAAGTTGGGTACGCGTGTTTTCTGATATGAGGCCAATATTTAATAATCGATATAACAGAGCCGAACGAGAGACAGAAAAATAGTGTTCAAGTTTTAAAATCGTTGCTATGGAAATGTTTCTAGTATTTAGTTCTGTTTCAGGTATTAACTGACAAATTCCGGCTTCCGGCATTAATAAGGAGGAGGCAAACATATCCGCATTCTGCTCTACTTTATTTTTACTGTATCCCGGGTTGCATTTATGCGGTGTCGGTTTTTCTTCTATAAATAAGTGATATAACTCGTGGGCAATTGTAAAATGCTGTCTTCCTCGCGGCTGATTAGAATTGATGAGCATGAAACGGTGTCCGGAATTATCCTTTAAACACATACCTGAAAAATTCTCAGACAGGGGTCTGAAAATTGTAAGTACATTCAGTTTTAGGAGCAGGCTTTTCAATGTAATAGGCTCGGATGAACTAAGCCCATTATCTGTACGAAACTCTGATACTTGTCTTTCTATAATAAATTTATTCAGCTTCATTTTGGGCTATTCGTTCCATTTTTAGGTATGATTTCACAATATCCTTGAAATTTGCTATTTCTTTCAAATCACCGTCTTCTAAATCGGAAATTCTAAAAGCGGTGGCCATAATTTCATTATCAGCTTGAATATTATCTTCAAACAGAATAAAAGGTTCACAACCAAATAGATTTGAAAGCCGTTCTAAAATATCGTACGGAACTTCTCTTGTTCCTCCTTCATAATTGCTATATGCAGAACGTTCTATCCCAATGGATTTAGCTATCTGTTCTTGCGTAAAACCGGATAACTCTCTAATTTTCTTTAGATTTTCTCCAATAATTTGATTAATCGTTTTCATGAGTGTCTCCTATAATTTCTGTGGCAAAATTACCTATAATTTGTTGTATATACAAATATTGCCACAAAAAGTTTACCTATTTATAGTTATTTAGATTACATTTTTTGAAATATTTTACAGTAATCGTTATTCGCTATATAGATGTTTGATTCTCTTTTTATAAGAGTATTGTATATTAACAAATGGAATTATCTGTATCTATTGGTTATAAGATATTTAATATTTTTTATTATTTAGTTTTATACGGTTTTTCGACACTTTCTTATGATTATTGAGAGAGCTTTGTCTTCTTGTAGCTGTAGTATATTGTTGTATTACAATTGTTTATAGTCTTATACTGTCCTTTCTATTGTCTTTTACCCGTTTGAAATTAATGTCTAAACTACTCAAAACCAATATTCAAAAGGCTTCAAAACGTTTATATTTCCATTCAAATGAGGATATATAGACTATCGTAAGCAATTCCGCTTGCGGGTAATCACTAAAACCATGTATAATTTTTCAAAAGACGGTATCGTAGTCTCTACGGTACTTGATGCACGTACTGCCAACAAAGAAGGCAAATATCCTGTTAAAATCAAGGTTTATTATCAAAGAAAGCCCAAGTATTATTCTATTGGTATCTGCATGACAAAAGAAGAATGGAACAAACTGCCGGATAGCAAATCTTCTGAAAGCAGGAAAATCAGACAAGCCATTGAAAGTAGTTTTTCTTTAGTCCGTATGAATGTTGAAGCTCTGGCAGAGAAAGGAACATTCTCTTTCAATACGCTCAATTTACGTTTGGGAAAAGCTACCGGTGATACTCTGAACAGTGCCATACGAGCTAAGATTGAGGAACTGAAAAACGAAGAAAGAATCGGGACAATGCAGTTCTATCAAACTACATTGGTAATGGTTGAGGAAGTCGGCGGCAAAGATATTCCATTTAGTACTGTTACGGTAGAATGGTTACAAAAATGCGAAAGACTTTGGTCGAAAACGAGAAGTATTTCTACAATCGGTATGCACATGAGAAATATTCGTACTTTGATGAATGAAGCCAAGAGAGCCGGCATTATCAAAGAATCGCAATACCCATTCGGAAAAGGTCTGTTCGAGATAAAGACCGGTATCGGAAGAAAGAAAGGATTGACAAAGAAACAGTTGAAGGCCATTTTCGATTATAAGAGTGAAAATGAAACCACTAACAGATATAAAGACCTCTGGATATTCATTTACTTGTGCAACGGTATCAATCCGACAGACATGCTGAAATTGAAATTCTCGGATATTGTGGACGGTGAAATATGTTTTGTGAGACAGAAAACAGAGCGCACGACAAAGAACAGGAAAGAGATACGTGCGGTTGTTTCTTCCCAATTACAGACAATAATTGACAAGTGGGGAAACAAACCGTTACCCGATAATTACATATTTCCTTATATGAAAGGGCATGAAACGGCTATAGAGCGTAAAGCGATTGTACGCGATGTTGTCAAGCGAATCAACAAACGTATGAAGTTGATAGGTGAAGAATTGGGTATCGGCAATATCACCACATACACCGCAAGACATTCATACGCTACCGTATTGAAACGAAGCGGAGCCAATATCTCTTATATAAGTGAATCCTTAGGACATACCGACCTGAGGACTACGGAAGCATATCTGGCGAGTTTTGAGAAAGAGGAGCGTGCTAAGAACACTAACCTTTTGACCTCGTTTTTGTAGCCTATATAGCCTATATGGGGCTCTTCTTACTTTCCTGCCCGGTAATTCTATTCATTAGGGAATCGGGCTTTCTTTATGCAAAATTACCGGTGCGAGAGCTTAATTCAGGTTAAGAATATAGTTAAAATACCTTTTTCTTTTATATTCCGGTAAAAAAGAGGATATATGTATTAACCGAAAATTCAACTATTCGGAATATTACTAATTGTCAAAATAAATAAAGTTATGACACGAAAGAAAAAAGTAAAAGAAGAACAAGCGGTGACTACCGAAGTTGTAGAGACTAAAAAGAAATCTTCAAAGAAAGCACCAAAGACTAAAATGTCTGCTCAAAAAGAAAGCATACAGGAAACCGGTGCTCAAGAGCCGATTGTCAAAGAAGAAAATACGAAAGATTCTTTTAAAGACAAAGATTATACAATCGATGAGCTTATAGATATGTTAGGGCCGGATATTGATTGTGAGGATGATACAGAGTTTTCATTAACGGAAGATACTTCTTCACAAGAACAGAAATACACAATGGAGGATATGCTTGCTGTATTGGACGAGTCAATCGATAATGACGATGAAGAATGTGTTTCAGATGAAATACTTGATAAATTCGACAAGGCACTCGAAGAAAAAGGTTTGGGCGATGATTATTTTCAGAAGAAAGAAGAACGGCTTAAAGAAATGAAGCTGGAGCATGAACTTCACGAATTCGCCATTGATGAAATGCTGAATGAATAAGAATATCTAATTTTGTAACCTGCAACAGTCTCTTTATGAGATGTAACTTTGTGATGTGCCTTATTTTTTCTAATTTTGCATCGTCATGGCAACATGGCGGACATATTAGAAATTTAAGGTACACGAAAGTGTTTAACTGATTCTCTACGACGAAGTCTGGTAAACTATCTGTAGAACGGGAATAAGTTGACATCTCTTGCGTCATATCCGTATATGGCGTGGGGACTGTTGCTTGTTTTAGTTCAAGGTCTTACCAGAGCCCGTCGTATAAAATAAGTTAATGGCCTCACGCTTTTCTGCATTTATGAACTCTTCTGATTTGAGGCTAAGGGAGAAACGACATTCTGGTAATTATGAAGAAATTTTTATTAATGTTAGGTGCGGTAGCTTTATTTACTGCATGTAGTGATGACGGTGGTTCCGGTAGTGGCAATATCAATTATGAAGAAGGTTATAAATACCTTACGAATTTGAATGTGAGTGACGCCAAGATGATTTATCAGAAATCATCCGCAACAAGAGCAACAGGGGACGACTCTTATTACAAACTTGACTTATCAGGTAATGAGGTAAAGTTATCAATCAAGGGAGAAGACGGTCAAGACCATAATATTGGTATTCATAAAGTTTTGAAATTGAGCGATAAAGTTCTTCTTGTAAATCCTATCGCACAAGATATTATCGATTTGTTCTATAAACCTGGACCTGATGGTGAAGGTATAAGTGTAGGTTGGGGTAGTACAGAATACCTCTCCATTGTTGATGTCCAAACAGAAAAGATATATCGATGGCCCAAGGAAATAGATGTATATTTGGGTGACGGTTCGTTGAAAACAATATTGGATAATCAAGGGAACATTTATATTGCTTCTTCTTCTAATTCAAATTATCCAGAATATAGACAAATATACAAATTGAATGTTTCAGATTTTACGATGCAGAAAATGTTACCTGATGAAGTTAGATGTAATGGTTTCACTGTAACCGACAATGGCTTTGTTGTGTATTGGAGTGGTCAAGAACAACAACAGAATTGTCGTGTGAAGTGTCCCGGTGGTAGAATTTATCCGATTTCAGATACTTATACATTCATCTTTAACGGTAATTTATATTCTATTCGCAATAATGCAATTATTCAATATAAGACTGTCGGTAATAATGATTTAGAAGAAAAAACAATATGTACCATATCTGATGAACAATTCAATGGGTATTGGCGATTTGTACCTAATCATGTACGCAAAACAATGGTGCTGAATGAATATTATGAGTTTGACGGAGAAAAATGTACACAACTCGATAAGCAGATTAATATTGGAGATATTCGCACAAATAAAGCATGGTACAACCGTAGCAATACAACTTTCTCAAAAATAGCAATGAAAGATTATCAAGAATCTCAGTTTCAAATTTTGGATTATGAAATACAAAGTCTTTCGGCAAATTCTGAAAGTTCTAATATCACATTCACCGGTTTCAGATATTCAGACGGTGTAAATGTCGTAGGAACTATCACAGAAACAGATGAAGTTGTTATCGATAATGTTGCAGAAAACGGAAACAAAATCATCAATCTTATTTCGTTGAACTAATATCAACTCAAAATAATATCCTCTTGTTGCTTATGCAATGAGAGGATTTTTTATACCCAAAATTTTAAAATTATGAATAACAGAATTACCCCTTATAACATTACGGAGCTGAAAACAAATGAAATATTCGTGTTCGGTTCAAACTCAAATGGTGTACATAATGGAAATGCCGCAGCAACAGCGATGAAATTCGGTGCTATTATGGGACAGGCTGCGGGAATACAGGGACAGACCTATGCGATGCCTTCCAAAGACATTGAGAATCTTAAAAAACATATTGATGATTTTCTACTATATGCAGAACAACATTCGGAATATACTTTTTTAGTTACAGAGATAGGATGCGGAATATCCAAACATTCGCCATTTGAGATTGCACCGTTATTCAAAGAAGCGGTTCATATAAAGAACATCAATTTACCTTTGTCCTTTTGGGATGTTCTGAATGGTGGCATACAAGCCGAGTCCGTAATTTGAACTGTGTCAGCTAAGGAAAAGAATAAAATATTAACTTTGCTAACACAGTTTATTTTATGAGTGAAGAATTTGATTTTGAAAGTATCAAGAACAAGGCTCTTGAACAGTTGAAGTCTGGTAAACCCTTGTTAGGTAAGGACGGTGCTTTTGCTCCGTTGTTGGAGAGTATATTAAATGCTGCCCTTGAAGGTGAGATGGACGCTCATCTTTCTGAGGATGAACGCATGAGTGGCAACCGTCGTAATGGCAAGATGCAAAAACAAGTACAGACTTCGATGGGAGAAGTCACCGTATCTACCCCTCGTGACCGTAACTCCACCTTTGAACCCCAGTTCATAAAAAAGCGTGAAACCATTCTTGCAGAAGGTGTTGCAGACCGTATCATCGGACTTTATGCTTTGGGAAACAGCACACGTGAGATAAGTGACTGGATGGAGGAGAACTTGGGTAATCGTGTGTCTGCTGAGACAATTAGCGCCATCACCGATCGTGTACTTCCGGAAATAAAGGCATGGCGTTCCCGTAGCCTGGACAGCGTTTATCCGATAGTCTGGATGGATGCCATCCATTATAAGGTAATGGACGAGAGAGGCTGTGCCGTAACCCGTGCGATTTACAATGTACTGGCTCTGGACAGCGAGGGACATAAGGATCTGTTAGGGATGTATATCTCTAAGAATGAGGGCGCGAACTTCTGGCTGAATGTATTGACAGACTTGCAGACCCGTGGTGTCTGTGACATACTCATAGCTTGTGTTGACGGATTGAAAGGCTTCCCAGACGCTATCCAAAGTGTGTTTCCTGATACTATTGTCCAGCTCTGTATTGTCCATCAGGTACGTAACTCCATCAAGTATGTCGGCAGCAAGCACCAAAAAGAGTTCATGAGGGATCTGAAACATGTCTATGGTGCGGTAAATAAGGAATCCGCTGAGACAGGACTTTTTAATCTGGAAGAAAAATGGGGTGAGAAATACCCTATCGTTATCAAGTCTTGGCAGGATAACTGGGAAAGGCTTACTGAATACTTCCAGTTTACGTCGGATATACGACGTATGATTTATACCACGAATACAGTCGAGGGCTATCACCGCCAAGTGCGGAAAGTGACAAAAAACAAGGGCGTGTTCCCTAACGACACCGCCCTTGAAAAGTTGGTTTATCTCGCTTACCGCAACATACGCAAGAAATGGACCATGCCCATAGCCAACTGGGCGGCCATCGCACAACAATTAGCGATAAAGTTTGGAGACAGATTTAAATTGTTGTAACTTTACGCTCGTCGGGAGTGCTGGTGCACCCCCTTGGCGCTGGCCGATCCCCGACCGATGAGCTTGGAAGAAAACGCCGCATGACACAGTTTATTTTACGTCTCCTACAAGCCAGAATCAAACAGGTTGCCGAAAAAGAATCTCCTCCCGTCCCTGATTTTTGTCAAAGAACGGGATTGTCTTTTACTATACTAATGAACATTTTATTCAGAAAAGAACTTCCTACTATCTGGATGGTGCAAAAGATACTGATTGCCTTTCCGTCTATCAACGCAAGGTGGCTTCTTTTGGGAGAAGGCGACATGAAGCTCACGAAACGCAACAGTTTTCTCACAAGAATAAACGATTTTCTGCATGTCCTTTTCGCTTCCAAATAGACGTGAAATTATTATTTCTCCATACCAAAAATGAGGCTGTTTTCGTCTCTCGTATTGAGCTTTATCTTTCTTCTCTATACCCAATATAAGGAAGCAAGAACATATCTCAAATATTGGAGAAAAAATCTAAAGTAGAAAATTTTCACATAGTGGATAAAGTGAGTAAAGTGAACTATATTTTATAAAAAGTATAAGGTTTTATATCGTTTATATGGTCTATAAAATAAGAATATACTCTATTATAAAATATAGTTCACTTTACTCACTTTGTTCACTTTTATCTTTTCTTATAAAAGGATTTCTGTAGGGCAATTCTTTATATCAAAGTTTTCTATGGCATTCCATAAATCTTCTTGATATTCATATAATGGCTCTATTAAGACTTCTGGAAAAATAGCCTTGTCTGATATTGGGGCGAGACGAAAACCGGAAGTTTCAAACTTGCGTCCAACTTTACTTTCCATTCTATAGGATTCAACAACCTCAAAAGAATATTCTCCTAAAAACTTCAATCTGCAATATTTTTGAGGATACCAGCCGATACAGATTATTTCATTTTTGCATAACGAAGAAAACTTGAAATAGTCCATTCCATTGAATCCTTTCTCTATATCAAAGTCCGTATTGGTCTGTTTGTATTCGTGGCAGAATGTTTCCCAATCCTTATATCCTAAAGCACGAGCCATGAAAGATAATTTTCCAACATCCGGCTTTCTTTCCTTGTCTGCATCCTTATCTCCCCAATAACGACGTAATGTATCAACGCTGATAGTTTCAGATTGCTGGATAACGCTTCCGTCTTCATATTTTGGGAGAGGAAAATTTGTATTGCTCTGTTTCTTTATATAATCACATAAGTCAGAGTATGCATTATCTGAACTCAAATCTATATTAGAAACTCTTACTAACTCGTTTTTTAAAGTTTCAAACCTCTCTTTGTCTATCGGTATTCTTTTCTTTGCCATATTACTACATGATGTTTATGACAAAAATACAAAACGTAGCCAACTAATCAAATATATTTCATGCCTGAACGTGCCAAAATCAATAATTCCTTTTCGATAATACATGTAACCGATTAATAATTAATTTAATACAATCGTGCCTAAATGTGCCTGAACGTGCCTTTTTATGCCCTTTCAAAAGTTGGCGAACTTTGCACCAGAAACAAAAAACAAAAGGTATGGAACATCAAAAAACAAGTTATGACACGTTGCCGGAACGGATAGATTATCTGATTCAGGAAATATCGGAGATAAAAAATATTCTGATGAACAGAATAGAAAAAAGGGAAGAAATACCAAAGTGGCTGAATAAGGAGCAAGCTTTAAGATATATCCAAAAACAAGGGTATAAATTAAGTTCATCTAAACTCTATAAATTATCAGCGACAGACAATATACCTTGCCACAGGTCAGGACGTAATCTGTATTTCTTTGCTGAAGAATTGGATAAATGGTTAAACAACCAAATTGAGGAGGAAGACAAAACGAGCCAAAATCTTTCAACTCAATCAATACAATTAATTATAAAATCGGCTCAAAAAAGATAGGAGATAAATAATATGAATATTAATAATATCCCGATGATAAATCATCCATATAAAACAGCAAAAGGCTTGAAACGGTATGTAAGAGATATTTTGAAGCAAGTACAACAAGAGGAAACATTGAAGAAAATAATAGATATATCTTCTAAAATAGATTATCCGGTTATTTATCATCTTGATGATGATAAAAAACTTGAAAAACTTTCAGAACTACGTAGGAAAGAAAACAACGGGGGATTGTCAGAAAATGAAAAAAGAGAATTAATGAGCTTCGAACCGGATGATGAAGTCAAATATATTATATTGATAGAAGAATTATTGAAGAATGCGGATGAGTTTAAATTGGGGCTCGGCATTGAGCCGGACAGTATTCAGCCATATATTTATACGGGCTGTTACTGGAAAAACATAACCCGTCCACTTTTGAAGGAATTTCTTGCTGTAGCAGCAAATAAGGCGGGCTTCAATTATTATGATATAAGACTGAGTAGGAATCTTGAGAGATTGTATAACCAGTTTGTCGCTCTTTGCACTCTTGTACCGGATTTGAATGAGAAAAAAGATGAGGTGAAAATTAATCTAAAGAATGGGACATTTGTCATTTCAAAGGACAAACAAGAGTTGAGAGACTTTGACAAGCGGGATTTTTTTAAATACCAATTGCCTTTTGAATATAATCCTGAAGCGACTTGTGATGAATTTAAGGCTTTCTTGAATGAGGTTTTGCCTGAAAAAGAATCACAAATGATTCTTGCAGAATATTTGGGATATATTTTTACTCAAAACTTGAAATTGGAAAAGTGCTTGATTCTGAAAGGTGAAGGAAGCAACGGTAAATCCGTCATATTTGAAATAGTGCAAGCACTGCTGGGAGAACATAACACTTGTTCCTATACTATAAGTAATTTGTGCAATGAAAATGGCTATTTCAGGGCGCAGCTAGGTAATTATCTGCTTAACTATTCTTCGGAACTTGGAGGAAAGAATATCAATCCAGACTTATTTAAGAAGCTAATTAGCAATGAGCCTATTGATGCACGTTCTCCTTACGGCCATCCGTTTATACTTCGTCATTACGGGAAGTTCATGTTTAATATGAATAAGTTTCCTAATAATATTGAATTTACCCATGCCTACTTGCGAAGGTTTATAATCTTGAACTTTGAAGTTATTATTCCGGATGAAGAGCAAGATAAGCATCTCGCCGAGAGAATAATATCCAAAGAATTAAGCGGTATTTTCAATTGGGTGCTTGAGGGATTGGGCAGATTGTTAAAACAACAGCAATTTACAGAATCACCAAAAGCAAAAGAACTTCTTGAGGAAATGAGATTTGAGTCTGATAGTGTGGCGCAATTCCTTGAAGAAAAACAATATTTGCCTTCCACGTCAGGAAATGATAAAATCTTGTTGAAAAGATTTAGAGAAGAATATCAAGCGTATTGTCACATCAAGAAGCTGATACCTGTAGGGCAAAAAGAATTTTCGACCCGCATAAAGAGTTTGAAATTTGAGATTCAGAAAGGTGGCGGTGGAAATAATTATATTTTTGTGAAACGTAACGATATTGCTAGACAATTTTTAGAAAATTCATTGCCTGATGGCCTGTAAAAAAGTAAGAAATATGGAAAATATCATAAAAGTATCAATGTTTGAAAGTGCGCAAAGTCGTTATGCAAGCGGAGTAGTGAACTTATGGGATTGGTTGTTCTTAGAGGACTATCGTACTGTTTTAATCAAAGAACTTCGGAATGAATCTGATTCGATGAAACGGCGAGAATTGAAAGAACTTCTTCCTGCAATAACTGTCAGTTGTGTTTGTTCTGAACGACGAACTGAAAAAAATTACGAGTATACGAATTTGATTTGTATTGATATTGACGGAAAAGATAACCCGTCAATATCAAACATAGAAGACCTTAAGATTAAGTTGGGTGAACTGCCTTATATTATGTATTGTGGTTTGTCTGCAAGCGGAAATGGCTTGTTCTGTATCATTCCTTATGCAGACCCTACTAATCATAAGAATGTCTTTGAATCTATTAAAAACGATTTTGAAGAAATGGGTATCATTATAGACAAAAGCTGTGGCGATATATGCCGTTTACGCTTCCTTTCGCATGATACGCAACCGTATGTCAATAAACATGCGGAAGTTTATATGTCTGAGCCAAAATCAAAAGCAGTGGAATATATTTATAAGCCAAAACAGAGATCTAAAACGAAACCACCTAAACCCCAAACGATTCTTATTCCCAGCGTTATAGAAACATTTCTTCGTCCAAGTAATTTGGTTTTGGAAAGCGCCACTCCTTTAACAAAGAAACAAAAAGTTGAGCGGCTATTGAGTGAAATAACTAGAAATCAAGTGGATATTACTTATTATTACAATGATTGGATTGCCATTGGCAATATCATTAAGAATATGTTTGGTGAGGAAGGTAGGGCTTTATTTCATAAGGTCAGTAGTTTTTATCCCAATTATGATTATGATGAAACTGATAGGGAATATTCCGCTATGATAATTGGACGGTATCGATATAATAGTGACCGCTTATTTGAAATAGCCGCAGAATACAAGCTCATTTCCCCAATCAAAAAATAATTTTGAGAAGAAAAGGGATGACTACCGGTGTGTAGCTTATCTCTTTTCTTATATCCGTTTGTGCAAATTATATGCGAAAACCTCATCATGGGCATAAATCGGAGAGAACTCTTGCCAATAGAAGAAACTAAAAGAAAAAGAATATCATTTACCGGTGTGTCACGTTTATCATTGATTATCACCACTTTCCAAAGGTTGTGTGCAAATTGTGTGCAAGGAGTTTCAGTGTGCAAGAAAAAAGCCGCTACAAGGTTGCTTGTAACGGCTTGATTTTCTTTGCTTTATACTTCGTGGACCAGCCTGGGCTTGAACCAGGGACCTCCAGATTATGAGTCTTTTTGTGGATTATTTCATAGGATTGCATAAAGTGTAATTGTACTGATAATCAGTATCTAACACATTTTGCTGTTTGCAGGGAAATGCGTATATTTGCAGTGGTTTTCGTGCGAAAAGGTCACCTGAAGGTCACCAAAACGAGCGGAATATTAACTATAAATAAGTGCATTATGGAGATTGAAAAAACGAATAAGGTCACCGAAATGGCAAAGAAGAACGGAAAATCCAATGCAAGAGGAGAAAAATGCCTTGCGAAATTCACGGCTGCGAATGGCAATGTGTATGGTTCGCTGACTCTTGACATACGAAAAGCGGGCGACTATTCGCAACCGCTTCCAGTAGCTGTGCGTGTGTGTCATGGTGGACAAAAGATTTTCCTGCGCTTAGGAAAATCATACACTATGGAAGAATGGTTGGTTCTTTGCGATTATGAGAAAAGCGGTCGGCGCATCCAATTAGCGGAGCGTAACGATATGAAGAATCTGATGGACAGAGTGGAGCAGATGGCTAATCAACTGATTTCAGAAAACAATTTCTCTCTTCGCAAGTTGCAAGATAGGTTCCAAGGCAAGAAAGACGATGATAGCACCATCATCACTGTTTGGGATTCGTACATTCAATCTAAGACCAATGAAGGTAAGGTGGGTTCCGCTCGTTGTAGTAAGGATGTACGCAATCGCTTTGTGAAAGATTTGGGAACGGATGTATCGTTTGCAGATATTAACCGTGACTTTATCTTGAAGTGGGTAAAAAACATGAAGAAGAATGAATTGAGCACCACCACTATTGCTATCGCACTCCGTAGTCTAAGAACCATTATCAATATGTGTATCGCTAACGGACTGATGAAAGGTGATACCAAAGAAATGTTTAAGGACACGGGCTACAACAAAGCGCAGAGCCGTAAACATGAGTTTCTTGACGTGGCTATCATGCGGAAGCTCTATGACTTTTGGAAAGCTGACGAGGCAAAAGACAAAGATGGAAACGAACTGTTCCTCGGCAGAGAGAAGTATGCCATATTTCGCGACCTTGGACTATTCCTTTTTATGTATCTGGGCGATGGGCAGAACCTTGCAGATACACTCCGACTGACTTATGATGAACTATACTATGCCACTCATGGCAAACAGCTTCGTTTTCTTCGCCACAAAACCCGTGAACGGAACGAGAGTGCCAGCGAAGTGATATTTCCTGTTACTCCAGAGATTCAAGAGATACTCAACCGGTATGGCAATGTCCCAAAACTTGGGCGAAGGGTATTCCCCATCATGAGTGAGTTAATCACACCAGAACAAGAGATATGGGTTATCCAACGCTACAACAGATATATACGTGAGCACATGGCAAAAGTTGCCAAACTATTGGATATGGAACAGGTGCCATCACCCACTTGGGCAAGGCACAGCTTCGCTACCAACCTCAATAACTCTGGTGTCGTACCTTATAAATATATAAGCGACAGCATGGGGCATAGTGGCGGCGGTGACATTACTTCCAATTATATCGGTGCTTATCCGCTTGCAAAGATGCTGGAGTATAACCATTATCTACTCAATGAGAAGTCGAAAGAAAGTACTCCTGTGGTAGATAAGAAAGCCCTGCTTGAGATGCTGAAAGGCTTGAGCGAGGAGGAACGGACGGAGTTGATGGCTAACTTATCAGACTAATTATAGTTGCTCACCGCAAGAATGCCAAGTGAAATACCGCAAAAAAGTGGATTGAAATGCCACAAAAATACCGGATAAAACACCGCAAAAAAGTGGATTGAAATGCCACAAAAAACACGAATTGGCCATGCATTTCGCAGAAAATGTGTATCTTTGCAATTGAAAAAGCATATTATATGAGTTACTATAGAAGAACTGCCGATGCCCTGTTGCAAGACTTACTGGATGCATTTGGGGCTGTATTGATAGAAGGACCAAAATGGTGTGGCAAAACCACAACTGCATCTCAACTTGCAAACAGCATTTTGAGAATGCAAGATCCTAGTTTGCGTGAGGAGTATTTGGTCACCGCTAAAACTAAGCCGTCCATTCTGTTAAATGGAGCTACGCCTCGCCTTATTGATGAGTGGCAAGATGCTCCAATGTTGTGGGATGCAGTACGAACTGTTGTTGATGATCGTCAAATCCCCGGACAATTTATACTTACAGGTTCCAATGCCGTTGACAAATCCCAAATACACCATTCTGGAGTTGGTCGTATTGCCAGACTGCGTATGCTGCCTATGAGTTTGTGGGAATCACAAGAATCTACAGGTGAAGTTTCGTTGAAAGAACTTTTCAACAATCCAGATTATGATATTGACGGTAAGATGTCTAAGATGACCGTTGAGGAATTAATCTTTGCAGCCTCCCGAGGCGGATGGCCAGCTTCTTTGTTGGCTCGTACCCCAAAGGCTCAACTACTCGTTGCAAAGAACTATGTTCAAACAATTTGCTCCAACGACATTTCTAGCATTGATGGCAAGAAAAGAGATGCCAGACTGACCAGTATGATACTTCGGGCGTATGCCAGAAATGTTTCGACTCTGGTCAAGAAGAAGTCGCTTTTGGATGATGTGACCTCATCTGGCGAAGTAAGTTGCCACGTGGACACATTTGATGATTATGTTGCAGCTTTGGAAAAGCTATTTGTTATCCAGAACATAAGTGCATGGTGTCCTGCAATTAGAAGTAAAACCGCTATCAGAAGTGGCGTGAAACGATGTTTCTGCGACCCTTCCATTCCGATTGCTCTTTTGGGGTTGTCTCCTGAAGCGTTGAGCATGCAGCTCAAGACGTTTGGTTTTATCTTTGAACAGATGTGTATTCGTGACTTAAAGGCATATACTATGGACTTAAACAGTCACGTGTCTTATTATCATGACCGATATGATTTGGAAGCGGATATAGTGCTGCATCTGGAAGATGGACGGTATGCCTTGATAGAGTGCAAACTTGGCAGTCGTGAGATTGACGATGGAGCCAAGCATCTGCTTGAACTCAAAAGGCTTATACAGGAACATAACACAACAGAGAAACAGATGCCCATTCGGGAACCAGATTTGCTGATAGTGATGACTGGTGGAAGCATGGCATACACTCGTCAGGATGGCGTGAAAGTCATTCCGTTGGCTTGTCTTAAAGATTAACCCTATTAGCTAAAATAACACTTATGGGCAATAAGATGAAGGAATGGTTTGAGGCGAACCAAGAAATCTATGCAGAGTTCAAAAGCAAGATTCATTCCACATTGAACATTCTATCACAAGATGGAACCAATGTGGCAGAATGCGATGAAACTTACTCGCTTCAAAATATGCTTTTAGAGGCAATGGCAGCAAAGAATATGCCTGTTGAGAACATAATAAACACCTTCTCTAAAGCCGCAGAAGAAGGTGATATGGCTGCTTGTTGTATGCATTGCTATTTGGAATTGGATAATGGGTTTAAGGAAATAGAGAGTGCCATGACTAAATTTGAGCAATCTACGGATGCGCAATATATCAAAGATGTGGTTAAATTCCACTTGCAGGATAAAGAGCAGGAAACTCAAGAGGCATCAGACCGAGAACTGAATCTATTGCGTTTGCGCCGTTGGCATTACGAACACCCGAAAGAATATCAAGAGTTCACAAATCTCTTCACAAAAGCATACGAGGGTGACATGAGCTTCGCCTTCAAAGGTTTTTCCTACTTGATAGAACTGCTGTCACTTGATGGTATAAAAGGTATCTCCAAATTATTGTTAAGCCTATGCCCAGGAACTGAGAGCTACAACAAAGCTCAATTTTCTAATGTTAGTCAGCAGGCACACGAAAAACTGACTGAATTGTTTGCCTCTACATTTAACAAAGAGGAAACAAAAGATAAATTGCAGCACAATAATCCTTTCTTGTTCAGTGTGTTCTATTGGATGATATTTGATAATGGTTTCGTGAAGTCCGCTGATTTAGTAACTAAAACAATGATGGGAGAGAAGACTTCTTTTTGGCAGAAAAACTTTGGCGAACAAATTATGCGCTCTTTGATGCTTACCAGTATGGATAAAGCGACTTACACTAAAGGAACATGGAAAGCAGCAAACAATCGTGTAGTCAAAGATGTAGCTAATTCTGCATTACAAGAGAGTAAAGGCAGACGTGGACGTAAGCAAGTCTGTGTCCTGCTTGAAGAAATGCTTATACAACCTCATGCAGAATTTCTTACCAACGAGATAGAAAAAATACTCACCGAATGGATGGAAACGAATGATACGGATTCTATTCTTGCTTATATTTTTGCTGCGCTGACCAATGGAAGCTTGCTTAATGATACCTATAACTATCGTACTTTCCATACAGCCATCTTGGAAAAATTCCCATCCCTTGGATTTAAGTCTGGCTTTGATTGGGGAGAAGCCCTTTATAATGCCATTGTCAGTGAACGTGGCAACGACTATAATTTGAGTTTATCAGAAAAGACTGTTCAAACAGGAAAAGAACAGGCAAAGTTGATAAGCATAAGACTGCGCACCTTACTTTCCCCTGATGTATATTGATTGCATCATAAAGGCTTGATTTGTTAAAAAGAAACGCTGTTCCGTTAAAAGCACCTCGGCAGAAATCGTCATGATTTTTACCGAGGTGCTTTCATTTTATTCCATCGTAATTTCGCAGCGTAATTATTAAAACAACATGATATGCAAGGCAATTTTATAATGTTACAGAAGGATGACCTGAAACAGGTTGTTTCTGAATTGGTGGAAGAATTAGTTGGGAAAAAGCCACAGGCCGATTTGACACCAGAAGAGAGTGACGAGTATTTTACTCGCGATCAGGTATGTGAACGACTCCACATAACCTATACCACCTTGTGGCGTATGCAGAAGGAGGGAAGAATTATAGTTCACAAATTGGGAGGACGTAATCTTTACTCGAAGAAGGAAATCTCCTCACTTCTGAAAGCTAAAGTACAAACTGCTAATAGCGTTAATCCAAATGTTTAATCTAAAAGCAAGCATTATGGAAGAACAATACATTCGAGTAGGCACTACTATATATAAGGTAGTGCAGCAGCCTTTGGCAGATGGAACGATGACTACCCGCAGATTGCAATGGAGCTTTGGCACTATCCGACAAGATTATGGTAAGCACAATATCCCTACTATTGATAAATATAATGGTTTTTGCACAGTGCCAAGTCACACAGACTATCAAAAGGATGTTGCAGGTTTCTATAATCTGTATGAACCAATTGACCATGTTCCGGCAGAAGGGAATTTCTCAGATATTGAAAAATTGCTACACCACATCTTTGAGGAGCAATACGAACTGGGGTTGGACTATATGCAGTTGCTTTATATGCAGCCGACTCAGAAACTCCCCATCCTGTTATTGGTGTCAGAGGAACGAAACACAGGAAAGACCACTTTCCTGAACTTTCTGAAAAGTATCTTTCAGGACAATGCCACCTTTAATACAAACGAGGATTTCAGGAGCCAGTTCAATGCTGACTGGGCTGGCAAGCTACTCATCGTTGTGGACGAGGTGCTGTTGAGTCGTAGAGAAGATTCAGAGCGATTGAAGAACCTAAGCACAGCCCAAACCTACAAGGTAGAGGCCAAGGGTAAAGACAGACAGGAGGTAAACTTCTTTGCCAAGTTCGTACTATGTTCCAACAACGAACTTTACCCTGTTATCATTGACCCGGGAGAAAACCGCTATTGGGTGCGTAAAATCCGACCACTTGAAAGCGATGATACCAATTTCCTGCAAAAGCTAAAGGAACAGATACCTGCATTCCTCTATTATCTCCAGCACCGCACACTCTCCACCAACAAAGAGGGGCGTATGTGGTTTCATCCTACCCTTATCAGGACAGAGGCTCTTGACCGCATTATCCAGTGCAACCGCAACCATACGGAGTTGGATATGGTAGAGCTGATACGTGACATTATGGAAACGCAACACGTTGACAAGCTGTCGTTCATCCCTCAAGACTTAATACCGTTACTGACCATGAACGGTGTAAAGGTGGAGCAATGGCAGATACGAAAGGTCGTGAAAGATGTCTGGCGACTTACCCCTGCTCACAATGCACTGACCTATCTTGCCTATCAATGTGACTACACTAAGCCGGGGCGTGTTTCCTCAATTAGCAGAGTGGGACGTTTCTACACGGTGACCAAGGAATTTATAGACTCTTTAGGTTTATAATTCTTTGTTGAGTTGTTGAATTGTTGAGAACAACAGACTAATCTTTGGTACTCAAACAAATACAATTCAACAAGCACTCAACAAGAGGTGTAACTGGGCAAAAGAGAAAGCTATTTTTCTTTTCACCAGCCCATTCTCTCAACAACTCAACATTTCAACAAATCACTCACATTATGACTATACAAGAAATAAAGGCAATCCAAATATCCAACTTCCTTGCAAGCAAGGGATATGAACCAATAAACAGAAAAGGAAATAAGTGGTGGTACTTATCGCCACTACATACGGAGAAAACCGCATCATTTAAGGTGGATTTAACCAAAAACGTGTGGTATGACTTTGCACTGGGCAAAGGAGGTAACATCATTGATTTGGCGATGCAACTATACCACACGCAAAACATTTCAGAAGTATTGCACATGATGGGGCGTTCAATCATTCTACCCACAATACCAATTCAATCTACTTGCCCACAAAAGCACACTTCGTTTGAAGATATTGAGGTAAAAGAACTGGCTCATCCTGCTTTGCTACAATACCTCTTGGGAAGGGGAATTGGTTCTATTACAGCCAAAAGGCAGTGCGTGGAAATACACTACAAAAGTGCTGGTAAGCGATATTTTGCTATTGGCTTCAAGAATGATGCTGGTGGCTATGAACTTCGGAATCCATACTTCAAGGGATGTATTGCTCCGAAAGCAATCACTACGATAAGGAACCACGAAACAGCTTGTCACATATTCGAGGGATTCGTGGACTATCTCTCCTATCTCATACTACATGGCGAATGTGATGCGGTGGTACTCAACTCCATTGTAAACATCCCGAGTGCTCTCTCCATGCTCAATAAGTATTCTCAAATATGCTGCCACTTGGATAATGACAAAACTGGCAGAATGGCTACCTGGCAGATAATGAAAGCATTGGGAGACAAATGTACTGATGCCTCAAATGAGTATGAAGAATACAAAGATCTCAACGAGTATCTGATGAACAAAAGCATGGCATTCCAACAAAAGGGAAGAAACAAATTCTGACTTGGCGGCTGGAGGCAAAGAGGTGTGGCGTACATGACAGGGCTTGCCCTGATATAGCCCACTATAACTTCTCCACTTTGCTCCCGAAGTTGTGGGCTCTCCCGAGGGGCTGGGCGTTGCCCCGTCCCACTTAGGACGCTGCCCTAAGAACCCGGCAAGGACTGTCAGTCCTATGCAACCCGACCAAAGAGTGACCCTCTCTTTGGAAACTCCGTTCAGAGGCTTCACCCCTGAAAACCCCGAGCAGGAAGTGACCCTCTCCCTGCACCCTCCGATTAAGGCTTTGCCCTAATAACCCTTTTTAATATAAATCTCTAAAAGCATAAGTAAAATGGCACAGAAAACATCCATTAATATCAAACCCTGTAACATTGGTAGTAGTGAGGCACATAACAAAAGAGCAGCAGAATACCTCGCTCATATCAACAAAGAGAGGCTTTATGTCCGTACTGACCTTATGGCTTCAAACGAAGTATGGGTAGCACCTGAATTGGGCAACAGCTCATTAACTGACCGCTACAATCAGATTGCCCAAATGGTCAAGGAAAAGACTGGTCGGAAAATGCAGACCAAAGACCGTGAACGAATGAACAAGAAGACAGGCAAGGTGACTATCGTGCGTGGCAGCACCCCACTCAAAGAGGGTGTCGTGGTAATCAAAGATGATACCACGTTGGAGCAGTTGCAGCATTTTTGTGAGGAGTGTAAGGAACATTGGGGTATCACAGCTTTGCAAATCTTCATCCACCGTGACGAGGGGCATTACGGCAATCTCGGAGATACCGCCACATGGATGCCCAATCTTCACGCCCATATCGTATGGGATTGGATGAACCACGATACTGGAAAATCCTGCAAACTGGACGAGAAATGCATGGGCGAGATGCAGACGCTTTTGGCTGAGTGCTTAGAGATGGAAAGGGGTATATCAAAAGATCTTACAGGTAAGAAGCATTTGGAAAGGACGGACTTCATCATAGCCAAGCAGAAGCAGGAAGCGGAGCAAGCTAAAGCAGAAAAGGAAAAAGCTGTCACCGCCAAAGCGAAAGCCGAAGCCGAGCGCAACTCCATAGAGGTTGAGAATAAGGCTAAATCTGAACGGAGTGCGGCACTTGACAGCGAGATAGCCGACAAGCAGAAAAAGCGTGATGCAATCCGCAGAAACATGGTGGACGGTATCTTGGATAGTGTCGGCAGTCTGGTCGGTATTGGTAAGACTGCCACTCTTGAAATGGAGTACAAGCTGCTCGCACAGGAATATGATCGCCTTAAAAAGGCGTTTAGGCCGACTGTCATCAAAGAGGTGGAGAAGCAGACAAAGGAACTGGCTTTGGAAAAGCAGAAAGCCGAAGCGCAACGTGATAATGTCATTGCGCAAAGTTGTTCTATTGCTTCAGAACGTGACAAGGCTATTAAAGAACTTAACAGTCTAAACGAAAATGTGCAACTGCGCATCAATAATGCGGTCAAACTTGCCAATGCGGAGAAAGACAAGACCATCAGCCGATTGCAAGGTGAGTTGAATTCACGCAAGCTGGTTTTTGCTATTATTGCCGATATGCTCTATGCTGCCAGTGAGGTATTCAAACGTGCCATTGATGCAATTATTCACTACAGCACGGACAAATACAAGTCTATCTTTGGCAGTGATGAAGCTGCTGACATCAAGAGCGTGATGCAGAGCTATGGCAAGACCAAAGAGCAGCAGCAAACAATCGGAAGATGGCTTTGCGACTATGCGGACAGCCGACAGTCTTTTGATAAAATAAAACATCGGCAGACCTACAAGGAGGTTGCTGATGTCGCTAATGGGGCTTATGATTGGAAAATAGAACAAAATCAGGTAGGAATACGTAGATAAGAACTATATGACATGGCAATTAAATCAGAGAAACTCACTCCTTTTGGAGGAATACTTTCAATCATGGAGAAATTCGGTAGTGTAAACAGAGCCGTGATACAGTTCAGTTTACACTACCGTTATGCGTGAATTTGACTTATCTTCCGCTCTTTTGCTGAAACAGCGTCTATTGCAAGAGGGAAAAAGCGATCTCTTGTTTTCTAGATTGTCAGTTAAAGAGACGGCTTATCGTTTGCATTTCTTTGAGCCTAACCACCTGATGCGTTTTTTCAAACAAATGACAAGACAGGCTATCAGTAAATTTATCAAATCAATCAAATGATCCTATTTTTTTAGCCTAATTTTTTCATGATAGAAATAGTTTACTATAACAGGTTTTCCTTTTTGAGAACGCCCGTATGGTAAATCGTTTATACGATAAGGATAACCTTCCGCTTGAGCAAACGCAGCTACTTCCTGTTCCAAGACCTGCCAGTAATCTTTTCGTTTCTTGTTGTAGGTATCATCATACAAGGCTACAAGCTCCGGATGCTTTTCCCGTATATACCCCATGATGTCTCTCTTAAATTGTCCACGAAGATTCAGATTTTCCAGCCATATCAAATCTGCATAATCTTTTACCCGATTAACGATAGCTTTCACATCTGTAATTCCTGGAAAAATCGGTGAAATAAAACACACGGTGCGTATGCCTGCATTATAGATCTGTTTCATGGCTTTAAGTCTTCGCTCAATGCTTACGGCACGATCCATATCACATCTGAACTGTTCATCGAGTGTGTTAACTGACCAAGATACTGTCACTTTCTGAAAGCCTTTAAGTAAATCAAGATCACGCAAAACCAAATCTGACTTAGTACAAATCATGATTTCAGCATTAGTGCCTTTTAACTCTTCCAGCAGTTTACGGGTTCTGCAAAAATCTTCTTCATACGGATGGTATCCGTCTGTTACAGAACCGATAACAATCCGTTGTCCATCATATTTATGCGGATTATCAATAGGTTTCCAATGCTTTACATCCAGAAACGTACCCCAAGGCTCTGTATGCCCTGTAAAACGTTTCATGAATGAAGCATAGCAGTACTTACAAGCATGAGGACAACCTACATAAGGATTGACAGAGAAGCCCCCTACTGGTAATGAGGATTTAGTCATGACATTCTGTACATCTATTTCTCTGATTATTTCCTTTTCCATATTTTTTCTATAAATTGTTTCGGTAGTTCTTGAATCATTCGGTATTCTCCCATTATAGGCAAAAGGTATTCTTTCATAAATACCAAAATATAATTTCTTTTCGCCTGTTCTACAATATGACGTACTCATTCAGGATTGGCATCTACTTTCCCTTTCCTTTTGCCTGTTTCCGTTCCTATAACAATCCATTCGTAACCCTCTTTTCAGGCTGTTTCCCAATCAGAGAAGTCGCTCATAATATTATTGTTTCTCCATCTTCTGGAATAATCAGGCGACTCATTTCTATTTTGTGATGCATGGCTTCGTTACGCAGAATTGCGCGTGTAGTCTGCCCATGATCGGTAGCTTCCATGTGGACTGCTATTAGTTTGATGTGGGCGGGAAGTTCATCGAGCATTGTCATAACTTCTTGCTCATCTGGAATGATAGAACCTTCTGTTTGAGAAAATTCAGGAAAAATTGCACCTCCACTGTTCACTATGATGTAATCTGGAGAAAATTGTTCAATGGCCTGACGGATACAGTCTTCCCATTTACAGTCACTCATTATATAAATAGTAGGGAAACCGTGTGCAGTAAGTACATAGCCTGATACCGGCCCCATCATTTCTCCAATCTTTCCGAAGCCATGGTGTCCTTGGATGCGATGAATGGTTAAATTTCCAATAGCTTTATCTTTTTCAATGCTTTCTACATTTGTAAAACCATCCTGTGTAATACTCTCTTTATCTTGCGGTTGTGTCAGGAACAGGATGTTCTTCGCTAAATGCTGTTTCACTGTCGGGTCGTAATGGTCAATATGGTTGTGTGTCAACAATACCATATCCAGACCGTCCGCAATTTCATTCATCGGCATCGTGAGGTGTACTCTTGGGGTCTTATACACACCTAGAGCCGACTGTAAAGTGCCTTTTCCGGCAAGCATGGGGTCAACAAGTATCTCTTTTCCAGCATAATGGATTCGCAATGTTGCATTACGGATCAATCGAATTGTTACTTTTTCTTCCATCATAATTTATTGTATTGATTATAGCCGCAAAGTTCGGTAAAAAAAATCGGATGCATTATGCCTTAAAAACAGGAATATATGCCATTTTGATAAATAAAAAATAGTATATTTGCCCCAAAAAACGAAATCAATGGATAAAATCGTCAATCCTGAACGTCTGGTCAGCGTTCCTTTTAGCAAGACACGCTGTGGTGTGGACTTTTATATCAACTCAGGCTACAGTAGCGATGTATGTGGTGTCCTGACGGAAAACCGGGTGTTTAAAACAGATTTTTTTAGCTTCTATTTTTTTCGTAAGGCCAATGGGTATCTGCTGCTGAATTTCCGCAAATTTGAATTGCATGCCAATATGGTATTGCTCCTCTCGCCGCATCAGCAGCAGGAATGGCACGTGGATGAAGCAGAACTAGATTACTCTTTTCTTATATTCCGCGAGGATTTTATGCGCACATTCATAGCGGACAAGTTTTTTGTGTACCGCTTGCTGTATTATTATCAGACCGACACGCCTCCCTATCTGTTTGCTTCGCCGGAAAGCATGGCGGAGTATATTCGTCTTTTAGGAATCATAAAGCAGGAGCTTCTGCATCCTGTTGCCGATACTTATAATCTCATTGTATCTGTGCTTTACTACTTATTGGTTATTATCAACCGGGCGTATGCCGCCACTTATCATTTACCGATTGATGTACCTAAAAACAATTACGCATTCCAGTTTAAGGACTTGCTGGAAAAGAATATCCGTACGAAACAGCGGGTGCAGGAATATGCGGATATGCTCCGTGTGAGCCGTATTACGTTAAACAGTTCCGTGATGAGTCAATTCGGCGTATCTGCCAATCATCTGCTCAAGCAGCGTCTGTTGGAAGAATTGAAGAATGAGTTACTGTTTGCTAACCGAAACGTGAACCAGCTGGCCGAAGAGTTTCATTTCTCCGACCCGAGTCATCTGATGCGTTTCTTTAAACGTGAAACTGGAAAGACTTTTACGCAATATTTGCGCGACTACCAAAATGGAATATACGAATGAAAACGGACAGACTGGAAAGCTTGCAGATTGACCATTCCCATACCAAAGATGTTTTCAACGACTTACAAATATGCTTAGTGGGAAATCCTATTTCGGCCTAAAATGTGCATCACATTCCGCAGTGTCAAGTTCACCATAGAATAAAAATCTATAAAAATTCTCTGCAATCCCATGCAATTTCAAAAGGTCACTCTTGCAGAGTTTCGCTTCAAAAAGGTCACCTGAAGGTCACCTGTAAAAGAAAAAGCACCTACAGAAACTCTGTAAGTGCTTGATTTTCAAAGTGGACCAGCCTGGGCTTGAACCAGGGACCTCCAGATTATGAGTCTGTTGCTCTAACCAACTGAGCTACAAGTCCGGTGTATCCTTATATCGGATAGCGGGGACAAAAGTAGTATTTTCTCTTGAAATATGCAAACTTTTCAGATAAAAATGCGAACCTCTTTTGCTTAGAATTTATATGTTCGTTTAGGATTTTTGGGGAACCAACCTTTTTTCACACGTTCTTCCTGTTCAAAGACTTCTTTAATAGTCCAAAATGACGAGAATGCGAATACACCAAGAAGCGAGGCAATCAGGATGTTTTCAGTATAGAGGGAGGCAATGACGCCGACAATTCCCAATAGCAGAAAAATCCACCAGCATTTAGTTCCCCAATAATATTCTGCTTTTACTACTATGGGGTGGAAGATGCCTATGATGAGAAAAGTACAGATACCGATTACAAGTCCTGTCAGATGATATTCGTTTAAGAAATCCATGTTTATGATAAGGTTATAGAGTGATAAAATAGTCAAGCATAAGGAGATGAAAAAGTGATAAGATAATAGCACAACGACCACAATAATACACGCTATTATCTTATCACTTTCACTTTATTTATCTTACTTTTCCGGACAAATAGGAATTTCTTTCTTGATGCTCTGCTCCAATGAGATTAGGGTTTCTGTTGCAGTAACACCGGGGATTTCCTGCATTTTATTATTCAGCAGATCCATTAGATGTTCGTTGTCGCGTGCATATACTTTAGTTAGCATAGTGTACGGACCGGTGGTAAAATGACATTCTACAATTTCGGGGATCTTTTGCATTTCGGCAACAACAGCCTTATACATAGAACCTTTTTCCAGTTTGATTCCTACATAAGTACAAGTTCTGTAACCCAAAGACTTGGGATTTACATGATAACCGGAGCCAACAATGACGCCCAAATCAATCAAGCGCTGCACACGTTGGTGAATTGCGGCACGTGATACACCGCATTCAGCTGCTACATCCTTAAAAGGAATACGGGCATTTTGGGAAATGATTTCCAGAATCTGCCGATCAAGATTGTCTATTTTTTCCATAATAGTAAATAAGTAAAGTTCTTGTTGTTATCAAATAGTAAGCAAATATAAGACTTTATTTTAATTTATCTATAAAATGGAAAGAAAAAAAAATAAAAGTGATAATACGATAAAGTGATAGGGGGATAAGGTGATAAAGTGATAGGAGACGATGAGGTGATAAATTGGTAGGGTGATAATAAAATAGGGCGGTGAAGTATTGTCGCTTCACCGCCCTATCATTTAATTGTGTTATTGTCTTATTTTTCGATACCTACCAGTTCTACTTCGAAAATCAAAGTAGAGAACGGTTTGATTTGACCACCGGTTTCTCTTGCTCCGTAGGCCAGGTCTTGCGGGATGTAAAGTTCCCACTTAGAACCTACCGGCATCATAGTGAGGGCTTCAGTCCAACCTTTGATAACTTGGTTAGCGCGGAACGTAGCGGGTTCGTTACGTTTGTAAGAACTATCGAACTCTGTTCCGTCAATCAATGTACCTTTGTAGTTTACTTTCACTTTGCTGCTATCAGCAGGGATTGCACCTGTACCTTTAGTGATAATCTTGTATTGCAGACCGCTTGGAGTGGTTACGACACCTTCTTTGGTTTTGTTTTCTGCAAGGAATTTTTCACCGGCAGCTTTGTTGTCGGCATATTTCTTTTCCATTGCTTTAGCTTTTACTGCATCCATTTGAGTCTGCATGAAAGTTTGAGCTTCTTCTTTGGTCATGATACCTTTACCGACAACTCCGGCAACGAAACCTGCCAACAGGTTCTCACGACTGATAGTTTGTGTAGAGTCTCCACCGAAAATCTGTTGGTTGAAACCTTCTACCCATTGTTTGCTTACCATTTGTCCGATTTGCAGACCTGCCATGTAAGCAATATCATTTTTTTCGATTTTAGATGCACCTTCGTTGAAACCTTTCAGGAACTGTGCCATTTGGGTAGAATCGATGCCTTGTTGTGCAAGATACTGATCCAAACCTTCGGTACGTGCCATACCGATAGCGTAAGATAATGAATCAACGTCCGTTTTCAGATTTGCTTTCGGACTTTGTGCAGTGCAAGAAGCCAAACCGGCAGCAGCTGCAAGAGCCATAATAAATGTTACTTTTTTCATTTTGCTTTTAAAATTATTTATTTAATACTTTAAGTAGTTCTACTTCAAATATGAGCGTGCTGTGCGGCGGAATCATTTCGCCTGCTCCTTGTGCTCCGTAAGCCAATTCGCTGGGGATGTAAAGTTTCCATTTAGCTCCTTCAGGCATCAGTTGCAAAGCTTCCACCCAGCCTGGAATTACCTGGCTCACACCGAATGTAGCAGGCTGTCCCCGTTTGATAGAGCTGTCGAACAGTGTTCCGTCAATCAATGTACCCTCGTAGTGACATTGTACCTGATCGGTGGCTTTTGCGTATGTGCCTACGTTACCCTCGTTGATGACCTCATATTGGAGTCCGCTGGGCAGGGTAACTACTTCCGGGCGTTTTTTGTTTTCTTCGAGGAACTTCTTGCCGGTTTCAATATTGGCGGCATTCATTTTTTGTTCCAATTCTTCGAAATATTTGTTTACTATTTCGCGGGCTTCCGTATGGCTGATAGCCGTTTGGTTGCCTTCCAAGACATCTTTGATTGCTTGTGCAAAGTCATCTACTGCGATGCCCTTAGCACCCATACTTAAAAGATTTTGACCTATTCCGAGGCCGATAGCATAACTGAATTTGTCCATAAATTGATTTTGTTGACGGCTGAAATGATTTCTTTTCCAGCCCATTGCAAATTAACGAATGGCAAAAATACGTCTTTTATTTGAATGATTTTGTTTTTTTGAGATTAAAAAATCTTAGCAAGCGAAAATAACTTCTTCTTTTCAGGTATTATTCATACATTTGTATGTCTATATGAATTTTAAGGAGATAAAGAGATGAAGAACTTGGTTGTTTTATCCGGCGCCGGTATGAGTGCAGAAAGTGGTATCAGTACTTTTCGTGATGCGGGCGGGCTGTGGGATAAGTACCCGGTAGAGCAGGTAGCTACTCCCGAGGGGTATGCCCGTAATCCGGAGTTGGTTATCAACTTTTATAATGAGCGTCGCAAACAGTTACTGGAGGTAAGGCCGAATGACGGACATCTCGGGCTTGCTGAATTGGAAGCGGACTTCAATGTGACGGTTGTGACTCAGAATATTGACAATTTGCATGAACGTGCCGGGAGTAGGCGCATTATTCACCTGCATGGTGAACTGACGAAGGTCTGCTCCAGTCGCGACCCTTATAACCCCCATTACATAAAAGAACTGAAGCCGGATGAATATGAAGTGAAGTTTGGAGATAAGGCCGGTGACGGCACTCAGCTTCGTCCGTTTATTGTTTGGTTTGGAGAACCTGTTCCTGAGATTGAAACGGCTGTCAACTACGTGGAAAAAGCGGATATATTCGTTATTATCGGTACGTCGATGAATGTATACCCGGCTGCCGGACTGCTCAATTATGTGCCTCGTGAGGCTGAGGTGTATCTGATAGACCCTAAACCGGTAGATGTACATTCCATGCGTCGGATACACGTCATTCAGAAAGGGGCTTCGGAAGGGGTACGGGAATTACGTTCTTTGCTTCAACCCTGAGGCAGGTATTGTTAACGGTTTGTATGTGCCCAAAGGGTTGTTTGGCGTATTGAAGAAACAGGTTACTTCTTCAGTACCGCCCTTAGTACAAACCAGGCATGATGTGCCACCGTACTTATCAAGCCGTAATGTTGCGCCATGATGCGGAAACGTTCTTTGAGTGACGCCTTCCTATTTTGGGTGGTCATCCCTTCTTCAAGATAATCTATTATTGTAAGGTGGGTATTATGCAGCCTTTGTGCTTTCTTCATAATTCGGATGCACCAATCGAAGTCGGCGGAGAAGCGGTATTTCAGGTTGTACGGTTCCACTAAGCTGCGTTTGGCAAAGAAGGCTTGGTGGCACACCAGCATTCCTTGTTTGAAACTTTTCCATGTCAGCGTCTCCGGAGCGGAGAGACGGCGCATACGGATGAAGTGTCCTTCCTTATCTACCAGGGCCGTTTCACCGTACAATACGTCGGGGAGCTGGTTGCCGGTCAGCGTATGCACCATTTGTTGCAGCGTGTCATCTTCATGGAAGCTGTCGCCGGCATTGAGGAAGCAGAGATAATCGCCCGTAGCCAGCCGGATACCCTTGTTCATGGCGTCGTACAGGCCTTTGTCCGGCTCGCTCACTACTTGTGCGATGTGCTCCTTGTACCTGTCTGCAATGGAAAGCGTTTTATCTTTGGATGCTCCGTCGATGATGATGTACTCCACGTGGTGATAGGTCTGTGAGATGACGCTTTGGATGGTATCTTCCAATACTGCTTCGGCGTTGTAGGTCACAGTGATGATGCTGAATTTCGGGGTGGGATGATTATGCATTTCTTCCGGTGACTTTATTATACAGGTCAATATATTTTTTGGCAATCGTGCTCTCCGAATAGTGAGTGACGGCTTTTCGGCAGGCTTGTTCGCAGAGGTTGGGATAATCCGGGTCGGTCAATGTCCAATAGATGCCGTTGGCAAAATCTTCGGACGATTTATATTGCGCCACATAGCCATTGTGCAAATGGTCTATCATTTCGGGAATGCCGCCCACATTGAAACCGACGCAAGGAATTCCGCATGCCATGGCTTCCATTATCATATTAGGCAGGTTTTCTTCTAATGAAGGGGTGACGAAAAGGTCTACTGCGTTGTAAATATCCACTAATTGATGCTCGTTGCTGACAAAATCCAGTGGATAGACCTTGAAAGGCAGTAGGTTGGCCAATTGTTGCGATTCCTTGCCGAAAACAACGACACCGAGTTTTTCTTTCAATTCAGGATGTTTCTCTGCCAGTAATTTGCACGAGTCTATCAGGTAGTCAATTCCTTTCCGCTTATCTGTTATTTTTACGGAACCGAACAGCACAAGTTTGGTGTTTTGCGGCAGGTTGCATTTGCTACGCGCCTCTTGTTTATTATGCGGTTTAAATAGGTTCGTGTTGATGGGGTTGGGGATACAGGTGACTGTATGTCCGGTGAGCAGGGCACTTTTATTGGCCAGACCTTCCAGCCAGTGGCTGCATGTCACGAAGTTGATGTGTCGTCCTTTGTACAAGTCCTGTTTCTTGTGGAAAGTCCGGTAGGAGAGGTCTTTCTTGCCGCCATTGCCATAGATGAAGGGGCAGTTATGACATTCTTGCTGATAGCGGATACATTCGCGGGCATGGTGGCAGATGCCTGTACAGGGCCACATGTCGTGCATGGTCCATACGACAGGTTTGCCTGAGGCAAGGATGTTTTCGATATTTTTCAGGGATAACATTCCCTGGTTGATCCAGTGGAGGTGAATGATGTCTGCTTGTTGGAACTCCGGCAGTGTGGTGATGTCCGTACCGGTGTTGGCGATGTCAACGGCAAAGATGTTGTCTCTTTTGAAGCAGTTGGCTTTCCATATGACGATACGTTCCCATACGAATTTCCACACCATACGCCAGTTGTGGCTTAATGAAACTACGGTAATCCGGTCTGTCTGCTTGTCGCGCACCAGGAGTTTGGCTTTGATGCCGTTGTTCTTGAGCGATTCCATGAGTCGGCTGGCTGCTACGGCTGCTCCACCGATACGTTCGGATGTATTGATTAATAGTACTCTCATAAATTTATCTTTCTTGGATAGCTTGCTATCCGATAGCATTGCGCGCCCTTATCTGGTGCAAAAGTACTGCTTTTGCTGCTTTCTATTCCATAAATTCCTCTATTTTTTTAGTCTGTAATCGCTAAACTCTCTATCTTTGCATCACATTATATTGTTTGTATCAATGGGAGAAAAAGGAATGAAATGGTTGGGGCAGTTGTGGCAAAGTTTCCTCAGTGTGGTGAAGATATTGCTGCAGTCCAAGTGGCATACGCATTTACCGTCATCGTTCGGTAATCCGGAAGAGCTGCTGATACTGGCCAACGGCCCTTCGCTGAGCCGTACGGTGCAGGAAGCTCCGGAGTTTATAAAAGGAAAGACGCTGTTGGCAGTGAACTTTTGCGCCACTTCCCCGATGTTCGAACAGCTTCGGCCAGAAATCTACCTCATAGCCGATCCTTTGTTCTGGATTGTTCCTGAGAAGCGGGTGCAACTGTTTCAAACGCTTGCTGAAAAAACCACTTGGCCAATGAATTTCTTTGTTCCGGCACGCGCCTTGAAAAACAAGGAATGGCAGCCGATGCTGGCAGGCAATCCCAACATCAGGCTCTGCATTTACAACACCACTCCGATTGAAGGTTTTCAAGGTTTCTGCAATTGGATTTTCAATAGAGGGTGGGGAGTGCCGCGTCCGCACAACGTACTGATACCTTCCATAGCCATAGGACTGCGCCTGCCTTTCAGGAAAATCTATCTGGCGGGAGCAGACCATTCTTGGCTGCCCGAAATTACAGTGACGGATGACAACGTGGTGCTGATGCACCAGAAACATTTTTATGACCAGAACAAGTCACAGGCAGCAACGGTGAAGCAGGAGAACCTGAACAGTGCCCGGTTGTATACTATACTTTATCATATGTATGTTGCTTTCAAGTCCTACTTCGTGCTCGAAGACTATGCGCGGAAGTTGGGCAAGGAGGTGATTAACATTACTCCGGGCAGTTATATAGATGCTTTTAAACGAATGAAAATATGAGAGACGGAATTATCATTCAGGCGCGTACCGGTTCGACCCGGCTGCATAACAAAATATTGCTTCCTTTCTATGGTGAGCAGCGTATTATCGACATCTTAATCGGCAATATCAAGCAGGCTTGCGCCGGTAAGACAATTGTCCTTGCCACTACGGACCGCCCGCAGGATGGTATATTGGAAGAGGTTGCCCGCGAAGCGGGTATCTGTTGCTACCGGGGGGACGAGAACAACGTACTCGACCGTTTCGTACAAGCGGCTGCGGAGTTCAATCTCGACCGCTTTATCCGCGTTTGTTCGGACAATCCTTTTCTGCGTCCGGACACTTTCCCGGCTTTCTTCAGGGAACATGATGCCCGGCCGGCGGACTACATCGCCTACGGCTTTGCTGACGGTCGCCCTACCATCAAGTCGCATTTAGGACTGTTTGCCGAGTTGACGACAACTGATGCCTTGCGTCGCGCCGCTGCTGCCACGCAGGAAAAGCTGTATATAGAGCACGTTACGATTTATCTCTATACGCATCCCGAAGTATTCAGCGTCCGTCTGCTGCCGTTGCCCGATGAATTGGAAGGGAGGTTGGACCTTCGCTTTACGCTTGACACAATGGAGGATTTCACTTTGTTGCAAGAGCTTTATGCCGCTTTCTATGAACAGACCGACCGCAGTATCCACGCACTGCTCAGGTTGGTGGAAAAGCATCCGGAGTATCGCGTTAGGATGTTGGAGAATATTGCGAGGAACGAAAAGTAAGATATACTCCCATACTGATTATAATAACAATTGCTGAATGAAGAGTACATACATTATCGGAGAAATAGGACAGAACCACAACGGCTCCGTCGATATAGCTAAATTGATTGTCGATTTGGTGTCACGCCCTGTACGCGAAGAAGTCTTTAATCTGGAACTGCGCCCTATGGATGCGGTGAAGATGACCAAACGGGACTTGAGCGAAGAACTGACCGATTCGCAGATGAATCGCCCCTACGACTCTCCTCACTCTTTCGGCCGTACCTATGGCGAGCATCGCGCTTACTTGGAGCTGACGGACGAGGAGCATTTCGATGTTTATAAGCACGCCAAGTCATTGGGATTGGACTTTGTGGAGACCCTGTGCTCAAAGGGGTGCATGTCTCTGCTGAAACTCTTCACTCCCGACCGCCTGAAGGTGGCGAGTCGCGACCTTACCAACCTGCCGTTGCTGGAGGTGATGGCCGAAACCAAAATACCCATTATTCTCTCCACCGGCATGGCAGGGAAGAAAGAGTTGGACGATGCCTTGGAGGTGATTACCCGCTATCACAACGATATATCCATATTGCATTGCGTGTCGCAATATCCCACCCGGCCGGACAACCTGAACCTGAAAACGATTGCCTATCTGAAGCGCCATTACGGGCAGTATCCTATCGGTTTCTCCGACCATACCATCGGTATTGCAGCTCCGGTGGTTGCCGTAGGCATGGGGGCGGAGATTATAGAGAAGCACATCACCATCGACCGCCGTATGAAAGGCACAGACCAGCAAGGCTCCTTAGGGCCGGACGGGGTGAACCGCATGATTCGCGACATCCGCATAGCCGAGCATTGGCTGGGTAGGGAAGAATTGTATATCGATCCTGCTGTTGCTGCTGCCAAAGTGAAGCTGGAGCGTTCCATTGCCACGAATAAGGCGTTGCATCCCGGAGATATTATTAAGGAGGAGGATATTCACTTGCTCAGCCCGGGCGACGGATTCAAGTGGGCGGACTGCGATAAGGTGGTAGGCCGCCAAGTGCGGAAAGAGATACCACGCAACGAGATTATTTATCCCGATTCTATCATTTAAAGTTTGGCACGCTTATGTTACCGAAGTTAGTAATTACCGATATAGACGGTGTGTGGACCGACGGTGGAATGTATTATACCGCCGACGGTGATGTTATGAAGCGTTTTTCCGTAAAAGACGGCTGGGGGGTGATTTTCCTGCGCGAGCTGGGCATACCCGTAGCTATTATGACCGGAGAAAACACGCAAATCGTGCAGAAACGTGCTGATAAGCTGAAAATCAAGTATTGTTATCTGGGAGTAAAGGATAAGGTGGCACAGGCAAGGGAACTTTGTCGCGAACTGGGCATTTCATTGGATGAAGTGGCTTTCATTGGCGATGATTTGAATGACTTGCCGTTGCTGCGTCTGGTAGGTTACAGCGCTTCTCCTGCCAATACGCCCGGATATGTAAAACGCGAGGTGAAGTACGTGACGGCTGCGCATGGCGGCTACGGCGCTTTCCGCGAGTTTGTGGAGAAGCTGCTGGAAGATAACGGAGTGCTGGAAGACACCGTCAGTAAGTTTCTGTGAGCTACTGCATCCTTAGCTTTAGCAGCAGGAGGAAGCGTTGTATGGTGTAGTCCCTTGATGTGTTGAGGGTTTCGGTCCATTCAAAGAGACCTTGCTTCTCTCTTCCTTTTTGGCTGTCGGCGGAACAGGCATCTCCGCGATGCAGGGTCTTGTAGAGATATTGTGCGTATGAACGGTTGTAATAGTGATTAATCTGTATTTCGGATTCTCCTTTCCGGGGCGACCGCATAATCCAATAGTGTATAAACTTTTTAAACTCGTTGACAGGGAGTATCGTTGTCTTTATCCCTAAGAAACGTACGTCGGGATAGAACATGTGGCACTCAAACCTGTGGAAAGTATAGCTGGTGTTGACAAAGGACTTGCCGGAGTTCACCGGATGCGGCCAGCAAGCTGTATATTGCTCTATCACCAGTTGGCTGTCGTCATGTTGCAGCCTGCCCGATGTACCGAACTGTTTCCAGTTCACATAGACGGTGGGATACTTGTCGTATTTCTGTATCCAGTTCCGTATGTTTTGTTCCCGGCGCAGGCAAATGAATTCATCCAAATCAATGTAGGCTATCCAGCGTGTCTCGTCTTTTGCTTTTTGGAAACAATCTTTGTAGGCCGGCAGTTGGCCGAATTGTACGGGCCATTCCGTCAGGGTGACTTGTCCTTTCTCTATATAGGGAGCAAGGATGTCCTGATAATTGTCCTCCGAAAAATTGTTGTACAGATAGAAATGTTCTACGCCTATCAGCAGATGGTACTCCAGCCATTCTTTCAGGAAAACACTCTCATTCTTGAATATGGCGCAGACGGCTACGGTGTATTTCTTTTGCTGTTTTCCGGTTTTCTTCTGCATATTGAGGCAGAGAAAGGACATCGCATATCTGATGTATCTGATAAACGTCCAAAACAGCGTTCTTTTATTTGTTTCTACATGAGTGATGTATTCCATGATGTTTTTCTTCTTATTTGCTTTCCCTTTTCAGGATATATCTGATGGACTCCTTAAAAATAACCGATTTTCCTGCCCACATGATGGTTGCATAAAGCAGGACGGCAAGTGCCGTTTTGCATGCGAGGGACATGTAGGGGTTGGTAATGTTTTGGGTCAACACGTAAGTCACCGTTGTTGTTGCGATTGCTGCCATGAGGAATGGCAACAGGTCTTTCAGCATCTCGGAATATTGGAGTCCGATGCTTTTTCGTGCAAAGGCGTTCCATATTCCCAGCCACATGACATTGATTGTCGTAAAGGTGGCCAGCATGGCGAAGATGCCGTAGCGGCTCATGAATATGAGGGCCAATATCTGGAGAATGCCGAGTGCAACCGTATTCCACATGTAAACTTGGGACTGTCCCCGGCTGATAATCATGTTCGAATATAGGCTGTTGATAGGGATAACGGCTCCCCAAACGCATAGCAGCTGAAGGATGCGTACGCTGGCCTGCCATTTGTCGGTTATGGTGATCGTAATGAGTTCAGGAGCTATCAATGCCAGTCCCAGCATGGCGGGGAAGGATATGAATGAGACAAAGCGCAGCATTTTCCTGAAAACATTCTTTTGCCTCTCCACTTCGGACGATACCTGTATCAGTACGGGCTGGGCAACGTTGGTCACCATGCTTGTCACAAGCGAACTTCCCATCATCATCCATTTGTTTCCTTGGGTGTAGTAGCCCACTTGCCGGGAAGTATAGTATTTTCCCATCAATACGGTCAGTATGTTCTGGTTGATTTGGTTGAAGATGTTGGTAAAGGCAATTTTGATGCTGAATGGCAGCATTTCTTTCAGGGGGGCGGCACTGAACTGGAGTGTCGGCTTCCAAGGTGACTTGTACCATAGCATGCTTACCATCAGCAGCATGTAACTGACCTGCTGTGTGGCTATCGCCCAATATGCCATTCCGCAATATGCCATTGCCAAGCCTATGCATCCCGAGCAGAACAAGGCAATCAGATTGATGTGTATCTTCTCTTTGATCATCAGCCGTTTGGTGAAGATGGCCCCATGCACAGTACCTGTACAACCTATCAGAAAGCCCAGAAACATGAAACGGGAAAGAGGGGCCAGTTCGGGAATCCCATAGAAACCGGCGATGAACGGAGCGCTGAGAAAGAGCAAGATATACAGGCAAAATCCGGCGCTTAGGCTGAACCAAAAGACAGCGTTGCAGTCTTCTTGGGTTATCTTCTCCTTATTGATGAGGGCTGCGCCGAATCCACCTTCTTGAATGACGCTTGAAATGGCCGAGAAGATTGCAAGCATGCCAATCATCCCGTAGTCCGAAGCATCAAGAAGTCGCGCAAGGAAAATCCCGAAGAACAGATTGAAAAGTTGCTGCAGCCCGTTGCCTACGCCTCCCCAAAACAATCCTTTAGCGGTTTTTGCTTTTAATGACGACTCCTTCATGCTACATGACCGGAAATTAGTGCAAACCTTTTATTTCACTTCACTGCCCGGCTTCACTTCGCGCAGCAGTGAGGTGACGGCCAATGCACCGTCATAGTTTTCGGCGGAAAGTATCATGCCTTCGCTCACCAGCCCGTTTTTGAATTGGCGGGGAGCGAGGTTGGCAATGAACAGCACTTGCTTGCCTACCAGCTCTTCCGGTTGATAGTGTTGTGCGATGCCGCTGACGATGGTGCGGTTTTCCAGTCCGTCGGCTATCTTGAACTTCAATAGCTTTTTCATTTTGGGTACGGCCTCACATTCCAATACGGTTCCTACGCGAATATCCAGTTTCTCAAAATCTTCGAATGAGATAACGGACTTGATAGGATTGGCCTTGTAGCCGGCGGCCTCATTGGCTTTCTTGGTAGCGAGCAGTTTGTCCACCTGCGCTTGGATAACGTCGTCCTCGATCTTTTCAAACAGAAGTTCGGGCGCTGCCAGTTGATGTCCGGCGGGAAGCAGGTCGGTGTGTCCCAGTTCTGCCCAGTCGAAACTGTCCATGTTCAGCATTTTGCGAAGTTTTTCACTACTGAAGGGCAGGAACGGCTCGAAAGCAATGGCAAGGTTGGCAACCAACTGTAAGGAAATGTTCAGAATGGTGGCTACACGTGACATATCTGTTTTGGCAAGTTTCCAGGGTTCGGTATCTGCCAGGTATTTGTTGCCGATGCGTGCCAGGTTCATGGCTTCTTTCTGTGCGTCGCGGAATTTGAATACGTCGAGCAGTTTTTCCACTTCTGCTTTCACATCGGCGAACTCTTTAAGGGTTTCCTTGTCATAGTCGGTTAATTCGCCTGCTGCGGGTACTGTACCGTCGAAGTATTTCTTGGTGAGTTGCAAGGCGCGGTTCACGAAGTTGCCGTATACGGCTACCAGCTCGTTGTTGTTGCGTGCCTGAAAATCTTTCCAAGTGAAGTCGTTGTCCTTAGTCTCCGGAGCGTTGGCTGTAAGCACATAGCGCAACACATCCTGTTTGCCGGGAAAGTCCGCCAGATATTCGTGCAGCCACACCGCCCAGTTGCGGGAAGTGGAAATCTTGTCGCCTTCCAAGTTCAGGAACTCATTGCTGGGCACGTTATCAGGAAGGATATAGCTGCCTTCCGCTTTCAGCATAGCAGGGAATACGATGCAGTGGAACACGATATTGTCCTTTCCGATGAAGTGAACCAGACGTGTCTCCGGATCTTTCCACCATTTTTCCCACGAGTCGGGAAGCAACTCTTTCGTATTGCTGATGTAGCCGATAGGGGCGTCGAACCATACGTAAAGCACTTTGCCCTCGGCACCTTCCACCGGAACGGGGATACCCCAGTCGAGGTCGCGGCTTACGGCACGCGGTTGCAGTCCCATGTCGAGCCAGCTTTTACATTGGCCGTATACATTGGGACGCCATTCTTTGTGGTCATCCAATATCCATTGGCGGAGCCATGCCTCATGCTTGTCGAGTGGCAGGTACCAGTGCTTGGTTTCGCGCATTACGGGCTGGCTGCCGCTGATGGCGCTTTTAGGATTAATCAGGTCGGTAGGGCTGAGGCTCGTACCGCACTTTTCGCATTGGTCGCCATAAGCGCCTTCGGCATGGCAGTGGGGGCACTCGCCGGTGATGTAGCGGTCGGCAAGGAATGTTTTGGCTTCCTCGTCGTAGTATTGCATACTGGTTTTCTCGATAAATTCGCCTTTGTCGTACAACTTACGGAAGAATTCGGAAGCTGTGTCGTGGTGTGTCTTTGAGGTTGTGCGGCTGTACACATCGAACGAAATGCCGAACTCCTCGAAAGATTGCTTGATGAGTGTATGATAACGGTCTACCACATCCTGAGGAGTAATTCCTTCTTTCTTGGCGCGGATGGTAATAGGTACCCCATGTTCATCGGAACCGCCGATAAAGACTACATCTTCTTTTTTAAGTCTCAGGTAGCGGACGTAAATGTCAGCAGGCACATATACCCCTGCGAGGTGTCCGATATGGACAGGCCCGTTGGCATAGGGCAGTGCCGATGTTACGGTAGTACGTTTGAATTTCTTTTCCATATTTATAGTATGTATCTCTTTTGTTATGAACGCTTTTAGTTACGCAAAGATAGCGGTTTTCTGATGATTGCACAAAAGAGATAGGCGAATTATATCAAATTTGATAGTAATTGTTGTTGTTTTCTTCATCACCATATTCTTCTGCAAAGAGGCTGATTATATGTCAAACACCTGAGTTAAAAGTATATCATTGCGAAGGTAAACATAGTTTGTCCGTAAGCAGAACTAAAAATCATACTTTCATTTCTATAAATGAAGCCTTCGTTTATACAAATCAAACCTTTATTCCTATAACCGAAGCTTTGATTTATAGTTTTCCTTGCAGGCAAGCAATGTTTGCTTCCTCAGTCAAAGAATATTTTCTTATAATGATTGTTTTTACGCATACAAAATGTATATTTGTGCATTATATATAGTGAACTTGACAGAATAGATTATGATAACAAACCAATTGCTGCATCCTGCCAGTATTGTGGTGGTGGGGGCATCCAATAATGTACATAAACCGGGAGGTGCTATCCTGAGAAATTTGATTAGTGGTGGATATGCGGGAGAACTGCGTGCCGTCAATCCCAAAGAGACGGAGGTGCAGGGAGTTGCCGCTTATGCCGATGTAAAAGATATTCCGGATACGGACCTGGCGATCCTTGCCATACCGGCAGTGATGTGCCCGAATGCAGTGGAGGTATTGGCTGCCGAAAAGCAGGTGCGGGCGTTCATCATTCTTTCTGCCGGATTTGGAGAGGAGACACATGAGGGTGCGCTTCTGGAAGACCGTATTTTGGAAACGGTAAATAAGTACGGTGCTTCCTTGATAGGTCCCAATTGCATCGGGCTGATGAACACGTGGCATCACAGTGTGTTCAGCCAGCCGATACCGAACTTGCATCCGCAGGGTGTCGATCTGGTATCCAGTTCCGGGGCAACTGCGGTATTTATATTGGAAAGCGCGGTTACCAAGGGGTTGCAGTTCAATTCTGTGTGGTCTGTGGGCAATGCCAAGCAGATTGGGGTGGAAGACGTGCTGCAATATATGGACGAGCATTTTGATCCGGAAAAGGACTCCGGGATAAAGCTGCTTTATATAGAAAGTATAGGCGACCCTGACAGGCTATTGTTCCACGCTTCTTCATTAATAAAGAAAGGGTGCAAGATTGCGGCTATCAAATCCGGCAGCAGTGAGAACGGGAGCCGCGCGGCATCTTCGCATACGGGGGCCATTGCCAGCTCCGATTCGGCAGTGGAGGCTTTGTTCCGTAAAGCGGGTATCGTGCGCTGCTATTCGCGTGAGGAGCTGACCACAGTGGGGTGTATTTTCACCTTGCCGGAATTGCAGGGAAAGAATTTCGCCATTATTACCCATGCCGGCGGTCCGGGTGTGATGCTGACTGATGCGCTAAGTAAGGGTGGACTGAATGTGCCGAAGTTGGAAGGTGAGCTTGCCGAAGAGTTGAAAGGTAAGCTTTTTCCGGGCGCTGCGGTCGGAAACCCGATAGATATTCTGGCCACCGGAACGCCTGAGCATTTGCGGCTTTGCTTGGAATATTGTGAAGAGAAGTTTGATAACGTGGATGCGGTAATGGCCATTTTCGGTACACCGGGGTTGGTTACCATGTTCGAGATGTATGATGTGCTGCACGAAAAGATGCAAACCTGCAAAAAACCTATCTTTCCTATTCTTCCTTCCATCAATACGGCAGGGGCTGAAGTGTCTGCTTTTCTGGCTAAAGGGCATGTCAACTTTGCCGACGAAGTGACGTTGGGTGCGGCGCTTTCACGCATAATGAATGTGTCGAAACCTGCGAATAACGAAATAGAACTTTTTGGCGTGGATGTTCCCCGTATTCGCCGTATCATAGACTCCATTCCCGAGGACGGTTATATAGAACCGCATCAGGTGCAGGCATTGCTCCGTTCCGCAGGGATTCCGGTTGTAGAGGAGTTTGTGTCTGCAAATGAGGAAGAGGTGCTTGCCTTTGCCCGTCGTGCCGGATTCCCGGTGGTAGCGAAAGTGGTGGGCCCTGTACATAAATCCGATGTAGGTGGTGTGGTGCTGAACATCAAGAGCGAACAGCATCTTGCTTTGGAATTTGAACGTATGATGCAGATTCCGGAAGTTACAGGCATTATGGTACAGCCCATGCTGAAAGGGACGGAGTTGTTTATCGGAGCGAAGTATGAAGAGAAGTTCGGGCATGTAGTGCTTTGCGGTTTGGGTGGTATTTTTGTGGAAGTGCTCAAGGATGTATCTTCCGGTTTGGCTCCTTTGTCTTACGACGAGGCTTACTCTATGATCCATTCCTTGCGCGCCTATAAGATTATAAAAGGTACGCGCGGACAGAAGGGGGTGAATGAAGACAAGTTTGCCGAAATCATTGTCCGCTTGTCCACTTTGCTGCGCTTTGCTACGGAAATAAAGGAAATGGATATTAACCCGTTATTGGCTACTGAAAAATACGTGATAGCAGTAGATGCCCGCATCAGAATAGAAAAGCAATAGTTTCCTGTGTTAAAGGGGAGGGGACATTGTGCAGTGTCTTATTTAGGGCGGCGTTTATAGGTGACGCCTATCCGGCCCAATCTTCCCTATCCAGATTTCTGTACCCTATTGCTTCTGCCAGATGGGAAGTCTGTATTGATTCGCAACCTTCAAGGTCGGCAATAGTACGTGATACTTTTAAGATACGGTCGTATGCACGTGCCGAGAGATTGAAACGGTTCATGGCGTTTTTCAATAAGGCAAGCCCTTTATCGTCAGGACGGGCATAGCAGGCGAGTAATCTGCTATTCATCTGGGCATTGCAATATACGCCGGGAACCCCGGTGTATCTTTCTGATTGGATTTGGCGCGCACGCACTACACGTTCACGAATATCGGCGCTTGATTCTCCCGGACGGGAATCCGACATTTTTTCAAATGGGACGGGAATGACTTCGATTTGCAGGTCGATACGGTCGAGTAAGGGTCCCGAAATGCGATTCAGATATTTCTGTACTTGTCCCGGACTGCATACGCAGGCTTTGGTAGGATGGTTGTAGTATCCGCAAGGGCAAGGGTTCATGGATGCTACGAGGGTAAAACTTGTGGGAAACTCTACATTGCATTTCACGCGTGAGATTGTGATTTTCCGATCCTCCAGAGGCTGGCGTAATACTTCAAGTACATTCCGATTAAACTCCGGCAGCTCGTCAAGAAACAAAACGCCGTTATGTGCCAGGCTTATCTCTCCCGGCTGCGGAAAGCTTCCGCCTCCTGTCATGGCTGTGGTAGAGATTGTATGGTGTGGGTCGCGGAATGGGCGCTTAGAGATTAGTCCGCTCCCCTGCCCCAGTTTTCCTGCAACGGAATGTATCTTGGTTGTTTCAAGGCTTTCTCCTAATGATAGTGGTGGAAGAATGGAGGGAAGGCGTTTTGCAAGCATGGACTTTCCGCTGCCGGGAGCGCCTACTAACATAATGTTGTGCCCGCCTGCGGCTGCTACTTCCAATGCGCGTTTTACGTTTTCCTGCCCTTTTACGTCGGAGAAATCCAAGTCGAAACTGTTCTGCTGGGTGTAGAACTCTTTGCGGGTGTCAACATGGACTAACTCCAGCTCCTGTTTGTCATTAAAGAATTCAATGACTTCTTTCAGGTTTCCGGCTCCATAAACTTTCAGGTTATTCACCACAGCGGCTTCCCGCGTATTCTGCTTGGGAATGATAATGCCTTCAAAGCCAAGCTCTCTTGCTTTTATGGCAATGGGTAATGCTCCCTTGATGGGTTGCAGACTGCCGTCCAAACTAAGCTCTCCCATTAAGAGATAGCGGTTGAGCTTGTCTGGGCGGATAACTTCACTGGCGCCTAACATGCCGATAGCCAATGGTAAGTCATAAGCGGAACCTTCTTTGCGGATATCTGCCGGAGCCATGTTGATGACAATATTGCTTGTCGGCATCCGATAGCCATTTACTTGTAGTGCAGAGATGATGCGTTGGTGACTTTCCTTGACGGCAGAATCTGGCAGACCTACAAGATAGAACATACAGCCTCTGGAACTGTTGACTTCGATAGTGATGAGGGTTGCATCAATACCTTGAACAGCCGCTCCGAATACTTTAATGAGCACGAGGTTAAATTATGAGTTATAAATTATTAATAATGGGCGGAAAAGCTATATTTATTTTTTGGACTTGTTCTGCTGCTTTTCTTTCTCTGTATTTTCTATCTCTTTCAGTTTCTTTTTGATAGCTTCTTCTGTCATGTCTTTACCTTCAATTTTGCCGAAAGGATTAAGCAGAATGTTGGCAGGCAAGGTTTTTATGGCAAGCTGTTTTACGATTTCTGCGTTCCAGCCGGAAAAATCACATACTTGTTCCCACTCCAAAGTATCTGCTTTGATTGCTTTTTGCCAAGTGTCTTTATTCATGTCCAAAGAAACTCCTAAAAGAGCAAACTTCTTGTTTTTTCGTTCTTGTTTGTAGATTCTACGGTAGACGGCATTGCTATCCCGGCTCACCGTATCCCAAGAAGCCCAAAAGTGTATCAATAAATATTGGTCTTTGAAGTTCGAACGGTTTATCTGTTTGCCCTTAGGGTTGGGAATACGGAAGTAGGGAGCTGTTTTTCCAATGGCTGCTTTCTCTTCTTCCTGAATATGGTTGAGCAACTCATCAATATAGGGACGGTCTTTCAGCTCTCCTGTCATATGCTCGGTCAGCTTTTTGATTTGGGCATAATCCGGCTTTTCTTTTTGCACGAAGTATTTATCCAGCAGGTAGATGCTGACTAAGGAGGAATGATGTTCATTGATGAACTTACCGGCTTTGTCCTCTAATACCTTTTCAGAAGGTGTTCCTAATCCTTTGAGCTCTTTTTGAAAAGCACTGAATTCTTCATTGGGAGTATTTCCGCTTATCTCCAGACTGTTGAGCTCTGCGGCAGAGCCTTTAATTTGTATTTTATTGCCTTCATCCATGAAGAAAGGATATTGAGTGCCGTCGCTGAACAGTAGCCGGGCAGCTATCAAAGTATCTAAAGAGACTGTTTTTGAAAATTTGTCGTTTTCAACAAGTAGCGTATCCATACGGTCATACATCTCATCCACTCCATATATATATATGGTGTCATTGCCCAATCCTTTGATTTCCCCGTTTAGGCTGGCTGTACCGGATTTTTTGTCATTACAGGCAGACAGTATAATAAGTAGGAAATATACAAAATAACTATTCTTCATATGGATTTCTTCTTCTGATACACTGCTGCGAAAGTAGTTCTTTTTGGTGTGAATAAAAAAAAATGCCCGACATATTTCTATGCCGGGCATCTCTTTTCATCTTATAATCTTTATTACTTGATGATATTCATAAAATCTGCATTCGTGAAATATTTGGAGAATTCCAAATCAGAAGCAGCTTTCTTAGCTAATGAAGAATCTTTAGCAACAGCTTTCTTCAGGTTTTCAGTTACCATAGAAGTGTTGTTGGTTCTTGCACCTACAACAGCCATCAGGTAGTCAGTGTAAGCGTCCGGTTTTGCAATGCTTGACAATGTGCTCTTAGCTTTGTTATAGTCCTTAGCCAGGATTTGTGCCAAAGCTGCACTGTTAGTCTTAGTGTCACCGAAAGCGTTTACAGCTCTGTCGTACTGACCTTGAGCTACATACAGGTTACCCAGAGCTTCGTTCAATTCTTTAGCGCCGGAAGCTTTACCCAGGTAAGATTCAGCAGCAGCTTTGTCACCCTTAGTTAAAGCGATGAGACCCATGTTCATGTTAGCTTCAGCAGAATCCTTGATAGACAAAGATTTCTTGAAGTATCCTTCAGCCTTGTCAAGATTACCGGCTTGATAAGCCAACTTACCGAGGTTGTTGTATGCACGATAGTCATTCGGATAGATCTGAGTAGCTTTAGTGAAGATAGCTTCTTGCTTAGCAGGATCGTTAGTCAAAGTAGTTGCATACAGCAGCTCTTCAATGTTCAGTTGCTTAGCATCGCTGTCAGCCAAAGCTGCGATTTCTTCGTCAGACTTACCAATTACGTCATAGTTCAAAGTCAAACGAGAACGACGCAGTTGCGGAAGGATTTCTTCAGCCAAAGTCTTGTATACAGAAGAGATGTTTTTGATTTCTTGTTCTCTTTGTTCAGGATCAGAGTACATTGACAATACGCGGAGGATCAACTCTTTGTCTTGGATGTTGGATTTGCTAACCAATTCCTGGAAGCCTTCCCAGTCTTGTGCAGTGTACTTAGTATCTACGGCAGCTTCGATTTTACCTTTCTTCAGGTCCTTGTTGATGATCTTAGCTGTGTTGTTCTGACGGTTTTCAGCCAAACCGGTGTTCAGCTTAACACCACCATCAGGAGAAGCGTATGCAGAAATCTCGATGTTGTTGATCTTCTTGTTGGCAGCTTCGTTGATGTTCTTAACTTCTTCGTTGAATGCTTTAGCAGTCTTCAATTCGCTTGCACGAACGTTAGCCTGTTGAATCAAGAACATGATGTTTGCATCATATTTTTCTTTGATGATACGTTGGAAAGCGTCGTCACCGTTAGCGGGGTTAGCGCTGCCCAAAGTCTGGCCGATTAATTCGGAAGTAGAGATAACACCATCAGCTACTTTAACAGCAGGGATAGTAACTTCTTTTTTTCCGACTTTAGCTTTGAATTCCAGGTACAGCTCGGATTTAGCCATTTCAGGAACATAGTCGAAAGAAGTTTTCATTGTGTAGCTACCACCAGCTTTGTAAGAGATAGTCTGGTCGTTGCCTTCAACTTTTTCGCCTTGGAATACGGCAGGTTGACCTTTAGCTTCGCCGCCTTCCCATCTCAAAACCGGAGTTACTTCTACTACGGCTTTTTTCTTGAAATACTTTTCAGGGAATTTACCGTTAATTGTAGCGGGTACCTTACCGCCTACGGCTTCCAATACTTGCGGAGTCACTGTGAAATAGTCAGAAGACAGTTCACCCATTTTGCTGCTGCATGATGTCAATACAGCAACAAGTGCCACTAACAAAGGCAGATACAATTTTTTAGTCATTTTAGATATAAATTAATTGTTTGTAATTGAAATTTGTCCATTCACAATTAGTTGCTATACTCCTATATATATAGCTTTGCAAAGATATTAATTCTCTTGGCAATTTGTTAATACTCCTATCACATTTATTATAATTTAATAAATTCCGCGTTCTTTTCGGTATTTAATGTTACGCGGATGGTGTTCGATAATTTCACTCCGGAGCATGTTTCGGTCGATATGTGTATAGATTTCTGTGGTGGCAATGGACTCATGCCCCAGCATGCATTGAATGGCTCGTAGGTTGGCGCCGCCTTCCAGCAGGTGGGTGGCAAAGGAGTGGCGGAATGTGTGCGGGCTGATGTTTTTGGTGATACCGGTTTTCTCTGCCAGCTCTTTAATCATGTGAAACACCATGATGCGGGAGATGTTGTTTCCCCATCGTGCCAGAAATACGTAGTCTTCATAACCTTTTTTGATTTTTCCCAGGTTGCGGTCTGTGAGCCAATATTTTATTTCCTTGATTGCGCGTGGTGAAATAGGGACTAAGCGCTGCTTGCTGCCTTTGCCTTCCACTTTAATGAATCCTTCTTCAAAGTAGAGGTCGGAGAGTTTCAGGTTGCACAACTCCGAGACACGTAGCCCGCAACTGTACAGTGTCTCCAGAATGGCCCGGTTGCGTTGTCCTTCCTTCTTGTCCATGTCTACGGCAGAGATGATTCTGTCAATTTCTTCTACGGTGAGTACTTCCGGAATCTTGAAGCCTATTTTGGGGCCTTCCAACAACTCGCTTGGATCGGTTTCCAAATAGTCGGCAACGGTAAGGAAGTGGAAAAAGGATTTGATGCCGGAGAGTATGCGGGCTTGCGAACGGGGATGGATGCCGATGTCGTGGAGGCCTGCTGCAAAACGTTGCAAATCATCCGGCGTAACGTTGCCCACCTCTATATTCTCTCCCTCCAGAAAGTGCAGAAGTTTCTGTAAGTCCGTCATATAGGCGTCGAATGTGTTGGACGCAAGCGATTTTTCCAGTTTGAGATATTGTTGGTACTTCCTGATTATCAACGCTTGTTTTTCCTTATTCGTTAATTTCTCTTTTACTTTCATTACTTTTTCGTATCTTTGCACCTTGAAAGAATGTTCTCTGTGGACAAAGGTATAAAAAATTGTGTTATGAGGATACAAATTATTAACGGCCCCAATATAAATCTGTTGGGAAAGCGTGAACCTTCCATTTATGGCAGCGTTACATTTGAAGACTGCCTTGCCGAACTCCGTAAAAGGTATGCGGATGTACAGATAGACTACTTCCAATCCAACATTGAAGGGGAGTTGATCGACAAGATACAACAAGTAGGTTTTGATGTTGACGGCATTATTCTGAATGCGGGTGCTTACACCCATACGTCCATTGCCTTGCAAGATGCGATCCGTTCGGTCACTTCTCCGGTGATTGAGGTTCATATCTCGAATGTGCATACTCGTGAGGAGTTCCGTCACGTATCCATGATAGCTTGCGCCTGCCGGGGTGTTATTTGCGGTTTCGGGCTGGACTCCTATCGTCTGGCGCTGGAGGCTTTAAAGGAATTATGAATTATCAATTATGAATGATGAATTGAATGATGTTTTTGCAGGTAATTCATACTTCTCCATTCATAGTTTATCATCAATATAAATAGGTATAAGATTATGCTATTAAAACAGACAAAGATCGTTGCAACGATTTCTGACCAACGTTGCGATGTTGATTTTATAAAACAGTTGTTCGACGCAGGTCTGAACGTAGTACGTATGAATACGGCCCATGCAGGTCGCGAAGGTTTTGAGAAACTGATAGCGAATGTGCGTACGGTTTCCAACCGCATTGCTATCCTTATGGATACGAAAGGGCCTGAGGTGCGTACGACGGTTCTTGCCGAGCCGATTCCTTTTAAGGTAGGCGATCGCGTAAAGGTGGTAGGCAATCCCGATCAGCAGACCACTCGCGAGTGCATCTCCGTTTCTTATCCCAACTTTGTGCACGATTTGAATGTCGGTGGGCATATCCTTATTGATGACGGTGATCTGGAACTGGTGGTAGTGGATAAGAATGCAGATTATCTGTTGTGTGAGGTGCAGAACGAGGCTACTTTAGGCAACCGTAAGAGTGTCAATGTGCCGGGGGTACGCATCAACTTACCCTCGTTGACGGAAAAGGACCGTAATAATATCCTCTACGCTATTGAGAAAGATATAGATTTCATTGCCCACTCTTTTGTGCGTAACAGACAAGACATTCTTGATATACGGGCTATTTTGGATGCCCATGGCAGTGACATTAAAATCATTGCCAAGATTGAGAACCAGGAAGGTGTGGACAATATTGATGAGATTCTTGAAGTTGCCGATGGCGTAATGATTGCTCGCGGTGACTTGGGTATTGAGGTTCCGCAGGAACGTATTCCGGGTATCCAGCGCGTCCTGATCCGTAAATGCATTTTAGCAAAGAAACCGGTGATTGTTGCCACGCAGATGCTTCATACCATGATTTCCAATCCGCGTCCCACACGTGCGGAAGTTACGGATATCGCCAACGCTATCTACTACCGTACGGATGCATTGATGCTAAGCGGTGAAACAGCCTACGGTAAATATCCGGTTGAAGCCGTTAAAACCATGACGAAAGTGGCCGCACAGGCTGAAAAGGATAAGCTGGCAGATAATGACATCCGTATTCCTTTGGATGAGAACAGTAACGATGTAACGGCTTTCCTTGCCAAACAGGCAGTAAAGGCCACTACAAAATTAAAGATCCGCGCTATCATCACCGATAGTTATAGTGGTCGTACAGCCCGCAACCTTGCTGCATTTCGTGGCAAATATCCGGTGCTTGCCATTTGTTATAAGGAGAAGACAATGCGGCATTTGGCATTGTCATATGGTGTAGAGGCCATTTATATGCCCGAACTTGCCAATGGGCAGGAATATTATTTCGCTGCTCTTCGCCGACTGCTTCAAGAGGGACGTCTGCATTCCACTGATATGGTGGGCTACCTGAGCAGCGGTAAGGCCGGTACGCAAACTTCTTTCCTTGAGATCAACGTGGTAGAAGATGCCCTGAAGCATGCCCAAGACAGCGTACTGCCCAACAGTAACAGATACTTGTAAAATTATAAATTGAGAATTAAAAAAAATAAATGCCTGTGATCGGGCTGTTTTTTTTAATTCTCAATTTCCGATTTATATGACATTAGACGAATACATCCTACAACACATTGACGAAGAAGGAGATTACCTGAAAGCCCTTTATCGTGACACGCACCTCAAGTTGCTTTACCCCCGTATGGCTTCGGGGCATTTGCAGGGGCGTATGCTTAAGATGTTTGTCAGGATGATACGCCCCCGTCAGGTGTTGGAGATTGGAACATATAGCGGGTATTCCGCGCTTTGTATGGCAGAGGGATTGCCGGAAGGCGGAATGTTGCACACATTTGAAATCAATGACGAGCAGGAAGACTTTACCCGTCCTTGGTTGGAGAACTCACCCTATGCGGATAAGATAAGGTTCTATATAGGCAATGCGCTGGAGCTTGTTCCCCAAATGGATATAACTTTCGACCTTGCTTTCATTGACGGCGATAAGCGCCGCTATGTAGATTATTATGAAATGGTGTTGGCACGCCTTTCGGAAGGTGGATATATCATTGCCGACAACACCTTATGGGACGGGCACGTGCTCGAAGAACATCCGCATCGTACGGACCTGCAAACAATCGGAATAAAAACATTCAATGATTTGGTTGCCGCGGACAATCGCGTGGAGAAGGTCATACTCCCTTTGCGGGACGGGCTGACGATTATCCGTAAGAAATAGTTTACATCATCCCCTTTCACATGTAAATCCCTTTGGAAAGAATGATACAAAGGGTTGGAGAAGTGAAAGGGGATGATGTTTTTATTTTTTAAGCAGCCGTTTGCTTAAGTATCTCACCGGATACCATACAGAAAGGAATCCTACGGCAATAACTGTTATAAGTATCAATATAACATCCGTTGCATGCACGCTCACCGGATAGGCGTCCACGACAAAGCTGCCGTTGCCGCCTCCCAGAGATATCAGTCCGAAACGCTGTTGGAGGAAGCACAGCAATAGCCCCAGCACAATCCCGGCGATTGCTCCGAACACTGAAATCAACCGTCCCTCAAAAAGGAAGATGCGGGCAATCAGCCGGTCATCGGCGCCCAGGTTGCGCAGCGTTTCCGCATCCTCACGCTTGTCCAGTATCAGCATGGAAAGAGAACCGATAACGTTGAAGCAGGCGATTGTAAGGATAAAGGTGAGGAACAGATATGAGATGAGTTTTTCGATCTCCATGATGCGGAATACATCCGCTTGCTGTTCATAGCGGTTTTGTACAACAAAGCGGTCGCCCAGGATGCGTTCCATTTTCTTTTGTACGGCGTCGGTGTTGCTGCCGGGTTTCAGTTTCAGCTCGATGGCGGAGACTTCTGTGTCGTAGTTGAACAGCCGTCGTGCAAAGCTCAATGGCGTGAGGATATAGCGCGAATCGTATTTCTGCTGGTTGACAACGAATACAGCTCCCGGTGAGAACAGGTAATCTTGGTTGAAGGCAGCTGCCGGATTGGCAATATTTACACGTACATTCCTCTTGGGCGCATAGACCCGTAGCGGGTCGACAAATTGAATCCCCGTACCCAATTCGGAAACCAATTCTACTCCCATGAAGCCGTAGTCTACGACGGAATCATTCAATATGAACTTTCCTGTGCCGTACAGCAGGCTGTCTATGGAGGTCAGTTGCTCAAAGTTGTCCTCTACGCCTTTGATGACGGCCATTGCCTGACGGTCTTTGTACTGCACCATTGCGTTCTCCTCCAGTGTTTCTGTCCAGACATCAATTTCGGGCAGAACGCGCACTTGCCGGATGCGTGATTCGAGCGGGTCAAAGACTTTTCCTTCCCGGATAGTAATTTTCAATTCCGGATCGAAAGCGGTGAAGAATCCCGCCACCATATCCTGAAAGCCGTTGAATACGGACAGTGTACATACCAGTGCCAATGTAGCCAAGGCTACTCCGCACACCGAGATGCCGGATATAATGTTGATAGCGTTGTGCTTCTTCTTGGAGAAGAGGTAGCGGCGGGCTATAAAGAAGGGAAGGTTCATGGGTAGCGGTTAGCTGTTAATCACCAAACACTATTTCAGTAATTCGTCAATTCTTTCCAGATAATCCAAAGAGTCGTCCACGAAGAACTTCAGTTCGGGAATAATACGTAGCTGGTGGCGTACGCGGGTGCCCAGTTCAAAACGGATGGACTTCATGTTCGCATTGATGTTCTTGATGATTTCTTCGCTTTTTTCCGAAGGAAAGACGCTGAGGTAAGCGCGTGCTACGCTCATATCGGGACTGATGCGTACGGCGCTGACCGAAATCAGTATGCCGGACATAGATTTGGTTTGCAACAGGAAGATATCACTTAACTCCTTTTGGAGCAGGCGGGCTATTTTGTTCTGTCTGGTAGTCTCCATACTATATTATTTTTTGATTTGAAAAGCAAAGTTACTGAAATATATCGTTCTGCCGGTTGTTTATACCTTTTTTTTCATTCTTTTCCTTATTGTAGGGCTTGGCTTATAAGGTCACGTTGCCGGTCTATGCCGCTTTCTTTCGTGCAATCAGTACCGCCGCTATGATTCCGATAACCAGCAGCGCCAATGCTCCGTAGGCAATGCTTTCCGTTACATGCAGGCTCTTCGGGTCAAAACGCATTTCAATGGTATGTTTGCCGGCAGGGACATACATCGTGCGCAGTATGTAGTCCGCGCGTCCCAGTTCGGCAGCCTGTCCGTCGATGGTCGCTTGCCAGCCGTCCGGATAGTAAATCTCGGAGAATACGGCGATGCCGTCTCCTGCATTTTCGGTTTCATACACCAGGCGGTTCGGCTCATAGCTTGTCAGGTGAATGGTGGATAGGCTGTCTTTGTAAGCGTCGGCAGTTCCTTTCAGCACATCCTTGAAACGGACATCAACGACAGCCGTTTCGGCAGGCAGAATGGACTTGAGCGCATCAATCTCCTGATTGGCGTTGTCCACGTACTGTACGTTCTTCACAAACCAGGCATTGCCGTTGGCATACGGATTGAGGACGGGCGCGGTTTGTCCTTGCTGTCCGGCGGGGAAGATGAAATACTTCGTGTTCAGCATGTTCAGTACGCGGAATTTGGAAGCATCCACGCTGTCCATTTCTCCTCCCGCGGCAGCTATTGCCTGATAGGCAGCCTGCATTTCGGGAGAGATGTGACGTTCTATCATCTCTTGGTAACGACGCAGTTTGGCGGCGTGGTATCCGCCTATGTTCTTATGCCAGTAAGAAGTGGTATTCTCGTTGAATGTGTCGGTGGCGAAGTTCAGTACGCGATAGTTCGGATCTGTGTCTTGCAGGATCAGTTCGTCGGTCTTGGTCTTGTTGAATGTTTCTGTCTGGATGGAACGGGGGACGAACTGGTCGTCGTGGAGGTAGCGTTTGTTTACTGTCCACATGTCGGCCAGGCAGAGCACTGCGATTCCGGCAACGGTCAGAGATTGGCGTAACTTGCCCGTTGCATGAAGCCAAAGCAGCGCGCATCCGATACAGATGATGATGAAGCTCCGCAGTGCATCGGCGCTGACAAGTGCGCCCCGCATTTCGGCAAGGTTGGCGAGAATCCCGGACAGTTCGTTGGCGGGTATCATCTGGCGGTCGACGGCGTTTTGCAGCATCTGCGTTTCTTGTGCAGGCACAAAGCCCGAACCGAGGCTGCCCGGAGCCACAGCGAGCAGCAATGCCACGCCGGCGGTCAGTGCCAGACTGATGCCGAACGCTTTCTTATATTTTTTCCATATTCCGGGTTCGTCCAATACGTGTTTCAAGGCAAAGATTGCCAGTAGGGGAATGGTGAATTCCGCTATGACAAGAATGGACGATACGGCACGAAACTTGTTATACATCGGGATATAGTCGATGAAGAAATCCGTCAGTGGCATGAAGTTCTTGCCCCATGCCAGAACAATCGAGAAGAAAGTTGCTCCCAGCAATGCCCATTTCAGAGGGCCTTTCACGATGAAGCAGCCCAGAACGAAAAGGAACAACACGAATGAGCCTACATAGACAGGTCCTGCTGTCCAAGGCTGGTCGCCGAAGTACTGCGGGAACGAGTTGTACAGGCTGCTGTACACCGGGTTGGCTTTCTCCATGGCGGTTTCGCTTTGGCTGAGGGGGGCGGAGGAGGAGCCGCCTTTGAAATTGGGGACGAGCAGTGTCCATGTTTCGCCGATGCCGTAACTCCAGTTGGTGATGTAGTCGCGGTCCAGTCCGCTGCTGGTCTGCTTGGCGGCATCGCCGGTTTCTACCAGCTCGCTCTTGCCGCGCATGGTCTCTTTGCTGTACGTATAGGTGTGGTAGAGGTTGGAAAGATTGGCTGCCACACCGATAAGGGCTGCGACAAACACTACGGCACTTGCTTTGAAGAATTTGGGGAGTGTCTTGTTTCGCCATGCATCTTCAAAGTATGCTCCTACGATGAACAGGATGACAAACAGGAAGTAGTAGGACATTTGCACATGGTTCGACATGATTTGCAGGGCGATGAAGAGGGCTGTCAGGATGCCGCCGGCCAGCAGCTTGCCCCGGTAGGCAAGTACAATGCCCGCTATTGTGGGTGGGATGTAGGCAAGGGTGATGAACTTCCAGATGTGTCCTGCGGAAATCAGGATGAAGAAGTAGGACGAAAAAGCCCACATGATGCCGCCCAGTCCCGCCAGCCACACCGGTATGCCGAATACCCGCAGGAGGATGTAGAAACCCAGCATGAGGATAAACGTCAGGTTGACGTAGCCGGGAAGAAAGAGCTGGTATACTTTCTGCGTCCATTGCAGCGGTGCGGTAGAGTCGTAGGATGGCGCGATCTGATAAGTAGGCATTCCGCCGAAGAGGGAATTGGTCCAGCGGGTGCGTTCGCCTGTCTGTTCGTAATATTCTTTGGCCTCCTGTCCGGCTCCGGCTCCGGCGGCAGTATCATGTTGGAACAGGATGCGTCCTTCTATATCCGCCGGGAAGAAGTAAGCGAAAGAAATCAGGATGAATGCCAGGATAGCAATCAAATCGGGAAGGGTCTTTTTTATCATCTTGAATCATAGGTTTTATAACGGAGGCAAAGATAGTGTAATCCGCAGGCAGTACAAAATAAGCTCGCCTCTTTTTGATGCGGAGGCATGGGTTATCTTGCAGAAATATTGTACCTTTGCCCTGAAATTTATGCATGAATTGAAGAGGATATGACGATAGGTGTTATCAGCGCAATGGATAGCGAACATCGCCAATTGGTGGAGCGTTTGCAGGAGAAGAAAGTGGCGGATTACGGTCATTTGCACTATGTTGAAGGTTTGCTTGGCGGTAATCATGTGATACTTACGCAGTGCGGTATCGGAAAGGTGAATGCAGCGGTGGGCGCAACGGAACTGATACGCCGTTTCGCTCCGGATTGTATCATCAGCACCGGTGTGGCGGGCGGTATCGATGCTTGTCTCAAGGTGATGGATGTGGTGGTGAGCGAACGTTTGGTCTACCATGATGTGTGGTGTGGCGAGGGGAATGAATATGGACAGGTGCAAGGGCTTCCTGCCGCGTACGAAGGGTGCGCTTCCTTGTTGGAACACGCTTTGTCCCTGAATAATGCCGGGCCGGAAAGCCGCATTTGCAAAGGGTTGATTTGTACCGGTGACCGCTTCATCACCGACCGCGCCGAGCTGGGTGCCATCAAGCACCGTTTTCCTGCCGGTCTTGCGGTCGATATGGAGTCTGCAGCCATTGCGCAAGTGTGCCATTTGTACGGCATTCCTTTCCTTAGCTTCCGCATCATCAGTGACACGCCGGGAGTGGAGGACCATTCTGCGCAATACGCCGATTTTTGGGGGACAATGGCAGAGCGTTCATTCCTCTCGACCTGGGCTTTCCTTTCCACTCTGCCCGATAGCTTGTAAATCATAAACTATAAACCATAAATCATGAAGAAAATTCCCAGCTTTACCATTGACCACATCCGCCTGTTGCGCGGTATTTACGTATCACGCAAGGATGAAGTGAACGGAGAAGTTATCACGACTTTTGATATCCGTATGAAAGAGCCCAACCGCGAACCGGCATTGGGACAAGGCGCCCTGCACACTATCGAGCATCTGGCGGCCACCTACCTGCGCAACGAGCCGCAATGGCAGGACAAGATTATTTATTGGGGACCTATGGGTTGTCTCACAGGCAATTATCTGTTGATGAAGGGCGATTTGCAACCAGAGGATATTGTGCCTCTGATGCAAGATACCTTCCGCTTTGTTGCCGGATATGAAGGAGAAGTGCCCGGTGCCGCTCCGCAGGACTGTGGTAATTATTTGCTTCACGACCTGCCAATGGCAAAATGGGAGTCTGCCAAGTATCTGCATGAGGTGCTGGAACAGATGACGGAAGCCAACATGCGTTACCCGGAAAAATAAGATAGGAGCTTTGTGGCTTTTCTATGAATAACCGGAAGTTAAGGGTTAGTGCGCGGCAATTGCTGCACACTAACCCTTAACTTTTTTACTAAATGATTTCAATTCCCTGTTCCTTGCAGAGTTGCAGTCCCAGGTCTTTCAGCTTGAACTTCTGTATCTTGCCGCTCCCTGTCATGGGGAACTCTTTTACGAAGAATATGTATTTGGGAATCTTGTACCGGGAGATTTTCCCAATGCAGAAGTCGCGTACATCCGACTCGTGCAGGTCTGCTCCTTCGTGCTGGATGATGAACGCGCCGACCGCCTCGCCGTACTTTTTGGAGGGAATACCGGCTACTTGCACGTCTTTTACGCCTTCCAACTGATAGAGGAACTCTTCGATTTCGCGCGGATAGATATTCTCCCCGCCGCGTATAATCATATCCTTGATGCGTCCGGTGATGCGGTAGTTGCCGTCTTCGTCTTTTACACCCAAGTCGCCGGAGTGTAGGAAACCGTTTTTGTCGATAACCTCGGCTGTGGCTTGCGGGTTCTTATAGTAACCTTTCATGGTGTTGTAGCCGCGGTTGCACATTTCACCTTGAACGCCTGTCGGACACTCCTCGCCGGTTTCCGGATCGATAACTTTCACCTCAGTATGTTCAAAGTCGCGCCCTACGGTGTTGCAACGCACATCAAATGGGTCGTCAATGCGTGTGGCGGTCATGCCGGGGGCAGCTTCCGTCAGGCCGTAGACGCTGGTCACTTTCATATACATCTTTTCTTCCACCTGCTTCATCAGTTCCACAGGGCAGAGGGAGCCCGCCATGATGCCTGTGCGCAGGCAGGACATGTCAAAGAGGTCGAACATGGGGTGGTGCAGCTCGGCAATGAACATCGTAGGCACGCCGTAGAGTGCCGTACAGCGTTCCTTGTGTATCGAAGCAAGAACCACCAGAGGGTTGAAACGTTCCACCATGACTTGTGTACAGCCATGAGTGAGGCAGTTCATCGTGGCAAGCACCACGCCGAAGCAGTGGAACAGGGGCACGCAGCAGCACAGTTTGTCGTCAGCGGTGAATTTCATGTGCTCACCGGTGAGAAATCCGTTGTTGGTGATGTTGTAGTGGGTGAGCATTACACCTTTCGGGAAACCGGTGGTGCCTGAGGTGTACTGCATGTTTACCACATCGTGGCAGTCAACCTGGTTTTTCAGTTCTTCCAGCCGGGTGTCTTCGATATTGTCTCCCAGGAGCAGGATTTCGGAGGTGTTGTACATCCCCCTGTGCTTCTCCTGTCCTACGTAGATTACATTCTTCATGTAGGGGAAGCGTTCGCTCTTCAGATGTCCGCGCTGGCAGGTTTTCAATTCCGGCAGCATGGTATAGGTCATCTGCACGAAGTCGCTGTCTTTTTCGCCGTTGACGATGCAGAGCGTGTGCATATCCGAGTTCTCGCACAGGTATTCCAGTTCGGCTTGTTTGTAATTGGTGTTTACCGTTACGTAGACGGCGCCTATTTTGGCGCAGGCGTACAGCAGGGTCAGCCAGTCCGGCACATTTGCCGCCCAGATGCCCACGTGTGTTCCCCGTTCCACGCCGATAGCGATAAGTCCTTTTGCCATGTCGTCTACCCTGCGGTTGAACTGGCTCCAAGTGAAGCGCAGGTTGCGGTCGGAGTAAACAATGTATTCTTTGTCAGGTGTAGTTGCGGCCCAATGCTCCAGCCATTGGCCAAGCGTTCTTTCGTATAACATGATGTCTTTTTGAGTATGGAGATAAAGCATGGAATATAAGGTATAAAGCATGAGTGCGGTGTCGTTGCACTTTCTTGTTTATACCTTATATCCCATGCTTCAAACTTTTTTTAAATCGGTGTATAAATCACTGCCAGTATCTTGGCTGCCTGTCCTTCGTAGGCATGTACGTGGTGTGGCACAATGGAGTCGTAGTAGATGCTGTCTCCCTCTTCAAGAAGGTAGGTGTTCTTCCCGTAGCTGATTTCCATAGTTCCTTCCATGACCATGATGAACTCTTCGCCTTCGTGTGAGGAGAGCACGAAATCGCTGTCGTCCGTAGGTGCCACGTCAATGATGAACGGTTCCATGTGGCGATCGGCCTTTGACTTGGACAGGGAATGGTACTCCATGTGCTTGCGTGAGTGGATGGCATTGTTGGAGAAACTGATGCTGTCCTTTGCTTCCGACTTACGGCATACCACAGGACCGTTTTCATCCTGATCGTCAAGGAACGTTCCGAGACGCACGCCCAGTACGCGGGCTATTTTGATGAGCGGTGCCAGTGACGGCAGGTCGATATTGTTTTCAATACGTTCAATTTGTTCGATAGCGAGCCCTGAACGTTGTGCCAACTCTTCCATGCTAATGGATTGGCTTTCGCGGAGCGACTTGATCTTTTCTCCTACAATCTTACTTGTATCCATAATTTGATAGTATTTTCAGCCTAAAAGGTTATAATTAATAACAGTAAGTTGCAAAAATAAGATATTCTTTTACTTGGTGCAACATTCTGCGGCGAAAAGTTTGAGAAATAGCTATATCTTTGTACGGGAGAATAAGACAACTCCTTGCTTGGATCATGGTATATATTGAAACACCGCGTTTGTTGTTACGCGATTGGGAAGAAGAGGATTTCGTTGTTTTCTCAGAGATGAACAGCAGCCCCTCTGTGATGAAGTACTTTTTGCACCCTTTGTCCGAAGAAGAGTCACTCGTTCTTTTTGATGCTGTCAGGAGTGATTTTCTCCGATATGGTTATGGGGGATATGCTGTGGAACAAAAGTCGGACGGGGCTTTTGTCGGCTTTACGGGCTTTCATAATTTTTCGTTCGATGTTGATTTTGCTCCGGGAATTGAGATAGCGTGGAGGCTGAAGCAGGAATATTGGAACAGGGGGTATGCTACTGAAGCTGCAAAAGCCTGTTTGGACTATGCAAAGGAGAATCTTCCGTTTACTACGGTTTGGGCCTTTACCGCATTGCCCAATAAACCTTCACAGCGGGTTATGCAGAAAATAGGAATGGAGTTTGAGAAAAATTTTATGCATCCTTCCGTAACCGACGGGCATCCGTTGAAAGAACACGTACTCTATAAGTCATTGTTGTAGTCTTCCGCACAAGTAAAATCTTTCCACCACGAGGCAAGTTTCTTTCCACCACGATGGAAAGAAACTTGCCTCGTGGTGGAAAGAAACTTATCCCATGGTGGAACGGAATGGAAAAGGCAAGAAAAGTGCTTAAAAAGCAAAGCGGGGAAATCTCCTATTGAGACTTCCCCGCTTTAATAAGTTTACCGCAAGTAAATTACTTACGCAAGCCGAGCTCTTGAATGATGGCACGATATCTGTTGATGTCGCGGTCCTTCAGGTAGTTCAGCAGCGCGCGGCGCTTACCTACCAACATTGTCAAGGCTCTTTCTGTACTATAATCTTTTCTGTTGAGCTTCATGTGCTCAGTCAGGTGAGCAATACGGTATGAAAACAAAGCTATCTGGGCCTCAGCTGAGCCAGTATCAGAGTTAGACTTTCCGTATTTGCCGAAGATTTCTTGCTTTTTAGCAGCGTCTAAATACATAGTGTTTAATTAAAAAAGTTGATAAATTTTTCTCTTTCGAGCGTGCAAAGATAGGCATTATCTTTTATATTGCAATGATATTCAGCAAAAAAAACTTTTCTCTGTGATGTATATGCTGTAAAATTCGTACCTTTGCTACGCGAAAAGAGGCTGCACCTTAGCAAATTGCAAATTAATTTGCATCTGCTTTCGGTTTGCACTATCTTTGCAGCCAAATAATAGGTATTATATGCAAAATATTAGAAACATTGCAATTATTGCCCATGTCGATCATGGAAAAACGACGCTTGTCGATAAGATGCTTCTGGCCGGAAATCTTTTCCGCAATAACCAGAGCACAGGTGAATTAATGTTGGATAACAATGATTTGGAGCGTGAGCGAGGAATAACAATCCTTTCCAAAAACGTTTCTATCAATTATAAAGACACTAAGATTAATATTATCGACACTCCGGGGCACAGCGACTTCGGCGGTGAGGTGGAACGCGTATTGAACATGGCCGACGGATGTATCTTGTTGGTGGACGCTTTTGAGGGTCCGATGCCGCAGACGCGTTTTGTATTGCAGAAAGCTTTGCAGATCGGCCTGAAACCCATCGTTGTTGTGAACAAGGTGGACAAGCCGAACTGCCGTCCCGAAGAAGTCTATGAAATGGTATTCGACTTGATGTTCAGCCTGGAAGCAACGGAAGACCAGTTGGATTTCCCCGTTATTTACGGTTCGGCAAAAAATAACTGGATGAGCACCGACTGGCAGAAGCCGACGGATAATATTTATCCTTTGCTGGATTGTATCCTGGAGAATATCCCGGCTCCCACGCAGCTGGAAGGTACGCCGCAAATGCTGGTGACATCATTGGACTATTCCTCTTATACCGGTCGTATTGCCGTAGGCCGTGTGCATCGCGGCACTTTGAGAGAAGGCATGAACGTATCTTTGGCGAAACGCGACGGTTCGATCGTCAAGTCAAAGATTAAGGAACTGCATACTTTTGAAGGCATGGGGCGTGTGAAAGTTGCGGAAGTTTCTTCCGGTGACATTTGTGCGCTGGTAGGTATCGAAGGATTTGAGATCGGAGATACGATCTGCGACTATGAAAATCCTGAGGCATTGCCGCCTATCGCCATTGACGAGCCGACAATGAGCATGCTGTTCACCATAAACGATTCTCCGTTCTTTGGTAAGGAGGGCAAGTTCGTTACTTCCCGTCACATCCACGACCGTCTGATGAAGGAGCTGGATAAGAACCTCGCACTTCGCGTACGCAAAAGTGAGGAAGACGGTAAATGGGTGGTTTCCGGTCGCGGTGTCCTCCACCTCTCCGTATTGGTTGAGACGATGCGTCGTGAAGGATATGAATTGCAGGTGGGGCAGCCACAGGTGATTTTTAAGGAGATAGACGGCGTGAAGAACGAACCTATCGAAGAACTCACAGTCAACGTTCCCGAAGAATATGCCAGCAAGATCATTGATATGGTGACCCGCCGTAAGGGTGAAATGGTGAAAATGGAAAGTGCCGGAGAGCGCGTCAACCTTGAATTCAATATGCCGTCACGCGGTATCATCGGTCTGCGTACGAATGTGCTGACTGCATCTGCCGGTGAAGCTATCATGGCGCACCGCTTTAAGGAATACCAACCTTATAAAGGCGAAATTGAACGCCGCACTAACGGTTCTATCATAGCTATGGAGTCCGGTACGGCTTTTGCTTATGCCATAGACAAACTGCAGGACCGCGGAAAGTTCTTCATCTTCCCGCAGGAAGAGGTGTATGCCGGACAGGTTGTAGGCGAACACTCTCACGACAACGACCTTGTGGTGAACGTAACCAAATCCAAGAAACTGACCAATATGCGTGCTTCCGGTTCTGACGAAAAAGCACGCTTGATTCCACCGGTACAGTTCTCTTTGGAAGAAGCGCTGGAATATATCAAGGGAGATGAATACGTAGAGGTTACTCCCAAGTCCATGCGCATGCGTAAGGTTATTCTGGACGAAACGGAGCGTAAACGTGCCAATAAGAATTGATTCTAATATTTTAGTTGTTATATATGGAAAGGAGTGCTTCACTGAAAGGTGGGGCACTCCTTCTTTTGTTGTACGTCAATCTATGTATTTCACCTTGGCGGTATCTCTCGGTTTGGCGGCAGGCGCTTCGTCCGGATAGCCGAAAGCGATGCAATAGAGCAGCTTGTAGCCTTCGGGGAATTCCAGTCTTTTGAGGTATTCGGCAGCTTCGGGCGTGTCGGCGATGAAGCGTGTGGGGCTTGCCAGGCAACAGGAACCTATTCCCATAGACCAGGCTGCCAATACCATATTCTCACCCAGCAGCCCGCAGTCAATCTGGGAACAGTCATAGGAGGTGTCATGGCCGATGAACACCACAGTGGGCGCATTGCGGAACATATTCTTGAAATTGGGATCTCCCGCCGCTTGGGGGTTCTTCTGTTTGAACACTTCGCTCACTCCGTTGAGAAACTCCGGACTGTCCACCACGCGTACTGCCCAGGACTGTTTGTTCTGTCCGTTGGGGGCATTGATGCCACAGTTCAGGATGATTTTCATTGTGTCGCGATTTACTGCTTCCGGTTTGTACTTGCGGATGCTGCGGCGTGACATGATTGTTTCAATCACCGCGTCCGAGTTGCTTTTCTCTGTAACGGTGCTTTCGCTCTCTTTCTGTGCCTGCGGCCCGCATGCGGACAACATTAATAGGCCTGCGCCTAACAGCATAAACTTTAAACTCTTCATATTCTGTATTATATTGGTGATTCGCTTCGTCGCAAATCTAACAAAAAAAGCGGCTTCCGAAAACGGAAGCCGCCTTAAAAATATGTAATCCGGTTTTATTAGAGTTTCGGACCGGCAGCAACCAAAGCCTTACCGGCTTCGTTACCTGTGAACTTAGCGAAGTTCTTGATGAAGCGTCCTGCCAAGTCTTTTGCTTTTTCTTCCCACTTGCAAGCACATTCGTAAGTGTCGCGAGGATCGAGGATCTTCGGATCAACACCCGGCAATTCTGTCGGAACAACGAAGTCGAAGTAAGGGATAACCTTTGTCGGAGCCTTGTCGATGGAACCGTCAAGGATAGCGTCAATGATACCACGAGTATCTTTGATGGAGATACGCTTGCCGCTACCGTTCCAACCGGTGTTAACCAAGTAAGCCTTAGCGCCAACCTTGTTCATCTTCTTAACCAATTCTTCTGCATATTTAGTAGGATGCAAGCTCAAGAAAGCAGCACCGAAGCAAGCAGAGAATGTCGGAGTCGGTTCAGTGATACCGCGTTCTGTACCTGCCAACTTAGCAGTGAAACCAGACAGGAAGTAGTACTGAGCTTGTTCCGGGTTCAGGATAGATACCGGAGGCAATACACCGAAGGCATCAGCAGACAGGAAGATTACCTGATGAGCGTGAGGACCTTTGGATACCGGCTTAACGATGTTGTTGATGTGATAGATAGGATAAGAAACACGAGTGTTTTCAGTAGTGCTCTTATCTGCGAAGTCGATCTTACCGTTGGCATCAACTGTTACGTTCTCCAACAGAGCGTCACGTTTGATAGCATTGTAGATATCGGGTTCGCTGTCTTTGTCCAAGTTGATAACCTTAGCATAGCAACCGCCTTCGTAGTTGAATACGCCTTCGTCGTCCCAACCATGTTCGTCGTCACCGATCAGCAGACGTTTCGGGTCGGTAGACAAAGTAGTCTTACCTGTACCGGACAGACCGAAGAAGATAGCAGAGTCAGTGCCTTCCATGTTGGTGTTGGCAGAACAGTGCATAGAAGCGATGCCGCGAAGCGGGTTCTTGTAGTTCATGATAGAGAACATACCTTTCTTCATTTCACCACCATACCAAGTGTTCAGGATAACTTGCTCGTTGGTTTTCAAGTTGAATACAGTAGCTGTTTCAGAGTTCAGACCCAGTTCCTTGTAGTTGTCAACTTTTGCTTTGGAAGCGTTGAATGATACGAAATCAGGTTCTCCGTAGTTAGCAAGTTCTTCAGCAGTGGGGCGGATGAACATGTTAGTTACGAAGTGAGCCTGCCATGCTACTTCCATGATGAAACGTACTTTCATGCGGGTAGCTTCGTTGGCACCGCAGAAAGTATCGACAACGAACAGACGCTTGCCGCTCAACTGGTTTACAGCCTTAGCTTTCAGATCGGCCCATGCTTCTTCAGAGCAAGGTTTGTTATCGTTTTTGTATTCTTCGGAAGTCCACCATACAGAGTCCTTGCTGGCTTCGTTCATTACAAAGAATTTATCTTTAGGAGAACGTCCGGTATAGATACCTGTCATTACGTTCACAGCACCCAGTTCGGTTACTTGACCTTTTTCGAAGCCTTCCAGACCCGGTTTGGTCTCTTCAGCGAACAATACATCATAAGACGGGTTGTGGAGGATCTCCTTCACGTCTTTGATACCGTACTTGCTTAAATCTAAATTTGCCATTTCTTTTAAGATTTTAAAAATTGGTATTTGGTTTATAATTCGTTTCTTTTCGCCTTATCACAAGGGGGGAGGATTCATGAAAAACGCACCTTTTGGTAAGCCCCTTGTTTTTGCGACTACAAAAGTAATACTTTATTTTAAAAGAAACATCCAATTAGAGAAATTTTTCTGTAATAGGAAATCTTTTATAAAACCATAACAATATCTGCAAACTGAATGTTGCAAATTGGACAGAAATCATTTACTTTGCAATGAAATTGATGTCCTACTATGAGAGTTATAAACTTTGCCGAGACTAACTCGGTCTTGAACCAATACATGGCGGAGATACGTGACGTGCAAGTGCAGTCCGACCGTATGCGTTTCCGTCGCAACATCGAACGTATCGGAGAAATCATGGCGTATGAAATGAGTAAGGAACTGGCCTATTCCGAGAAACAAGTGCAAACGCCGTTGGGAATAGCTCCTGTCAGTACGTTCGACGATGATGTAGTGATTGCTACCGTTTTTCGCGCCGGACTTCCTTTGCATGCCGGTTTTCTGAATGTATTCGATCGTGCGGACAACGCTTTCGTTTCTGCTTACCGCTACTATAAGGATAAAGAGTGCCGCACCGTGGATGTGCATATCGAATACATCGCTACTCCCGACCTCACCGGCAAGACCCTGTTACTGGTGGACCCTATGCTTGCTACGGGCGAGAGTATGGAACTTGCCTGGAAGGCTTTCCTCACCAAAGGTACGCCTGCTAAATTGCAGATTGCTTGTGTTATTGCCAGCCGGCAAGGGGTGGAGCATTTGCAGAATCTGTTTCCCGGTGATGAGGTCTCTTTATGGTGCGGTGCCATTGATCCGGAGATGAACGAACATTCGTACATTGTTCCGGGATTGGGGGATGCCGGAGACTTGTCATTCGGAGATAAGTTGTAATCCGTATTGATGTCTTACCTTGCCCGGATGGGGAGCTTATGTCTCCCTATTTAGCCCAAAACAGTTTTTCCGTATAGGTGTCTTTGTCGGCTACGTCTTTATAGTAGGGATTATAATTCACCTCTGTGCTGGGATATCGCCAGCGGTTCGGTACGCGGGGGATGGTGCCCGATACTTCGGGAAATATTAGTCCTGAGGGATAACCTGTACGGCGGATGTCGCTCCATGCCTCGCGGCTGGTAAGAAAACCGAAGTGCAGCCATTTTTGCGTAATGATGGCATCCAACTTGTCCGCATACGCAGCACTGTTCCATTTTGCATCGGCAAAGTCTGCAATCTCTTCGGAGGCAGGGGCATCGTAGCGACGGCAGTTCTCTCCCGAACCGATTGAGTCATAGTAGTAATAGAGCGTGACGGACTGGCTGACAGCCGTCTTGAATTCTTCTTCTGCTTTCGACATGTCTTGTGTCACCCCATATCCCATGGCATAAGCCTCTGCTTTCAGAAAGTGTATCTCGGGTGAAGCCATTATCAGCATGTCGAATTTATCGTTTTCCCAAAAGAACCCTCTTTGAGTGATTTGTGAGAAGCCTTTGTTGGCTGTATTCACCTCATCCTGTGCCTGGGCATTGTAATACTCTGTCAGTTCATCTGCCACAGTGAGGTCTGTACCGAGATAGCGGTGCTCGTCTACTTGTCCGGTTTGGCGGTTGGTGATGCTTACGGGATTGTAGTTCAGCAAAATGCGGGGATCGTCTTCACCTTTGATATAAACACCGCTTTGCGGGTCGCTGCTGTTCATGTCATAGTTGCCATGGCTTAACATGCGGTCTATGATAGCGCCGGAAGCGAGGCGGTTCGTTGTCCAGTCGCCTAACCCGCTGCCGGCGGTAAAGTTCAGTTGTCCGGACTTTTGGTTGATGATGAAGATATTGTTTTCCTGCTCCTCTACCAATGGATAACCGGCAGGGTTTTCCAGCATTTCCTTGATGGCTGCACGTCCTTCTTCCTGTAAAGCCCCCTGTGTAGCTACACGCATGGCAAGGCGTAGACGCAGGGAGTTTGCATAGCGTTCCCATTTCTCCATATTCCCTAAATTGATGAAGTCCTGAGTGCTGAAATTTTTTGGTACGGTTACCAAACGGAAACGCGGGGCAATTTCTTTCAGTTCGCCAAGAATTGTTCTGTAAATATCTTCGGCTTTGTCGTAAGGGGCGTAGGAACCGTTAACGTCGTTGGTTAGCGGCAGGGTACATGCTTTGGAGAAGGGCATATCCCCGAAAATATCTACGGTAGCGGCAAAGAAATCATACAACTGCACTTTGGCTGCCAGCATGAACGCCTCGTCCTGCGCTTTTTGAGTGTCGTTTTCCTCATTATACAGTGACTCCATTTTGCGGTATTGAGTCAGTGCCGAATACAGGTTGTCCCATTGCCCGTCTATGGCAGGTGTATATCCCGGACTATACATGCCGCCGGAGTAACTGTAACCGAATGTTTGCGCATATTTGCCCACAAATTGTGAGTCGAAGCCGAAGAAACGTCCGTATTCATAGACATCATAATCTTTCACTTTCTGGAAGACTCCTACCATCAGATTGCTGATGGTGACTTGGTTGACCTTTGAAGGATCTTCATATTTGCTGTCAAAGTCGGACTCCGTACAGCCGGAAGCTGCCAATAACAACCCTCCCGATACTACGAAAGCCCCTATATTCATCTTTTTCATATCTATTTTCATTAACTTTCAATTTTTATTCTTCAATTCTCTATCCTTTATTTCCTAAAAGCTCGCCCGCAACGAAACACCGAAGTTACGTGTCGCAGTAGTAGAGCCGCCCACTACTGCCTGGCTTGCCCAGGATGTTCCTACGGAAGATTCTGCATCATAATTCTTCAGTGCCTTGTAGAAATAGAACAAGTTACGTCCGAATATGGAAACGCTCAGTCGGGTCATTCCCAATTTGGCTGTCAGCTTCTCCGGGAACTGGTAGCCGATAGTCAGTTCGCGCAGTTTGACATACGTATTGTCGAATACTGAGTGGCGGTATGTGAGTTGTTCAGACTGGGTACCCCAATTATAAGTTTGGTTGTAGTAGTAGCCGGCGGGGATGATGCGTGTGTTTTTTTCACCCGTAGAAGCCACCACACCCGGCAGAATAATGCCGTCATGATAAATAATCTCTCCGTTCGGACCGACGCCTGATGAAGGATCCACCTGTACAGGTGTGCCGCTGGCATTGTTGTTTCCCGGATAGTAATAAGACAAGCCTCCATGCTCTGTATCGCGGTATTGCAAGGATTCCGGTGTCAAACCCGATGCGGTGGAGTACTGGTACATTTCATTGATTACATCGCCTCCTATGCGGAAGTCGATGCTGAAATCCAGGAATATATTCTTATATGAGAATGAACTGAACAAACCGCCTACGCCGTCAGGATTGATATTACCCACTCTTTGCAGATCTGTCTGGTTCAGGTAAAGTCCTTTGTCCGATACAAGATAATCGCCGTTTTCGTTCATTTGAGGCATCTGTACATAGATATCACCCATTGGGCGGCCTTCTACGGCTTGTATCTTGGCACCTCCTCCGCCGATGTTGGATATTTCGAGGTATGGCACGCCTTCGGCAAGTTTCACAACCTTGTTGCGATAGATGCCGTAGTTGGCTGTCAAGTCCCAGCGGAAGTTTTTGGTCAGTACAGGAGTGGCGCTGACGGAGATGTCCCAACCTTCATTGGCTACTTCTCCCACATTCATCAGCACATACTTCACACCCGAGGATGAAGGCTGTGGAGTGGACAGTATCTGGTCTTTCACCCGGTTGTTGTAGTATGACACGTCAAAGCCCAGGCGGTTATTGAGGAACTTGCTTTCAAGACCGATTTCGTATTCGTACTTTTTTTCAGGGCGGATGTTGGCATTGCCCCATGAAGAAGGCACATAGTTCCATGTGAAGCCGTTGTCCGAGCCTTGCTCGTAGATGATATTGGCGGCATAGGTTTCCGGTGCGTTACCCACGATTCCGTATGAAAGGCGGAGCTTGCCATGATTCCACCATGCCGGCATGCGGAAAGCGTTCGAGAACAGGAAACTAAGGTTGGCGGAAGGATAGAAGAAACTTTTGTCTTTCAGTGTGGAGGAACGCTCTTGTCGTCCGGTCAGTTCGAGGAATAGGTAGTTGTCCCAGCCCAGACTCAGTGTACCCATGTAGCCTGTCTTCAACAGTTCCATACGTTGCAGTGTGCTGCTGGCGGTGTAACGGCTGGCGTTGAGGTCAAACCAGTTTTCCGTAACCAGACCGCCGTTGGTGGAAACGCGCATGTTATTCATGTTTTCGTAACGTCCTGTCCAGCCCAGCGTAGCGGCAATGTCGAAGCGGCGGATATTGTAGTTGAAATTCAACATTACATCACCGTATACGATGTCGTAACGGCGGTTGATGCTTTGGAAACTGCCGCTGGGGTCGTATAGTGAGTTAGGGCGTTCTGTTTCATATTCCAATGTCTGCTTGGTGTCTGTTATATCTGTGGCAAGTTGGGCGCGGAGACTCAACCAATTGGTAATCTGCCAGGTGGGGCGTACCATACCGATGAGGCGGTTCTCCGTTTCCTTGCTGTGATGATGGTACATGTTCCAAAGCATATTCGATACGCCATTCAAATATCCCGGATTGTATGCCCATGCCTCGTCCGGAGTGAGTGTGGCGTCACCACCTACGGCATAGGTGTTGCGATAGCCCAGGCTGGTGACATAGCTCTGTTTCAAATAAGGAATATCCATGAAAGAAGAGAACATATTGCTGAAACTGCCATATAGGTTCAATGATGTTTGAGGACGGTTTTTTACGTCTTGTATGATATAGTTCAGTGAGTATTCCAATGTCAGCGGTTTTGCCAGCTTGTAGGAACCGGTCAATTTGAAGTTGTGCTTTGTAAAACTGCCGGTCAGTGAATTGGGCATCTCGTCCATAAAGGTATATGAGAAGCGGTTACTGCTCGTCTCCGTACCTTGCGAAATGGCGAGGTTGTACGTTTGATTCCACCCTGTACGGAACAATTCTTTCCAGGGATTGTCCGTAGTCGGAAGATAGGGGCGAACCTTACCGTCCCAATATAACACGTCGCTTCCGTCATATTTCGGGCCGAAGGACATGGTTGTGCTATACAAGCTTTTGTAACTTTCACCATTCATTGTACGCTGGTAGAAACCGCCTGTCTGCTTCTCGTAATCGCTATATTCTGTGTTGTAACGTCCCGGACCGTATACGGTCTGCACTTTCGGCAGGTAGGCGGGCAGATTGGCGGTTACCTGTGCTGTGAAATCCACTGTCAGCTTACCGCTTTTGGCGCGTTTACTGGTGATGACTACTGCACCGTTTGCAGCTTCTGAACCGTAGAGCGCCGTAGCTGAAGCTCCCTTCAACACGCTCACGCTTTCGATGTCCTCTGGATTAATGTCTACCAAACCATTGGAACGTATCTGTCCGTCGTTACCGAATTCAGCGAAATCGGTGCTCTTGCCCGTTCCGCCGTTACGGATAGGTACGCCGTCCAGAATGATGAGCGGTTGATTGTTGCCTGTAATAGATGTCAGTCCGCGTACATTGATAGATACTGCGCCGGCAGCACCTCCTTGTGTCTGTGTAATGCGGATACCCGGCGCTTTGCCGTACATGGCGGATGCGAAGTTGGTTGCTCCGGCCTTTACTATTTCATCCGATTCGATGGTGCTGACGGCATAGCCTAATCGTTTGGTGTCTTTCTTGATGCCCATGGCTGTAACAACTACTTCTTTCAGCTGTTGCGAGTCTTCTCTCAACGTCACTTTCAGATCACCTTGTTTTTTTCGTTTTGCCAATCTGATTTCGCGGGTGGCATAGCCCATATAGGCAATGGATAATGTTGCGTCGGTGGGGACTGTCAGTATAAAACTCCCCTCCACATCCGTAATGACGCCGTTGTTAGTGCCTTTCTCTATGACACTGGCGCCGATAAGCGGCTCACCTGTCGCATCTCTTACAACACCTTTAATTGTCTTGCTTTCCTGTGCATTGGCATTTCCGGTCAATAGGAATGCCAATGCTACAATCATAATACCTAATACCTTTTGAAAATGTAGCTTGCAATGTGAAGCACAGCTCCATTTTTTTTTGATAGACTTCATATTTCCACAAATTATTGCTTGTATAATTAAAATCCGTTGGATTTTTTGCTGATATTATGGGACAAGCGGTATGCCAAAATGGTATGGGGCGTTTTTTTGATAGTTTATGTATGTGATATTCAGATGTTTATTTTTTTATAAATACTTATAATATGTGTATGCATGGTGTGGAATGTTGTGGAGAAAATCCACAGGATGCGCCGTCATTCCACAGCTATGTTTCTTCAGTTCCTGAGTTTCGTGTAAGGCATAAAAAATCCCCTTTCATCTTTCATATTCCCTTGTTTATAAGGGGATATGAAAGATGAAAGGGGAATGAATATAGGTTGAAAACTTGTATCGGGAAAGGCTATTTCACTTCCCAGGTGTCATTTGTCATCAGTAATTCCTCGAAATTATGATACTTCTTTTTGGCGGATACCTCTTCGATCTGTGTATGTACGGCATCGTCGTAGGTAGGGGCTTCCACATCGCGGATTACGCCGAGGGCTATCGGAAAATCAGGACCTTCCATTAGGGCAAGTTTCAGTTGCAAGGTATTATCTTCGCAATGAGCATCGTGGATAAGGATGTCCTTTTCAGTAATACCGTTTTCACCGAGTTTCACCACTTTCAGGCCGAAACCTTCTTGCATTAGTCCATATTCGTTGTTCTCGCCGAAAAGCATAGGCTTGCCATGCTCTAAGTAGATAGCGTTCTTGGCCCGGTCTTCTTTTTTGGCAACGGAATCGTGTGTTCCGTTATTAAAGATTACACAATTTTGGAGAATTTCGCAGACACTGGCGCCTTTATGGTTGTAGGCTGCTTTCAGAATCTCTATTGTTCCGGCTGCATCTGTCGCTACTGCACGCGCAAAAAAGTGTCCTCGTGCACCGAAGCAAAGCTCTGCCGGCTGGAACGGATCCTCTACCGTGCCGTAAGGGGATGACTTGCTGACGAAGCCGCGAGGAGATGTTGGGGAGTATTGTCCTTTCGTCAAACCGTAGATGCGGTTGTTTAGCAGAATCATATTCAGGTTGATGTTACGGCGGTTGGCATGGATAAAGTGATTACCGCCAATGGCAAGTCCGTCACCGTCTCCACTCACTTGCCATACGGCGAGCTCCGGATTGGTAACCTTGCAACCTGTGGCAATGGCTGCAGCTCGTCCATGAATGGTATTCATGCCATACGTATTCATATAGTGGGGTAGACGGCTGGAGCAACCTATACCTGAGATTACTGCTGTTTGGTGCGGTGGAACGCCAATTTCGGCCATTGCCTTATGCAGAGATGCGAGGAAAAAGTGGTCGCCGCAACCCGGACACCAACGGGGTTGCCCTTTCTTGAAGTCTTTTGCTGTATATTCGCACATAGTTCTTTTCGTTTTTAGTTTTTGATAATCTCCTCAAATGCTTGTACTAACTCATTTACCAGGAAAGGCTGACCTTTTACCTGATTGAACTGGTAGGGAACGAAACCATCTATTTTCATACGCAGGTATCCGGCAAACTGTCCCATGTTCTGCTCTGCCACCACTACTTTCTTGTAGCGTTTCATCACTTCTTCCGTATTCTTGGGCAACGGGTTGATGAATTTGAAGTGGGCGAGAGCCACTTTGTTGCCAGCTGCGCGAAGTTCGTCCATAGCCGCGTGCAGATGTCCGTAAGTACCGCCGAAACCAACGATCAGCAGGTCGGCGTCGTCTTTGTCGCCTTCCACTTCCACATCGGGAACTTCAATTTTGGCAATCTTTTCGGCGCGTAGTCGGGTCATCAAATCGTGGTTTTCGGGGTCGGTAGAGATGGCTCCTGTCTTGTTATCTTTCTCCAGACCACCGAGGACGTGAGTGAAACCTTCTGTTCCGGGGATAGCCCAATAGCGGCTGCCGGTCTTTTCGTCACGCTGGTAGGGAGTCCATGTACCCTGCATGTCGGGACGTACATAAGGTGGAACGATAGCGGGATAATCGGCAAGCTTGGGCAGTTTCCAGGCAGCTGAACCGTTGGCTACGAAAGCATCTGTAAGCAATACAACGGGAGTCATATGCTCCAAAGCTATTTTGGATGCCATATAGGCACATTCAAAGCAGTCTGTCGGTGAGGTAGCGGCAAGTACGGGCATGGGGCTTTCGCCATTGCGTCCGAAAAGTACTTGCAGAAGGTCGGTTTGTTCGGACTTGGTGGGCAGACCTGTTGCAGGACCACCGCGCTGTACATCAAGCACAACAAGTGGTAACTCCATAATAACAGCCAGATTCATCGCTTCCGATTTCAGACAGACACCCGGTCCGGAGGTGGAAGTGACAGCCAATGCCCCAGCAAAGGATGCACCGAGGGCAGATGCGCAGCCGGAAATCTCGTCTTCGCATTGTACAGTCATTACTCCCAGTGACTTATGCTTAGACAACTCATGCAATACATCGGTTGCCGGAGTAATGGGATAGGAACCCAGATAAAGTTTCAGACCCGCTTTTTCGGCAGCGGCAATGAAACCGTAAGCTGTGGCTTTGTTGCCGGTGATGTCCATATAGCGTCCGGGCGTTTTTACTTTACTTTCAATCTTATAAGTATGTGCAACGGATGCATGGGTGTTATGTCCGTAGTCGTATCCGGCGCGGATAACCTTGATATTGGCTTCTGCAATTTCGGGTTTCTTGGCAAATTTCTCGCGTATGAAGTCTTCGGCTATTTTCAAGTCGCGGTTGAACAGCCAACACACCAACCCCACTGCGAACATATTGCGGCATTTCAGCATGGATTTGTTGTCCATACCAGTGTCGGCAAGGCAGTCTTTTACCATTTTGGAGATAGGAGCGGCAATGACATCCTGCTTGATTCCCATTTCTTCAATGGGATCGTCTGTCTTGAAAGCCGCCTTTTCCAAATCCGACTTTTGGAATGCATCTGTATCAATGATGATACATGCGGTAGATTTGGCAAACTTATATTGCGTTTTCAATGCTGCAGCGTTCATAGCTACCAGCACATCGCATTTGTCACCGGGGGTATAGACTTTCTTTGCACCGATGTGCACCTGAAAACCGGATACGCCTGTCAGCGAACCTTGCGGTGCGCGGATGTCTGCCGGATAGTCAGGGAATGTGCTGATGTCATTACCTACCGTAGCCGAAACTGTTGAAAAGATGTTGCCGGCGAGCTGCATACCGTCGCCGGAGTCTCCGGAGAAGCGGACTACCACTTGCTCCAGTTCTTTGACCATCATGTCATTTGCCATAACTTACGAATTACTATATGTTACATTAAAAAATGTGATATTATCATTTTGTTGACGGACAAATTTCGTAAAGTTAATCGGATTAACAAAACTTTTTTCGGAAAATCGGCAGAATACACTATCTTTGTACCCGCATTCTATTGTTATATACAGAAAGTATGCATAAAGGCCTTGTAGTTCAACGGATAGAATAGAAGTTTCCTAAACTTTAGATAGGGGTTCGATTCCCCTCGAGGCTACGAAATGACTTGTTGATTGAGGTTGTTAAACAAATACTCCCCGGATATTCCTATTTTGGATAGGAGATACCCGGGGAGTTCCTTTTCAGAGTATAATAGTTGAGAGAATTATTTTATGGCACGTGTCCCGTTCATTATGTCTTCAGGAACTTTTTCGCATCGCACATAGACGGATACATCTTCGGCATCCTCTAAAACAGTCCATACCATACGGTCAGCTTCGAGCTCGCTAATCAGGTAAGAGTTATTCCAGAAGCCGGCAGCGTGGTCGTAGATGCCGCTGATAATCGAACCTAAGTCCTCGTTTTCTTCCAGTTCATACGTAGATGTCAGCAGATGAGATTTGTCGCTGTCTATGTTTGTATAAATTTCCAAAGCGCGTTTTCCGGTTTCTTCATCGGCTTTGCGTTTGATAACCAAATAGCAGTAACGTCCTTCGCTCATTTCAACTCCATTCCATTCCGCAAGTTGCCAAGTACCTGCAATGTTGGCATAGGTGACGGGAAGATACGATGGTTCTAACATCTTTTCGTCTTTATCGCAAGCTGACAACAGGAATGTAGCCGCAAGCATCAAGTAAACAAGTATATTTTTCATTTTATCGAATTATTTGTATAAATATTAATCTAACTTAATGACCAGTGTAATGGTCCGTTGTTCCGGAGCGCCTTCCAATCCTGTCAGTACTACGGGCAGGGTTATTGTGCCTTTTTCTTCTACCGGGAGTTTGGAACCGTCAAACAGAAATATCAAATCCGCTTCTTTGCCTGCTTCAATTACCGGATGACTGGTACGGAACGTCAGGTAGGGAGGCAGACCTGCTGCCGACAAAGATAAGGGAACTTTACCGCTGTTGCCGCAAGCTATAACTTCCGCTAACTTTGCCGAACGGTCTGTTACGCCGAAAGAGACAGTTCTCTGCCGGGTGCGCAGCGCTCCTAACTTGTGCGGATAGCCGCGCCATGCATCGGTGGAGGCAATCACTTCGCCGGTCAAGGTGAGCCTTACGGTGGGACGATCGGCCGACAGGGACGTATAGACGAGTACCTGACGGTAGATAGGTCCGGAATAACCTTTGGGCTTGAAAGAAACTTTGATTGTACCTTTTCCGCCGGCAGGAATAGGCAGCTTGTCATAATTTACAGCAATACAACCGCAGGAAGCTGTCACTTTATTTATGGTAAGCGGCTTATCACTTCGGTTGACGTAGCCGTATTCCACAGTGACCGGTTCATGCTCTTCAGGTATCTTCGGAAATTGCGCTTCTGTGATATTGAAGAACAAGGCTGATTGCTGTAAGGGCTCCGGTTCTGCCAACTCTTCTAAAGCACGACGGGAAATGCCTTCCTGCGCTTGTATCTTCCAGGGATACAGCGTGCAGAAAAGGCATAAGCAATAGAGGTTGTACAAGCATTTCATATTTCTGTTTTTTTGTATTACAGCCAGCCGTTGTCATTGGCTTTACGTCGCACAGTGATGTCGGCGGTTTGTTTTTCGCCGTTGGAAGCTGTTACCGTATAAGAGGTGCTGCCGATGGCAGTACCTCTTATAATTATCTTGTTTCCTTCGATGGCAACTGTCGCAATTTCTGGGTTGGCCGACTCTACTGTGAAAGTCATGCTCTCACCTCCGTCAAAAAAACGTGCCGGTTCCAAGGTCTGTCTGTTTTTTTCTCCGGTTGCAAGATAGATGTTGGGGAGTTCCTGTTTTACGCCGTTTCCTTCGACCAGCGTGAGCAGTTTGTTGGCGTCAATAAGTCCGCTACCCATTTGTCCCTGATAGTATTTGTTCATCTCCATTAAAACCGGTGTGGATTCCCCTGCCAGTGCATAATATTTATAGTAGAGCTTACTGCCCGACATATAAGGAGAAAGGTCTCGCGTAGATTGCAGGATTAACTCTTTGAATTGTTTGGCAGTGAAGTGCTTGTGCAGTTTGGCAGCATACGACAATCCTAAGGCTGCTACACCTGAAACGTGCGGACAGGCCATGGAAGTTCCGTCCATGTATCCGTATCCTACACCGTCGCTCAGCAGGGGAGGCATAGTGGAGTAAACGCTACCTTGTACGCTTTTATGGTAGTCGGAGTCGCCGCCCGGTGCTGTGATGTCTACTCCCCGACCATAGTTGGTGTAGGAAGAAGGCATGAAACTTGCATCCATGGCTGCCACACTGATAAAATCACCATAAGCACCGGGATATCCTGCTGCTGCAGCATATTCGTTGCCGGATGCAAAGATTATCAAGCCGCCTTCTATGGTGCCATTCGGCGAACCCGCATTGTGAATAAAGTAATCCATAGCTTCCTTTTCCAGCGGGCAATTTTGTGCCCATTCTTCATCGGTGGCAAAACCACGCATCGAAGTGGCGGCATCAGCCAGTGCGGAGTTGTAACCCCAACTGCATTGCAGGATAACCGCCCCGTTGTCGGCGGCATATTTGATGCCTTGCGCTTCGCTATATGGGCTGGTGCCATAGTTTCCTGAGAAGATTTGGATAGACATGATCTTTACACCGTCACCATTGCCGGAACCTCCGGCAATACCGCATACACCTTCGCCGTTGTTGTTTACGGCTGCAATGGTACCGGCTACGTGAGTGCCATGTCCTGTATCACCCTCGGACGACCAGTCTATGGTAGGAGTCTGCTGTGCAAAATTGTATCCGTAGACATCGCCCTTGTATCCGTTGCCGTCGTTGTCTTTGTCCGATTTATAGATTTCGTCCTCGTTTATCCACATATTGGCTTGCAAGTCGGGATGTGCCCACATTACACCTTCGTCCATTACGGCAACGATGATTGATGGGTCACCCGTACATTTTTTCCAGGCTTCGGCACAATTAACGTCAGCGCCTTGCTTGGAGTTAGGAACTAATGTTTGATCGCCGTCATTGATGTAGTGCCATTGTTTGCTGAGTCCCGGATCGTTGAATATGGAGGCTTTTTGCATCATACGTGTAGCAGCATCAGTTGGAGGAACTATTACGGCAGGACGTTGGTCATCACGACGTTTCAGTTCGCGGTTGTATTGAATTTTTGCAATTTCTCCTACTTGGGCCAACTCTTCGGCGGCCTTGCGTACGTCCGTTTTTTCGTCAAAGCGGACAATATACCATAGGTTGAGTCCCGCCTTACAGGTTAACTCTTCCTGGCGGTTGACAGGGAAAATACGTTCTATGTTGTAAGAACCGATAATTTCCAAGGCGCGGTCCATATCAGGAATACCCGAACGGGTGGCAGTTCCATAAGCATTGGTGCTTCTTGTCAATGCTCTGTTCAATAATTCTGTCACTTCCGGACGGAATTTAATCATCAATTCTCCGCTAATGGCCTCGTCGGGCGTATTTACGATAACTGCGCTTTTGGGAGTTTCCGGGGCTGTCGGTATCTCCACCGGCGAATAAGTGTCCGTACATGCTCCGAAGAGGAGTATGGCACCTACCAATATGATGAGATTCTTTAGTTTCATAAAATTCTGTTGTTTCATTGGTTTTAATATTTAGGCTTCAATATCGGATAAAGCTCGTAGAAATATTCAAATGATGTTGGAACATTACTGAATCCAGGCATTATCCCTTGGTCATCTTTGCCTCTGTTCTGATTGAATATACTGATTTCAGGTGACCAGAACATTAGGTAGGGGTGGTGTAAGAGCCAATCGGGAAGGTCTCCATGCAGGTAGTTTAAGCCGATACGTAAATCCTTGCAATGGGGCAATACTTTGGGTTTGCCTACCAATACACTTGCGGCGGTTTTCAGTGTATCGTTTGCTTCCACTTCCTCTTTTGTATATTTGGGTACGCCGTAAGCCATTTTAGGCAATGTCCCTTTGATAATATTATTGGAAAGCACCAGTGATTCCAGGTTTTCCCATTTGAAGAGTCTTTCCAACATCGGATTGGATAGATTAGAGTTATTATTATTGTTTGAACCATACAATCCTCCCCATTCTTCTTTGGGATATTTGTTTGTACCTGTCAAATCTATCTCATGACTGCGACGGTTGGTTGCCAGTGACAGGTGTCTCAGGTTCGGGAAGTTCTCTGGAGTAAGAATGGCAGGTACTTCCTGGAAATTGTTGCTACTCAAGTCCAGCGTCACTAAATTCTTCAGATTCACAAATTCGGGTGGCAATGTGGTAAGTCCGAATGAATAGATGCGCAGGTTCTTGAGTTTCGTCAGTTGGGTAATGGCGGTTCCCGTATCGAATGAATACATGAACTTGTTACCATTGGAGAAGAAACTTAAAGTTTCGAGCTCTGTAAGATAACGTATTTCATCGGGAATACCTTCTTTAGTAATAAATTGGCTGAATTCAACCGCGCGTACACGTCCGAGATTCTCCGGAGTACACCCCTTGTCCTGCTCTTCCCACAATTTTACCTGTGGCCAATTCATTAAGGACTCATTTTTATCCCACTTGACAGCTACGTTCAGCTTGCGTTCAATGATGACTAAAGCCAATGAGTCACCTTCGCGTGTAGGGGTTATTTCGGGTGCACGCTCCTGACTGATGAGTAGTGCATCATGCTTCATCATGTCTTCATTGCCTTCTGCTACGAGGAAGTTGATTTTGGCTTCTCGATTTGTAGCATCCGTATTTCCTTCCCAATTGAAACGGATAGTGGTTTTGCGGGGGCGGGCGCCACAGTCAAGCGTAAATTTATATTTATCGTAAGAAAGCCAAGTGGCTGCATCCTGTGGTATGTCCACTTTGAAGTCTACATTGGAAGTGACCTCTACATCAAAATAGCGTTTACCATAATCGGCGTAGTTCTCCAATTCAACAGAGGTGGTAGAAAGGGTTAAAGCCTTGTCAAACCCGGCTTGTACGATTTTAAGAGAACGTGTTTCGGCATCGTTACGGGTCTTGAAGTTTATTATGGCTTCGCGTTGTTTGTTGGCCAATATAGTGGTATCTACTTTGATGACACAAATCTCCGAACTTTTGCCGTTGGTGGGCGAAACCTGTACCCATGATTCGCTGGGGGTGGCTGTCCAGTTGCCCGGTACTGAGACGCGTACTTCACGCGTTCCGCCTACGGCTTCCATTTGGATCTCTTTCTCGTCCAAAGTAAACCCGGGTGTATTCTCATTGTCATCCGAACAGGAGGCACCTATCAGAAGTGCCATTATGCTAAGAATATATTTTGCTTTCATATATCTGTATCTATTAAGTTATCAGTATTTAGGAACTACTGCATCGCAGCCGCGTACGTCTTGTCCAGGATCAAACAGGAAACTTGCCAAACCGGCTGTTATGTATGGACAGGCTGTAGTCAGGTCTATCGAAATATTCGGATTATCTGTCAACTCGACACCGAAACGTATTTTATCCAGGGTGTAATCAACTACTCTGCGGATGTCGTTCGACCCCAAGTAAAGCACTCTCAGCCCTTGGTGTGCATAAACAGCGGTAGGCCATTCTTTCATGCAGCGGTATCCGTTGTCATCACGCTGACCGCGGAAGATAAACTGCTTCAGATTGGGAAGATCCAGTGCGCGATAGGCAAATCCATCGAAGGCATTGCCCGTTAAATCCAGTCCACTCATATAGGGGAACTTGAGGGCGTTGAAGTTCTTCGGCAATGTTTTGATTCTGTTCGCTGCCAGGTCGAGTGCCATTGTGTAGAAAACATAGTCTCCCTCCAATGCCTCTTCTGGAAATTCCCGGATATTGCAGGCACGCAGCACCAGGTAATTGACTTTGGTTCCGGATTCATAGATACATTCGGGGAAGCTGCCTAATGGATTGAACGACAGATTCAGAATCTCTACATTAAGACCATGGAACTTGTCACCGCCTCGTTTTTCAAACGAAGTAATTTTGTTCTGTGAGAAGTTAATGGTACCTATCAAGAAAGGAGAGTCTGCATCGAATATATCCGGGAACTCCGTAAATTCATTGCCGGCAAATGACCATGTCTCTACCGCTTCAAATCCGGCAAAATATCCTTGGTCATCGCGTGGAAGAGCTTTCAGGTGGTTGTTGCTTAAGTTTAGTGTTCCCAGGTTATGGTCTTTGCCGAATGGTGCTTCAAATTCTTCAATCTGATTGTTCTGCATATCGAGGAAGCCTAACTTCTTCATGGGCCTCAGGTCGGGTACTCTCTTCAGGTTGTTGTTCATGAAGTACAATCCCTGTAAGCTTTCTTTGGACGCGCTCTTTGTCCACTCTACCATTCCTTCATAGAGCTTATCGCTTGTGATACCGTTGTTGTTGACGAAATAGACCATTTGTAACTTGGGCATGTTCATAAAGCCTTTAGGAATTTCCTTCAGGTTGGGGCAGTTGTATATTTCTACATCCGTACAGTTTTCCAGCTGGGACAACTCATCGGGCAGAGAGGCTATCGGGCTGTTGGCGATGAAGAGACTTGTCAGTTTCTTTAATTTGCCGATACTTGCCGGTAATGAGTAGATGGCAGTATAGAAATTGTTGGGGTTGTTGGCATACATATTCAATCCGGTCGCGGAACGGTTACCGCAATTGTTAAAGTCCTTGATGTGCTCGTTTAACTTATCAGGCAGGACATTCCACATTTCGGGAGCCATTTCTGCCAGACTGCAGTCCAAAGTCATTTGCTTGAAGTCGGCGCGTTGGGCAGCTATCAGTTCGTCCGGATCGTCTATTTTATTGATAGGAGAGGAGTTGATGGCATCGTTGTGTGAACCGAGAATCAGGCTGCGCAGTTCACTCAGTTCTCCCAATTCTTCGGGCATATGACCGCGTGCACCGAATCCTCCCAAAGAGATAGAAGCTACGTGACCGTCGTCCAACACCATGACACCGGGTTGTGCAATCCATAAATCGATGTCCCGGTCAAATTCCCAGTTACAGCCTTTATTGAAAACAACACCGCGGAAGCTCCAGTTAGGACCGTCGAGCGCTTCCCATATTTTCTTCAGGATAATGCCGTCGTGAATACTGGGGGCTGTTTCCTGCATGGTGATAGGCACATCGGCAACGGTCTCTTTGTTGTCTGCTATGGAAAAACCGTTGGGGGCAGTTACCTTGGCTGCTTCCAGAATTTGGTCTTTTTGGTCTTTAACAATGAAAGAAGTGGCGATGTAATCGCCTGCTTTCAGAGCAAGAATTGTATCGCACACCAACTTGCTGTGATAGGTTTTTTCACTCTCGCTTTCATAGTAATACTCTATATTGGTGCGCATATTTTCGAAAGTGATTAATTCACCGGTCTGTTTGTGCTTCACAGTGATATTTGCTTTGGCTACCTTATCCATACGGTAGGCTTCAGCAGTACGTGTGATTGCTGAAAAGTCTTTCACAAGTTGAAATTTGACTGTTCCGCGTGGGCGGACGTTGACATTGATTGTTTCCACTACCATGCCGCCTGAAACCACTTCGAATGTTTTTTCTGATTCTACGTCATAAGTAAGCAGAGTGTTACCCAGATTGTCGAGCAGTTCGTAGCCTGCAATGTTGTAATGGTCTGCCAACAGTTGGCATTTCTCGCTCCACAGTCCCATTTCAGTATCTGAACCGTTGGTTGCCGAGAGTGCGAGTGTTTGCTCTATTACGTCGTAGGCCGACTTCAGGGTTATTTTGATCTTTTTTGCATCTGCCAGTGAATCGAGAATGTCGGCATTGGCGGCACGTGAAGTTATTTCTTTGTCGGCCGTTAATCCACCATTCTTCACCAGCTTGAATTGTACGAATCCATAGCCTTCTGCCGGAGCGTCATACGTATCGTCCGTACAACTGAAAGTGAGAGCCAAGAGTGCCAAGGCTCCTACCAGTTTGATTAAAATATTTGTAATTCTCATATAGCAGCGTTTATTTTATAGTGGCTTCATTGTTTTTGCGGATAACAAAGGTTCCTAAATCTTTGTCGTTATTGTCGCGGATTACGATGTACAGGCAATCGTCAGTGATATTGTCAAAGGGGATACGATTCTCAAATTTAATGGATGGATAAGCTTTGTAGGCTTCGTCATATACATTACCGTTGCCACAAGATGCCGCCCATTTTATAGCACTCGTTCCTAAAGATTTGTAATTCTCATCGAACAATTCAAATTTTCCATGCCATGAAATCATCCCAAGCGGTGTAATGTGAAGTCTTTCGGACATATCCCACTGTTCTTTGGTAAAAGAGTATTCAAAAATATTATCAGCATTTTCCAAACCTAAATTTTCTGCAATCGCCTCTGCATTTGCTGCCTTGGTCGCCTCTGCCATATATTCATATTTCATGGAATTGATTTGTTTCCATACCTTGAATGTAATGGCACCGTATTGGTTTAATTCTATTCCATAACCTTTTGTATTGAAATTGAAGGTACCGTTATATTTAGTGAAATGTGAATCATAGTCTACTTCCGTATTTTTAGGGACAAGGAACAGAACCATCTTACGTACATCTATGTTAGTGTTCTCTTTTGCTTTTAAGGTTAATACTCCTCCCTCTTTTTCTACTTCCACCCAGATATCTTCAGCCGGTATTTCTTTTGCTGTCCTTTCGATAGGGTCCCATTCCATAAATCGATACTCGAAGTCGTTGTCACGAATCACAACGTGGCATGCTGCCAATTCATCTGTAACGGAAATGACGTCTCCGCTTCCTGGATCCAGAATGAGTTTTTTCCCTTTATCATTCCAAGTAATTCCTCTGCGTAAATTTACAACTTGCCCTATCCACATTATCTGTCCGGCTTCTATACCCGGAGCGCTTACCGGAAATTGGCATGTGTAATCGCTTTCAATGTCACGAATGGTGATATATCCGCTAAGATCTTTATAGCGTTCTTCTAATTTTATGTCTATACTGCCCATTCTGTTGTGACTGATGGTTTGACCGGCTTCTCCACATAAATTCTCGATGAGACTGCTTTCTGCGCCTTCGCTGAGAATCCAGCCGGGTAAAGAAGCCATATCAATCTTCCAGTCGAAATTGGCTTCAAAGCCAATTTGTTCCGTACGGTTGAATGTTTTATCGACAAATTCATTAATCTCGATAATGTCAGATCCTTTTACAGTGTACATCTTCGCTACACGTTCTTTTGCAGCACGATTCATCTCGGCAATTGTTTGTGTTTTGCCGCCCATAGTCAGCTTCACTTGCGCTTTGTCATCTGTAAATCCAAGAGCACCGTTCGTTGCGGTTACTTTTACCGTTTGTTTTCCGGCTTTTCCTGTGAGCGACTGAAATTTACCTGTTTCATCTATAAACTTCAGCCACTGTTTGTCAGTAGTCACTCTCCATTCTGTGGAAGCTTCAAAGCTGATTTCGCATACCTGATCAGGTATGATTTCGTAGGATTGGCTTTCCGGGAAAACGGGGTCAACGACACCCGCATTCTCATCATCGGATGAGCAAGCTCCCATTGCGAAGCCCACTAATAGGCCTAAAAGTATATATTCTAATTTTTTCATATTCATCATCTGACTGGTTTAAAATCCACTATGCAAAATATCTTCTGCCTCAGCGTCGCTGATCCAGCGAATCACAGTGACATAAGCACCCAAAAGGCCTACATCTTTTACATAGACCATGGAGTAGAGTACAACTGTGTCGCGGCAGGGGAAAATGGTTGAGGGGACTGCCGTATAATCTGTGATGCGCAGCATGTTGTCATTGTACAAGCTGCCGAGGAATTCTTGTGTGGTACCGATAATATCTCCGGTATGTACACTGGCCGAGGGAACCATCGGGTCACTATGATCCAGCGTTACTTTCACATCGTAGCCGTCGCACAGGAAGTCGTGAAGCATTATGCTGTTGTCTTCGCCTTCTACCCGGTCGGTCATAATCAGACGCTTGTTGGTGCTATATGGTTTGAATTCGCTGAGGAAAGAGGACTGCACTACGGCATAACGCGTGAAGTTGTTGATGTCGAACGGGCACATTTTTTGCAGACGAACATTGGCGGTCACTCCATAGTAAGGCCATTCCACATCTTCGAGTGATACAATACGCATGCGGATGTTCAGTGAATCGTCGTCTGCTATGTTTTCATAGATACCGTTGATTTCGACGGATGTAGCCAGTTCTCCGGCAGGAATTGTTACGGTGTTCGACTTGATGGAATAGTGATAGCCTTCAATGGCATTACTTTCTGTTTGGAGGATTTCAATACCGAATTTCCGGTCGTAAGGGACACTTTTCGTTGCCGAAAGCGCCACTTTGTAGTCATTGTTCTCCTGGAATACAGGACAGACATTCAGCGAATCGGTAAACATTACGTAGGACGGGCCGTCATAGGTCTGCTCTTCGCTGCTGCACGCCGCCAGCAAGGCAAGGGAAAGCAGGGCGGTGGCAATTAATACATTATATATAGATAGATGTTTCATTATAACACGCATCAAAAATTAGTTATTACTATCATTAGGTTGCAATTCTGAACCTGGTGCATCAAGCTCATGTTGTGGGATGGGCCATACAAAGAGCGGATGGTCGGCTTCTATCTTCAACGAGTTGGCCGCCTCTACGGTGTTGGATTGCGGTTCGCGTTCGAAGCCTTTATGCCAGCGTTTGAGGTCGTGCAGGCGGAAACCTTCCATAAAGAGTTCTCGTACCCGTTCTTCGGAAATGGTTTCCAGCCAATTATCTTCACCTATGGCGGTGGTGCCGTAGGTCTTATAACGTGCCGAACGCAAGGTTGTTATGTCTTTCCCCGCTTTGGTGTACTCTTTCAGGTGGCAATAGGCTTCGGCTCTGATGAGGTATTGCTCGGAGAGACGGAATACTTTCGGCATGTTTACATGATAGATATTCAGCTTGATGAAATCTTCATTGCCATGATATTTGACGAGCAGAGGCCATGTGAGACCATGTGCATATCCTGTAGTCTTTTGTGCAAAGAAGCTTTCGGAACGCAAGTCGTTCTGATCATATAGGTTCAACGCCCAACTGGCGGGTACATAGTCCGGTTTATAGGAGATGTTGTCGTAATTCAGGAATACACGCCCCAGTGCGCCGCCGTAGGAAGTGGTATTGAAACCTACCTTCCAGATAATCTCGGATGCACTGTCGTACTTCCACATATATTGGTAGTGCGTCAGCTTGGAGGTGTATTTCGTTTTTGCACTCGACAGTTGTAAGTAGTCATCCTCAATGACTTGGGTGGCATAGTCGCGTGCTTTTTCCCAATCTTGCATGTAGAGGTAGACACGTGCCAGCAATGCTTTTACGGTACTCTTGGTGATGTACGGAGAGTTATTGGTTTCATCGAGGGTCACCAGGTCGAGTGCCTTTTCCAAATCGGAAATGACGAAAGCATAAGAGTCTTTCAGTGAAGAACGGATCATACGTTCGGGGTTGTAGTAGCTTGAAATCAGCGCTACGCCCAATTCGTTTTCGGCGGTGGCGGGTTCGTAGGCTTTGCAGAAACATTTGATGAGTTCCGAGTAGGCTAATGCACGTGCAAAGTATGCTTCTCCTTTCAAATCTTGCAGCTTGTCGAGTTGTTCGTCGTCTGTGAGTGTGTTTTCCAAATCGACAATGCTTTCGAAGAAATAATTGCACCGGCCTATTGTGGTATAAAGAGCGCTGTAAACTGCCTCTATTTCCCGGTTGGTGGCAAGGATGTCCCATCTCCATATATCACCGTAGGTGTTGCTGAAGCCTTCTACCGCATATACTAAGTCGGCTTGAATATCAGGGAGCAAAGTCAGATATCCGCTGTATAATGCAGAACTTTTGTAGCTGGCGTAGATACCGATAACCGCCTGATTTGCATCGGATACCGACTGGATGGCTTCCTTGTCGGGAATGGCGTTATCCGGGTATTTATCTAAACAACCGGTAAAGACGAGCGAAAGCATCGCCACCAGTCCTATTTTTGTAAATGATTTCATTATTGAATAATTAAACGTTAAAATGTGAATTCCAAACCAAATGTAAACTGACGTGTCATAGGATATTGCGCCTTATACACATTTGAACTTGATTCCGGATCCATGCCGGAGAAATCAGTAAACGTAAAGAGATTCTGCGCTTGCACATAAACGCGGGCAGACGATAAAACTTTTGTGCGCTCAAGTAGGGACGCAGGTAGTGTATAACCGAGCGACAAATTCTTCAGGCGCAGGAAAGATGCGTTCTCTAACAGGTGCGTATCAAACTGTGGCGTTACTCCATAGCGTGGAATGGAGGTAACGTCACCGGCTTGTTTCCAACGGTCGTAGAGCATACGGCGAGAGAGGTTGTAGTTGTCGAAGGTTGTGTTTTCCTCGAAATAGCGGTCGTTGTTTATCATCCAGCGGTCGGCCACCCAACTGAACTGTGCGCCGAGCGAAAGTCCTTTCCATGATACGACGGTACCGAAACCGCCCTGCCAAGGGGCGATATAGCTGTGTCCTACAAGCACTTTGTCGGACTCGTTCATTACAGGAGTTACTTCTCCGTTCTTGTCATACCACAAAGGGTCACCCGTTGCCGGATTGACGCCTGCGTAACGGTTCAGGTAGAACTCACCGTAAGAGTGACCTACTGCCAGCTTCATGCCGGTGGTGGCCATTACATATTCCTGCACTCCGTTATAGAGTTCGGTAATTTCATTCTTATTATAGGAAACATTGGTGTTGATGTTCCATGTGAAGTCTTTGGTACGGATGATGTCGGCACTCAAGTTCAGTTCCGCACCGCGGTTTATCATGCCGCCCACATTGTCCCAACGTGAACCGTAACCGGCATCTGCATAGGCCACAGGTACAGCCATAAGCATATTGGTTGTTTTCTTGTTGTAGAACTCGGCGTCTAAGTTGATGCGATTGAAGAAACCTAAGTGGATTGCGATATTTGTTGTCCACAACTTCTCCCATTTCAGCTCTTCGTTTCCTTTTGTCAAAGGTGCCAAACCGGCATCGCCGAGATAGTTGCCTCCACCGCCTACTAAAGCAAGGTGGTCGTAATTGGGGATTTCGGAGTTACCGGATGTTCCCGTACTAATTGCCAGTTGTGCAGTGGTCAGCCATTCACAGCCTTTCATGAATTTCTCATTAAGCAGGTTCCACATCAAACCCACTGACCAGAAGGTAGCCCACCGGCCTTTGACACCGAAGCGCGATGAACCGTCGGTGCGCAGAGAGAAGTCTGCGTAGTAGCGGTTGTCATAGTTATATTCGCCGCGGCCGAAGAACGAAACGTAAGAATAGGCCGTACTGCTGTTTCCCCAAGAGGTGGCACGTGTTCCGGTGGCTATGTCTGCCAGCTTGTCGTTGTTTTGTCCTGCAGTAGCCACCGAGAAACCTTCCGACTGATAGTCTATTCCTTCTTGTCCGATCAGGAAATTGAAGTCGTGGACGTGATTCAGGTTAAAACGGTATTCGGCAGTATTGGTGATAGACAAGTTATAGGCGTGACTGTTGGAACGAGCTGCCTTACCCTGATCCTGATTGGGGCGGTAGGAAGGCATGCTGAATGTTTCATCTCCTATATCAGTATAATTTAAGCCGGCTTGCGAACGTATTTTCAATCCCTCTATCGGAGTTACTTCAAAGAATATATTACCGATGAGTTTGTTTTTCTTGCTGCTGTATGGATTGTTCATAATCCATTCCAGTGGGTTTTGGTTGAGGCCTTTCCATGAACCGTCGTTCACCGAAGCCAGCGAACCGTCTTCTTTGTACGGATTCCAGTAAGGCAACATGAAACGTGCGGCCGAAATGGGAGTTACGGTAGAGTATGCGCCCTGGTCAGCTTGCTGTATTTTTTCATGGGTCATCATGATGTTGGTTCCTAACTTGAGCCATTTCTTGGCTTGTGCTTCCACATTGGCGCGGGCGTTGTAACGCTTGAAGTAGGACTCAATGGCAACGCCGTCCTGATCGTAAAAGTTACCGGAAACGTAATAGCGTATTTTGTCCGTAGCTCCGTTTACTTGTACTTCATAGTTCTGTAGCAGTGCAGATTTGTTGAACACTTCGTCAAACCAGTTTATGTTGATTTGTCTTAATTTGTCGTAATCTTTACCGGTGTCCAGACCCACTTCTTTTTCGTAAGCAATGCGTTCTTCGGTATTCATCAGGTTCCAATTTTCTTGGGCCAGCTGTGAGATGCCGAGTTGGGTACGGAAAGTAACCTTTGCATGTTGATTGCTTAGGGCTCCCCGTTTGGTTGTGATAACAATGACACCGTTGGCTGCACGTGCGCCATAGATAGAGGTGGAAGAAGCATCTTTCAGTACGGAAATGGATTCGATGTCCGACGGATTGATAGCGTTAAAGTCTCCACTGGAGATAGGCATGCCATCCATGATGAACAACGGAGTAGTACCGGAATTAATGGAGTTGGTTCCTCGAATGGAGAATACGGCAGGAGCGCTGGGCTCTCCCGATTGGGACAATACGGTCAATCCCGTTGCCTGGCCTTGCAGCGCTTGGTCAAAACTGGGAGCAGGCACATCTGCCAGCTTCTCGGATTTTACCGTAGATACTGAGCCGGCAATAGTACCTTTCTTACGCACACCGTAAGCCACTACCACTACTTCATCCATTACTTGCGCATCTGATTTCAGTGTGATGTTCAGCGTTTTAGTGCTTGCTGTTACTGTATGCTGCTGTTGCTGCATACCTACATATGAGAAAGTCAAGGTAGCTTGTTCAGCTCCTTTAATTTCAATGTTGTAATTCCCGTCAATATCGGTAATTACGCCATTCCCGCTGCCCTCTTGTACAATAGCTACACCAATCAACGGTTCGTTTCCTTCTTCGGAAATGACCTTACCTTTCACGCTGAAGTTCTGCGCAGAAAGTGATTGCATGCTGATAATTGCTACGAGGGAGAGGAATAAAAGAGTTACTCTTTTCATTTCTACTATTTTAAATGTTTGAATTTTACCGGAAATGGAATATTATCATACTTGATTGTGTTTGATGGGGACTGGATGAACCAATGAGGCTGAAGTATTTGTGCATCGTTTTGAGGTTTTAGTTAATATTCTGTTTATTTTATATGTGTTTAGACTTCTTTTTGCAAAGGAAATAAGTGTTTGTGAGAAAAAGTTTATACTATATTAAATTATGCTTTTTTTGTTTTCGCTTTAACAAAAAAGCACTGAATACAGTTTTATTTAGTTTTGAACTTCGTTTAGTACAGGATTTTTCTTTTCCGTTCTGTCTGCTGTTTGCGGTAAGGGGGAGATTGTATGTAACGGATAGGGTTTGACGTTTGTTGGAGAGGCTGGTTCTGCGAGGCCTTTTTTATTGAGGTATAGTCAGAATGTAGTGAAGCATCTGTTTTCCTAATCACAGGGAGAACAGATGCTTCACTACATTTCGTATGGCGGTATGATGTAGAGTTTTGCCTTTCGTTATATGTTCTTTAATTGCTTTTTTAGCAGGCTGAGATAGGGTTGTGTGATACCCAAATAGGAGGCAATGTGCTTCAAGGCCACTTTTTCTATGATCTCAGGACGTTTATGAATCAGGGATATGAATCGTTCTTTGGCATTGCCGTTTATCACAGAGTCTTTCTTTTCGAGATAGAAAAGCTGTCCTTGTGCATATCTCAATGCCCATTGAGCAAATTCGTGTGAGGATGAGACCAGATGGGCGTAGTGACTTTGGGGAACTTTAAATACGGTTGATTTGCAGCAGGCTTCGATTTGGTAGAAGGCAGGGAGATGGGCGTAATAAGAGTGCATGGCAATCATTACGCTACCCGGCAATGCAAAAGCGAAAGTAACCTCTCGTATTCCGTTCATATAACTGTATCGCATCACTCCACTTTTTACAATGTAGACATTAGGGTCGAGCCGGCCGCTCATAATCAAAACTTCATTCTTTTTCAGCTCTATGCTTTCTGCCGGTGCCAACAGTTCATCCAATAATTTACCGGATGGCCTGAATGAACATTCATTCGCTAATAACTCTTTTAATTTCTCCATTTGTCTATCCTTTTCATTCTAAGTAGCGTAACATCTACAAATATAATGCTTTTACATTAGAATTTTCTGAAAAAGGTTATCAATTATAGCTCTTTACCTATGGTAGGTATCCATATACATAAATCAGGCACATATTACAGGTCTCATGAAACTCAAAAGCCATGGAATTCCTATAATATGTGCCTGAAAAAGACTATAAGTGTTTGTCAAAACACTTTATAGTTTGTTTTATATTGTTGTTGCAGCAGCCGGCTCTTCGTCTTTGCTATGTTTCATCAACATGTAAGCGATAGGAGAGGCAACGAACAAAGAGGACAGTGTACCGAATACAACACCCAGAATCATTGCGAATGCAAAACTGCGGATAGAGTCACCACCGAGGATGAAGATACACAGCAATACAATTAATGTGCTCAGTGAAGTGTTGATAGTACGTGCCAGAGTAGTGTTCAGTGAATCGTTGAACAATACCTTCTTGTTTCGTTTCGGATACAAGCTGAAGAATTCACGCACACGATCGAAGATTACCACCTTATCATTGATTGAGTAACCGATAGCCGTCAGGATAGCGCCGATAAATGTCTGGTCGATTTCCAAAGAGAACGGCAGGACACCCCAGAACATGGAATATGCACCCAAAATGATAATAGTGTCACAAGCCAATGCGCATACAGAACCGATAGAATAGGCAATGTTACGGAAACGGAGTAGGATGTACAAGCCGATGGCAATCAAAGCCAGCACAACAGACCAAATGGCCGATACCTTGATGTCGTCTGCAATACTTGGACCTACTTTTTGTGAACTAATGATACTGCCGCCCGTATGGTTCTCGCGGTCGATGAATGTTTCCAGCGTGATATTCTGAGTCAGCAACGGTTTCAGTGTTTCATACAGGTAGGCTTCGATTTCTGAGTCGATGTTATTGCCTTCTTCTTCAATACGATAGTTGGTGCTGATACGCACAGTCTTGCCGTCTGCACCGATGGCGATAACACTGACGTTGGCGTCACCGAACTTGCTGGCAATCAGTTCGCGTACTTGTTCGGGCTCTACTTTGTTTTCGAACTGTACCTTAAAGTTACGTCCACCGGTAAAGTCGATACTTTGGCTTAAACCGCGCATGCTGAGGAATGCGATGCAAACTACAACACCTATACCCGTCAACGTCATCCAGAGTTTGTTTCTGCCCATGAAATCGAAGTGTACATTTGCCATCAGGTTTTTGGAAATACCCGTAGAGAATGTCAGGTTCAGCAATTTGTCTTTGCTCATGAAGTGCTCGTAGAACAAACGCGTCATGAACACTGCGGTAAAGAATGAAATCAGGATACCGATAATCAATGTAGTAGCGAAACCGCGGATAGGTCCGGTACCGAAGTTGAACAGGATAATACCTGTAATGATAGATGTCAAGTTGGAGTCGAAGATTGCAGAGAAGGCATTTGCATAACCATCGGCAAGTGCTTTCTTAACACCCTTACCCGCGCGTAATTCTTCTTTGGTGCGTTCGTAAATCAATACGTTGGCATCCACAGCCATACCCAGTGATAACACCATACCGGCAATACCGGACATTGTCAAAGCTGCCTGGAAAGATGAAAGGATACCCAATGTGAAGAACATGTTCAACACCAAAGCACCGTTGGCAACCATGCCAGGAATGAAACCGTACATGGAGCACATGTAAACCATTAACAGTATTAATGCCACAACGAATGACATGATACCGGCATTAATGGACGCTTGTCCCAAAGACGGACCTACAATGTCTTCCTGTACAATATGGGCAGGAGCCGGCATCTTACCCGATTTCAATACATTGGCTAAGTCTTTTGCCTGTTCGGGAGTAAAATGTCCGGTGATTTGTGAGTTACCGCCGGTGATTTCCTGATTTACGTTCGGTGCGGAATATACATAGCCGTCCAATACAATGGCAATGGCTTTACCTACATTCTGCTTGGTGAGCTGTGCCCAGCGACGTGCACCGTCCGTATTCATAGACATGCTTACGGCAGGTTTGCCATAGTGGTCAAATTCGTCTTTGGCATTTACAACTACGTCACCTTCCAGCGGAGCACGTCCGTTACGTTCGGTTGACTTGATTGCATACAATTCAAAAGTTTGAGCTTTCGGATCGTATTCATAAGGAGAAACACCCCACTTCAAACGCAGGTCTTTCGGCATTTCCGCCTGAACTTCCGGCATGGAGAGGTACTTGTTGATGTCTGCGGTATCTTTGTAGTTTGCATAACCTACAACAGGACCTTGACCGCTGGGGTTGACTTGCAGAACTGCCAATAACGGATGTTCTTTCTTGATTTGCTCCAGGTTGGCAGCTTGCGCCTGGCTTTCGCCTTTCAGTGCTGCGGCAAGGCTGTCGGCGGTGCTGGTAGCTTGTGCTACGGCAGGAGTCTCAGCGGCTGTACTGTCTGTTGCTTCCGTACTGTCTTCTGTGGTTGCCAAAATAGCACGCAATTTGGCATCAGCCGATTGCAGGTATGAAGCTACATCTTTTGCATTGTATGTTTCCCAGAATTCCAGATTGGCAGAGCCTTGTAATAATTTTCTTACACGTTCAGGCTCTTTGATACCCGGAAGCTCCACCATGATGCGTCCCATTTTGTCTTCCAGACTTTGGATGTTGGGCTGAACCACACCGAAACGGTCGATACGGGTACGGAGAACGTTGAATGAGTTGTCAACGGCTGCCTTTACTTCTTCGCGCAATACTTTTTCAACTTCTGCGTCGGAAGATTTCTGGTTTACTTTGTCTTTTAATTGTTGGGTTGCGAACAGTTGTGAAAGTGAAGCATCCGGAGCGAGCTTATGATACTCTCTGATGAACAGCGTGATTACGTCGTCCTGACTGGTAGTAGCCTGTTTGGCGGCTGTTGCCAGCGCTTGGTTGAATGTCTCGTCAGACTTGTTATCCGCCAATGCTTTGATAACATCGGGAACCGATACTTCAAGAATGACGTTCATACCGCCCTTTAAGTCCAAACCTAAACTGATCTCCATTTCACGACATTGTTTCAGCGTCCAATTGCCGAACCACACTTTCTCGTTTGACAGAGAATCGAGGTAGTCTTGTTCCACTTTCACATCACCTTTTGCGAACTCTTTTGCCTTGTTGGTATAGTGGCGAGTCACAAAAGAGAAGGAGAGATAGAACACACATACCAATGTGAGCAATATCGCAAAAACCCTTACAAATCCTTTGTTTTGCATGTTACTTTTAGTTTATTATGATTACTTTTTAATTGATTTCTATCGTATATAAGGCTGCAAATATAGCTTTTTTTTCACAATTCTTACTTCATACCGCGATTTTTTAACATCGGCTCTAATTGAGGTTCTGCTCCTCTGAAATTCTTGTAGAGGGTCATCGGGTCTTCACTGTCTCCTTTTTCCAGAACGTTGCGACGGAAAAGGTCTGCGGTTGTCTTGTCAAAGATGCCATGTTCCTTGAACGCTTCAAAAGCATCATTGTCCAAAACATTCGCCCATAGATAGCTGTAATAGCCTGCTGCATAGCCGCCTATGATATGGTTGAAGTAGGTAGTACGATAGCGAGGGGCTATTTCGGGAATTAAACCAAGCTTGTCCATTGCTTCTTTTTCGTAGGCCACTACATCGATATTTTCAGTGTCTGTCAGGTTGTGTAGATTCATATCGAGAATGGCTGCTGCGAGTAACTCAGTAGTCATAAAGCCTTGGTTGAAGGTTTTTTGTTTTAGAATTTTTTCAATGAGATTATCAGGAATGACCTCGCCGGTTTGATAATGTTTGGCATACATTTTCAGAACTTCAGGTTCTGTGGCCCAGTGTTCGTTAATTTGCGATGGAAGTTCTACGAAATCGCGCACGACATTCGTACCGGAAACGCCCAAATAATTGCATTTGGTCAGCAAACCATGCAGGGCATGGCCGAATTCATGGAACAGGGTTTCCACTTCATCAATCGTAAATAAAGAGGGAGTGTCACCGACAGGCTTGGTGAAGCTGGCTACGTTGCACACCAGGGGGCGGATATCACCTTTCTGTTCGCGGTAGTTACTCATCCATGCTCCACCACTTTTACCTGCACGTGGGAAGTAGTCTACATAAAAGATACCCAGTTGGGAACCGTCTGCATCTTTTACTTCAAAGACTTCTACATCGGGGTGATAAACAGGGACATTGTTGAGCTTTGTCAGGGTGATACCATAAAGTTTGTTGGCAACGGCAAATGCTCCTTCGCGTACGTTCTCTAATTTGAAGTAAGGCTTGATTTGATCCTCCTCAAGGTCATATTTCTCTTTGCGAAGTTTTTCAGTGTAATACCACCAGTCCCAAGCCTCCAGTTTCTCGCCTTTGCCTGCTTGATCCATTAGTTTTTGCAGTTCGGCTGCTTCGGCTTTAGCTTTGGGAAGGGCATATCCCCACAAGTTGTTCAGAAATTCCATTACTGTATTTGAGTTCTTTGCCATAGTGTTGTCCAATACGAAATTGGAATAGCAGTCGAAACCTAATAAACGGGCTTTTTCAAGACGCAAGCTCACGATGTCTGTAATGATTTTCTTGTTGTCGTTCTTGTCGTTGTTGTTGCCGCGGTTGATGTAGGCTTTATAAATCTTTTCACGTAACGAACGATTATCGGAGTATTGCAGGAATGGGATACGGCTTGCGTTATGCAATGTGAATAGCCATTTGCCTTCCTGGCCGGCAGCTTTGGCCTCTTCGGAAGCGCTTTGGCAGAACCATTCGGGGAGACCGGCAAGATCTTCTTGTTTGTCTACGAAGAGCATAAACTCGTTGTTCTCATTCAAGATATTATTGCTGAAAGTGATGCCCAGCGTAGAAAGTTGCTTGTTCACTTCACGCAGGCGGGCTTGTTTTTCGGCAGAAAGATTGGCTCCGGAACGTACGAAGTCTTTGTATGTTTTGTCCAAAAGCCTTTGCTGTTCAGTTGTCAACCCTAAAGAGTCCTTTTGCAGGTAGACGGCTTTTACTTTGTCGAACAGTTTCTGGTTGAGCGAGATATTGTCTTCATGTTCGGACAATACCGGAGCAAGCTTTATGGAAAGAGCGTTCAGAGAGTCATTGGTCTCGGCATCCGTCATATTGAAGAAAATGGCGCCTACCCGATTCAGTATGGGAGAGCTGTTGTCCAAAGCAACGATTACATTTTCAAAGCTCGGAACTTCAGTATTGTCAATAATGGCTTGAATATTGGCGTTTTGTTCTTCTATTCCTTTAAGGAATGCAGGTTCATAGTGTTCCAGCTTGATTTTATCGAAAGGTGGAACGCCGTTCGGGGTTTGAAACTCGGTGAGGAACGGATTACTTTCCGTCTGGTTAGCACAGGAGTACATCATACAACTTGCAGCTAAAATTAAAATACCTTTTTTAAACATAAATGTCAGAGTATTAGATATTGATAGTTTATAAATAGTTGTTCAACTTTAAAAAAGTGGATTATTGCCGTTTGGCTATATAACACCATATGGGGTAATGATCAGACTCTTTTATGGATTGGTCCACCGTACAGTTATAGGACTGTAGGTTCTTGCTGATTAATATGTTGTCTATTCGAAAATAGAATTTATTCTGGTTGTAGGAAACTCCCAAACCGCGTCCCGACTGGGTGAAGGCGTCATTTAGGTTTTGTGCAATGACGCGATGGGTGTATGAAATGGGAGTGTCGTTGAAGTCTCCGCAGACTATGATAGAAGGATGTCGGGAAGAAGCGATCTCCTTTGCAATAGTATCTGCCTGTGGGGCGCGGATAGCGGAGGCTTCTGCCAGTTTGCGCACCAATAATCGTGCACCGCTTTTTACCTTTTCCTTCTCAGGGGCTTTCAGCATATCCTCATAGATGTCTTTGTCGGTTTTTGTCAGCTTATTGGATTCCAAATGATTGTTGATAAGGGTAATTGTGTCTTCATCCAGCTTGAGTTCGTATAATACGGAGCCATTGTAGTTGCTCGTGTAGTTCAAGACCCGGGCGGATAGAATGGGAAACTTCGAATAGCATGCTATCTTGTTGCTATAACCGCTACCACTGCCCACAACATTGATGCGGTGGTAAGGATAGTCTTTCAATTCTCGTTCTATGTCTTTTTGGGTGAGATGCCGGTGAGATTCGTCGGAGGCATATTCTTGTAGACATAGGATGTCAGCATTGCTTTCTTTTAAGTAGGTGAGTATCGGATTCTTCCCGTTTCTTTTATTAGCCCCGTCAAATCCCATGATATTGTAAGAAAGGAATTTTATACTTTTTTCCGGGAGGTTGGAGGTATGGAAATTAAGGGGAAGATACGTCCGTAATTGCGAATAGCACAGCAAAAAGCCGACTAGAGGTAGTAGAGCAGTTTTGTATCGTTGTATAACGAGCCAGAAAATCAGGAAGCCTCCGTTGATTAACGCAAAAACAGGAAAAGCCAGTCCGAAACAAGATTGTACCGGGTGAGATGTCGGCTGGATATAAGGGCTGTATGCTACTAATAGCAAGAGACCTGTAAATAAAGCATTGACCGCTAAAATCAGGAGCGCGACAAAATTACCGAAATGCTTCATACGTACACCTCATCGTTTACTTGCATCGAACAAGCTCTTTTTCTCTTCTGTTGTCAGACTTTCATATCCGGACTTTTTCAATTTGTCGAGGATGCGGTCTATTTCATCGGATTGAGCTTTTTTCCGGGCATTGTAGTTATAATCTTTCTGCTTGTCAGTCCCATAATGGACTTTCATTTTAGGCTTTCGGGGCTTGAAACTGAATAAAGAAATAATGGAATCCAAAAATTTGTTGATCCATGAGGTAATATCCGTTCCTTTGCTAAGGCTGGCTGCAAACCATAGTCCCGCCAATGCTCCTCCTAAATGGGCTATATGTCCGCCGGCATTGCTGGAGGTGATGAACAATAAATCCATTCCGACAACAATCAATGCCAGATATTTCAAGCGTATCGTTCCGAAAAGGAAAAGGCGTATCGGGTAGTTGGGTTCCCGGTAGGCTGTTGCAGCAACGATCGCAAGAACAGATGCCGATGCCCCCAGCATGAAAGAATATTCTGTCATTGGTTGGAAATAAGGGAAGATATTATAGGCAGCCATGTAAAGAATTCCACCGCAAATGCCGCCTAAGATATATACTCCCCGTAGGTGTTTCGCAGAAAAGAAATTTAAGAACAGGGCGCCAAACCAATACAGCCAAAGCATGTTGAAAAGGATGTGCAATACTCCTGCATGCATAAACATATAAGTCAGGATAGACCAAGGCTGTACAATGAAGCGGGAAAGCGAAGCCGGCAGCTCCAGCCATTCGAACATTCCTCCAAGGCTCCGGTTGAATAATTGCAATATAACTTCTGTCAGTGTAGTCAGGACAAAGACCCCTACATTGATATAAATCAGCTGTATGTAAATGTTTCCTCTGCGGAACGATTCTTTTAAATCAGTTATAATAGTAGCCATTTCCTCTGTTCTTTTTTCTCCAGTACATTATTAGTATAAAACCGAATATCATGCCGCCCAAGTGCGCAAAGTGTGCGACGTTGTCGCCCGGATTGTTGGCAAAGCCGGAATATAATTCTATCAAGGCGTATCCGATGACAAAATATTTGGCTTTGATGGGGAAAGGCAGCGGGAAGATAAACATGGGTTGATTGGGGAATAGCATGCCGAACCCAAGTAATATGGCATATACGGATCCGGAAGCTCCGACAGTGGTCATCATGTTAAGGTATTCTTTCATCGGGATGACAGAATATCCGGTGTTAACACTGTCGTATGCTGAAAGTACCGTTTCATAATGGATATATTGCACGAGTTCCTGAATAAGTCCTGCGCCAATGCCGCATACAAGGTAATAGAACAGAAAACGCTTCGGCCCCCATACCTGTTCCAGAATACGGCCGAACATCCATACGGCGAACATATTGAAGAACAAATGGGTAAATCCTCCATGCATGAACATATAAGTAATCAGCTGTGCTGCATTGAAGTCTCCGGCAAGGAAGAAATGCAGGCCTAAATATTGGTTTAGGTCGATGCCATAGCTTTGGGCTACAACGGTGCCGAGAAACATCAGCACATTAATGATTAAAAGGTTTTTGGTTACTGTCGGTATAGCATTCATAATCTGATTTTTTCGCTTTATTTGGCAAAAATACGAATAAATTCTGTTCTATAACAGAAAAAGGAACTCCTATTCCTTTTTTTTCTCTATTTTCCAGCCTTTTTTTAATGTTTTTATTTGATATTCAGAATTATTGCTCTATTTTTGTAGGAAGTAGCATTAGAATTTTTCTTTTGTGTAACATATTAATTAATCATTTTGTATTATGAATAAGTCAGAACTTATTAGCGCAATGGCAGCTGAAGCCGGTTTGTCAAAGGCCGATTCAAAAAGAGCATTAGATGCATTTATCGCATCAGTAACAAAAGCGTTAAAGGCGGGTGATAAAGTGGCATTGGTTGGCTTCGGCACTTTTTCTGTAACGGAGAGAGCCGGACGCGTTGGTATAAATCCGGCAACGAAGAAGCCCATTCAGATTCCGGCAAAGAAGGTTGCCAAGTTTAGAGCAGGTTCAGAATTGACTATCGAATAAGTAGTTCATAAATAAAACTTGATAAAAGGAGACGCATACAACGTCTCCTTTTTTATGGAATTAAAAATAGTTCGTATCTTTGCACACCGAAGTTACGAAAAGAGTGTAATTTATTGGAAATGAGCGTAGGTTAATTGCTCTTGATAGTAATAGGTTACGATTTAGTTAGTTATCTACTGCATTATCCTTCTGCGCGTTGCGTAACCTTCAAAGAACTCTTCGTATGCAAAAGTAGCTATTTAATTCGAGATTTTGATATAAACTCCCGTTTTTTATCCCCTCATTCATAAGAATTTTCCGTAAAAGCGGTATTGTCCGTCGGCACACCATTGCCCAAAACGAGTTTGGAACAAACGTGTGCCGACTACCGCATAGCTGGAGAAAAGGGCATTGCCTCACGCCTAAACGATGTTTAGACAGATGAAGCAATGCCCCTTTCTTTTGCGCCTATGCCAAGAGGTGCTTTTACGGGTTTTCAAATGATTTTTCTTTTTTCGCTGTCTCTTTTGCCGGAAGCGGAAAGTGAATGCAGAGTGTGTCAGCCTGCCCCATGAATGAAACAGGCGCCCACACACAGCCGGACAAACCGGGAAGAATGATTGTTGCCACCCGGCTGAACAAGTTCCGTCGGATCGGAAACAATCATACTTCCTTTGTTGTGGTTTGCCCTTTTCACGCTTCCGGTGATGTCTTTTTCCTTTTGGTGATTCTTTTTTTTACGGATTTTCCCCTGAAGTTTTTTTCTACACAATCTGCCTCTGTTTTCGTTTACCTCCATTTTGCGCCTTTCAGTAAGCCGCATCAGTCAGTCATTTTCGTTCTGGGCGCAAAGGTAATTCCGGGATTGGACGGGAAAGCAAGGTCAAGCCTCCTGTTTTCGGTAAAAATCTCCAGCCCTGCGGGTAGTATTTTGACCGAAAAACCTTGCATTCCCTAATCCCTACCTTTTCAAGCACCCGAAACGAAAACGACCGATGCGACAGAAAGACGCATAAAAAAAATGTCGGATAAACGAGAGGCAGATAAGATAGTTTGAAACTCAACTCCCTCAGCTCTTGAATCCGCATTAAAAACAAAAAAATCAAAAACAGCGAAGATATGACGGCAACGGCAAATTTCAGACAAATGGCGCAACACATCGGGTTGGCGATATGCGGCTTGATGATGCGCACCGCCTTCGGGGTGTTCGGCATCCTTTGGGGCATCATCAGAGAGATTGTAAACGGAGTGTTCCGAGTGGCGATAGGTGTAATCGTGGCTATCCTTTCCACCATTGCCTTCTTTGGCTTCATCCTTTGGTTATTCACCCTTTAACCCTTACCGACATGGCAAAAAGAAACAGCAAGACGGCAGCGCAGCAGTGCAGATATTACGAGGTGGACAACATCTTCGTGTATATGGTGGAAACGTACATCAACGGCAATTTTGAAACTTTCCGAAGATTGTACCACGAACTGAACAAGGACGCACGGAGGGATTTCATGGACTTCCTTCTCAGCGAGGTAGAGCCGACCTATTGGAGAGAGATACTGAAACAGATAATCTAAAAATGACAGCGATATGAAAGGAACAGACCATTTCAAGAGAACGATATATATGTACTTGGAACAGCGTGCGGAGGAAGATGCGCTATTTGCAAAGAAGTACCGCAACCCTGCCAAGAACATGGACGAGTGCGTGACCCACATTCTGAACTATGTGCAGAAAAGCGGTTGCAACGGTTTCACGGACGGAGAGATATTCGGGCAAGCCATCCACTACTATGAGGAAAACGAGATAGAGGTGGGCAAACCGATGGACTGCCAAGTGGTTGTGAACCACGTTGTGAAACTCACGGCAGAGGAAAAGGCGGAGGCACGTCAGAACGCTGTCCGCAAATACCAAGAGGAGGAACTCCGCAAGTTGCAGAACCGCCACAGACCGTCAGCGAGAAAAGAAAACCAACCCCAACCCTCATTATTTGATTTAGGCTTATGAAACCGAAGACCAAGATACAGAAAGAGGTGGCAAGACTTTCCGCCAACCTTCGCCCCATATCAGCGACACAAATAGATTGGGCATACCGCCACTGCGTTGAGCATATCGGCTACCGCACCAAGAAAGGGAACATCACCTGTTCCGACTGCGGTCACGAGTGGCACAGCGACAGCGGACTATGCGACACCCTTGAAGGCTGCACCTGCCCCAAATGCCATGCCGAACTCAAAGTGCAGGACACACGCAGACGCATCTACAAGGAAACGCAGAATTTCAGCGTGATAACCACCTGCAAAGGGTATCAGGTAATCCGCGTGGCGCAGGTCAGATGCGAGAGCAGGAAAGGCGAACCGATGCGTTTCTACTGCCACGAGGTCGTGCAGCGTTGGATTTCACCCGACGGCAAGGTTACGGACATGGCGTTGCTCCGTGGCTTCCTTTTCTGCTATTGCGATGTGTGGGCATTAGGCAGCGATATGGAGGTAAGACCGCACAACAGCCTATACGATGATGTGGTGGCAAGAAGCTGTGCATATCCAAAGATGAGGATATTGCCCCAACTCAGACGTAACGGCTTCAAGGGCGATTTCCACGGCATCTCCCCCGTGCGTCTTTTCAAAGCCTTGCTTTCAGACCCAAGAATTGAAACCCTTATGAAAGGCGGTGAGATTGAGGTCATGAAACACTTTCTTTTCAATACCCGTACTGCCGATGAATGTTGGGCATCATATCTGATTGCCAAGCGTCACAAGTATCAGATAGACAACCTCTCAATGTGGTGCGACTATCTGCGTATGCTCAAAAAACTCGGTCAAGACCTCCGTAACCCGAAGAACATCTGTCCCGAAGATTTCATGGCGGCACACGACAACGCAACCCGAAAAATTGAAGCCATACACGAGAAGGAAAGAGCCGCAGAGCAACGCCGTTGGGAGATTGAAAGGCGTGAGCGTGAGCAACAGCGACAACTCCAACGAAAGAAAGATGCGGAGGATTTCATCGCCAACAAATCCAAATTCTTCGGCTTGGTAATCACGGACGAGGAAATAATCGTCAAGGTGCTTGAAAGCATAGACGAGTATTACAACGAGGGCAAGACGCAGGGCATCTGCGTGTTTGGCAGTGGATACTACAAGAAAGCCGACACCCTCATACTATCGGCAAGGATTGGCGATGAGATTATTGAAACCGTAGAGGTGGACTTGCGAACCCTCGAAGTGGTGCAGTGCCACGGCAAGCACAACCAGGACACCGAATATCACGAGCGCATCATAGACCTTGTGAACAAGAACGCCAACCTTATCCGTGAGCGGATGAAAGCGGCATAGCATAACCCCTAAAACAACATTGATATGGAAGTAAGAATTGAAAGTATGATTTGTGTGTGGGATGATGCAATCCCCACGATGTTCCTTGAATTTGTGAACCTCCTCACTCTCACAACGAGTGAGGGGGAATTGAGAAAGAGCGTAAAGGAGTTTGCCGAGAAGCACGAACTTGACAAGTTTTTCCTTTACGGCTTCGGCTCACACCATTTCTACCTGCACCAACGCTACACAAGCAACCCCGAAATGGTGATGAAGAACAGAGTTCTGTCAGTACATTTTTAACCATCTAAAAAGCAACATTATGACAACACGAATGACCATCAACGGAGTAAGCACCTGCGCGGAAGCAGGTACGGAGAAATACGAGCGTTTCCAATCGGGTATCGGAAGACGCAGGCGGACACTTGTGCAGTACGACTACCGCCACCCCATAGACAGAGAATTGTTCTCTTGTGTCAAACCCACGTTGGACGAGTGCCGAGCCGCACGGGACAAGTGGCTGAACGCAAAGAAGGGAAAGGAGGACAGACTATGAACACGACCTATCAAACGCTGATAGTCAAGTTCAGCGAACCTATCACGGCATTGGACGGTATCTTTGACGATACCGGAGCGTGGGGAACGGACACCCTCAAGGGGTGGATAGATGATTACGAAAGCACACGTTTCACCGCCACCGACAGCCATACGGCAGTCATCACGAGCGAGTACAATATGGAATGTGTGAAAGAGTGGCTACAACGGCAGACCCCCATTTCCGAAATGCGAGAATTTTGAACGGGATGGCGGTGTCCGCACCGCCAATACTTAAAACCCTAAAAACAAAAGATATGATAGCCAAGACGATATTACAGCAGATAGGCGGAAAACGCTTCACCGCCATGACAGGTAGCCGTGATTTCATAGATATGGGCAACGGCTTACGGATGAGCCTTGCAAGGAACAAAACAAGTGCCAACCGCCTTGACATCATCTATGACGAAGGGGCAGACCTCTACAATATGCGCTTCTACCGCAGGACGTTCAGCAAAAAGACCTTTGAGTGCAAGACAAAGGACATTGCCGTACACGAGGGTATCTATTTTGATATGCTGGAGGAAATGTTCACGATGGTGACGGGACTTTACACACGCTTTTGAGTGGCGGGGCGGCGAGAGCCGCCCTACTTTCTTTCAGTGAGCATGATGGCGGACAAAGAAAGTAGCAAAGAAACCTTTGTCCAATCTGCGATAACTAAAAAATCCGCAAGTAAAACTTGCGGAGGCTATATATTGGGTCGTTATTTTTTGGTGGAGGGGAATGATAATCTCGAACCGTTGAACTACACATTTCTGCTTCGTCTCCATTTCCCCCAACGATTTGATACGTTCAATCATTTTTGTTGTTCCTTTCTGAATTTTCCTAAATACTTTCTTCATAATTTCGCTATACTTTTTATGGTTAATAACTATGTTTTGTATTGCTCTCACAACACTTACAACTTGAAGTGTTATTTGGAAACCGATAGGCAAAAATGGCTCAACGATGTCAATTAACGAGAAAATCCTACGATAATCTATCAAGTGATAGAGCAAAAGACGTGCCAAGTTAAATATGGCACGTCTTTTGCCAGTTTTGTCAGTCCTTTTATGGGATATACAACAGCGCAAACTCCGCCTTTCTCCGTTTGAGCAGCATGGCGTGGCGTTTTCCTTTGTAGTTGCAGAAGGCTATATACTCACGGTAGATGTTCCTGTCACCAGCTTCCAGCTTCTTGATTAAGGTGCTTTTGGGGATTGTTTTGCTGCCTAACAGCTTCGCCGGTCCCACATTGTAAGCTAACGTGCCAAGCAAAATCGAATCAACCCCGAATTTACGGAACATGGCGACAAATTTGCGCAGGTCTTTCCGCAAAAGTTCATCCGCATCCCGTTTTGTCATGGTTCGTGCCGAATACTTCTCGTTTGGCAAAAGTTTGTGACCCCAACCGACGTATGGGTAGTGTTTTTCTGAGTGCCAGCCTTCAAAGTAGCGGCAGCATAAAAAAGCACGTTCCATAAGCGGCAGTCGGTAGATTGCCGCCTGCCCGTCCGTTCCCTCTTGGCGGCTGATCTGCGCGGACACAGAACAGACCGTCAGAAGTGAACAGAGCATTGTCATGAATACACGCATCATTTCAACAAGGGGCTGAAGTTGCCGATGGGAACGATGGTAAGATCGTCGTCCTTTACATTCCTGTTGTTGAAGTCAAATTCCAGTTCGTAGGAGTTGCTAAAGTTATCCTCCACCACCACGATGAAATTATGCGCCTCATCACCCGCCGCCGTGTAGTACAGGCGGAATTTTTCGTTCTCCAGCAGGTAGCGGTCGTTAGGCAGGAAGGTGATGCCGTTATCCATTTTGAGCGAGCCTTCCCCCTCGAACTGGAAATAGCGGATGGTATAGAGCGTACCCGAAAAGTCGCCCTCCTTTTTCAGTTCACAGCGGATTTCCACTGTCTGCCCCTTTACTACCTTGTTCGGCACGGGCATGACCTCCACCGTGAAGGGATAGGACTGCTGGATGTCCATGTCATCGTCACATGACACGAGGGTGAATGACATGGCGGCTATCAGGCATAACGCCACTGCCTTGAATATTGATGTTCTCTTGTTTCTGTTGTTCAGTATGTTCATTGTTCTTCGATTTTTAGATGGTTGTTTTTCTGTTTTTTCGTTGTCAGTTGCAGGTACTCGTTCAAGTCCTTGCAACCGTCATAGAGGGAGGAACGGTCGGTGACACGTTCCCCGTATCGCATGGTAAGTGCGGCAAGCGTCCGCCGTCCGGCTTCGTCACGGTCGAGGAAGCAGCCGATGCGCCCGTATCCGTCCAGCAATCCCGCCGCCTTCTCCACGTTGGCGACTGAGTTCAGCACAAGACAGTCAGCGTTACCGGTTACACCAAGCGTCACGGCAGAGAGAAAGTCCATGAAGCCCTCGAACACGAGGCACTCGTCAGCCGGGATGTCATTCGCCTTTACCAGTGATACAGACTTCGGAGGTATGCAACCCTTGAAATATCGGCTTCTGACTTCATAGCCACCTGCCATGTTCGGAAAGCCAACGGCAAAATACCGTTTCCCACGCACACCGTAGTTCAAGCGGCAGCAGTGACGGGATGCGATGGCGTAAGGGATGCCCCGTTCCTCTAAATACTCCGTCAGCAGTGAGCGGAGCAGCGGAGCGACCTCCACATCCTCAAAAACGGATTCGGTCGGCTTCGAGAGATAGACGGGCTTTTCCCATCCGGCAACCGTCATATTGGCGGCTTCCGCTATGAACTTCGCTTGCTTCATGAAGTCATCGCTTTGCAGAAACTCCCCGGCAAGCGTGAAGATGTCGCCGCCCTTGCCCAAACCGAAGTCGTACCAGAGCTGTTTCGCCACGTTCACACGGAAAGAGGATGTGCGCTCGCCCCTGTACGGGGCAAGATACCACAGCTCGTTACCGCTCCTTCTGACAGGCTCATGCCCCAGCCGTGCGAGAAAATCCGCAAGCGGCATCCTTCTGACAGCATCTATTTCCGTCCTTTCCATGCCCGTGTCAGTTGATGATGAACTTGATACCGACCCCGAACTGCGTGTGGAACTTCCGTGTGTCGCCACCCCAAAGGCAACGCTCCCGCAGGTTGGCAAGCAGGGCGATACGGTCTGCCACGTAACACTCCACATCGAGCGTCAGCGCACCGCCGTAGATGAAGGCGTCCCGGTCGTGCAGCGTGGAGCCGTCATGCAGCACCTTCTTCCCCCAATTTACCGCCTCATATCCGGCGAGAGCCGAAGCCCCGGCATAGACGAAAACAATCTTTCGGGCGTCCGACAGTATCTTGAAGTAATAGCCGCCCTCCGCCGTGAACTGCGCCACGGGTATCTTGGTGTCCTTGTAGGGATTGTTCTTCAACAGGTATTCGCCACCGAACACCCACTTGTTCCCCTTCTTCGTGTAGGTGGAGAGAGCCGCCCCGAAGCTGTACCCGCCGTCCTTGCCGCCGAGATTGAAGCCGTCCGCCATGTCCGCCCTCACCTCGATGCCCTGCATCTTCGGCAGACACCGCTGGGCGTGCGCCTGCCCTGTAAAAAGGGCAAGCGACGCGATGATTATTGCGATGTACTTTCTCATGGTCAGCGTACTTGAAGTTCGTTGATGGTACCCGCGCGTACCAAATCCTCGTTCTCAATCACGAAGGACTGGTGACGGCCGCCGTTCTTCTCGTTCAATTCCACCACGAGGCACTTGTCATCGGGGATGGTGAACTTCGCCATCGTGAAGACCGTGCGCTCGCTCTTTTTGCCCGGCACGAGGGTGGCGTAGTTCTGCGCGCGGAGCGGCAGAATAATCTGCTCCTGCACGGCAGTACGCTTCGCAACCTTCTTGTCCACGATTTTCCAAGTGATGTAGTCCACATCGAAAGGCACGTTGCTCTGGTTCTTTATCTCCGTGTGGAAATAAAGCAAGCCGTTGTGCGTGTAGATGCCTTTCAACAGGTATTGGATGCCGAAACGCTTGCAGCCGATATGCTTCACCTCGCGCTTGTTCTGTTTGTGGATGGACTTCATGATAAGGCGCACCAGCATCGGGCTTTCGCTGCCCAGCTCTTTCAGATAGATTTCCTGCGCGTTGTTCGGGCGGTTCACCGTGCTGCCGTCATGGATGAAGTCGCACATCTCCACGTTGAGCAACAGCGGTTCGGCGGCGTACTTCACGTTGAAGGTGTAGAAACTGCCGTCCTCCGTGATGACGGACATATTCGTTTCGTTGGGAAAATTCCTTACGGTAGCCTTCACACGGATGATGTTCTCCGCTCCGTCGGCTTTCCCGGCAATCAGGTCGGGCGAGCCTAAATCGACATAGCGCACCTCCGCCGGAAAAATGACGTGGACGGTCTTGTCGTAGGTCACTTCCAGACCGTGCGGCGGTATCATGCGGTCGAAGGTCAGCTTGCGTGACAGCCCGTGATATAGGTCGCCGTCCGCCTCCTTCTGCGGATAGACCTCCTTCGTCAAGGTCGGTTGTTCACTTCCGTTGGTCGTTTCAACGGTTACATTCTCCTGCGCGTTGGCAGTTATGATGCCCATAGCGAGGGCAAACATGATGATTACTTTTCTCATTACTTTTGGATTTTAGTGGTAATTTTTATTGTTTTCAATATTTTTCTTGGTAAAGCATGACCCTGTACCCGGCTTTCAGATGCACCTTGACGGTTCGCATCTTTTTGGCGATGTACTGGCTCGTGCCTTGTATCAGCCCCTTGCCCAAGTCGGAGGCGAGCTGCGCCCCGGCATTGGTGGAGATGTTGATGCTGCTTCCCAGCGAGCCGCCCATGTTGGCGGCGACCTCCCGGACGGCGTTCATCTCCATCGAGTTCGGGATGAAGATGCCGGGCTGTCCGTCCGTGTCATAGACCGCAAGCTCCACGGGGATAATCGTGCCGTCGTATTCCAGCGAGGTAATCTCGATGTCGAGCCGCTCACCCTGTATCTTGCCCGTGCCGACCACCACCGCACCCCGGGGTATTGTCCTGCCTGCCACCGCCATAGGCTCCAGCAGGCGCAGCCTTACCGTCTGCCCGTCCGTCACGCTCTGCGCCCCATGCACGCACGCCGGTATGGTGTTCCTGTCCAATACCTCCGCCGTGCCGACAGCCGTGTTGAAACCCCGGTTGCGTTCCTGCGATAAGGCGGCGACAAACTCCGCGTTACTCATAGGCTGTGAGAGTGAAGAAACTACTTGATGCTCCACCTGTCTGATAGGCATTGCCTTGTTCTTCTTCCCTTTCTGCACGGTAGTTGGCTCTGCCCTCTGTTCCGCCGATGGCTGTCCTCCGTTCTGACCGCCCATGTACTTTGCCGCCAGCTCGTAGGACTTCTCCATAAGAGCCACCTGCTCGTCCATAGAGGAAGCCTTGCCCCTCTCGCTTTCCAGTTCCGACTCCAGCGATGCGATGCGCTCCAACAATTCGTCCATCTCCGCATTGTCGTTTTTCGGCTGGTCGTAGAAGTTTCCGAGCGTGGCGTTCAGGTCACGGTAGGCGGCTGCGGAGGACTGGATGGTCTGCGGCGTGGCTGGCTTTGCCCTTTCTTCCTTGCCGCCCGGATTGGCGAGGTCGAAGTCCACTCCGTTCTCCGTTCCCGCTATCTCGCGGTCGAACATGTCGCCCAGCTGCCCGATGGCACGGTTGCGGCTCTCCTGACGCTCTTCCATCTCCCCATGCTCGTAGGCTTTCAGCTTGTCGCCGATAATCTGCCGGTTCGCCTTGTCAGCGTCGGGCATCTCGGTGTTGTATCCGTCCGTTCCCGGCGGTTGCTCCTTGCCGGAGGACGGGGCGAATATCAGCCACATCGCCCCGATGAACACCAACACCATAGCGGGCAGCACGATCATCTTCTGCCGTTTCAGCCGTTGCGCCTCTGTCAGCGGTTCGCGCTCCTTTTTCGGTTTCCCCGTTTCGGGAGCAGCTTTGTTCTCTTTCGTCGGTTCATTCTTTGTCTGTTCCATATAAATAAGGTGTTAAGTGATTGCCTGTTTCCGCCGGGGTCGGCAGTTCCACCCGTCCGGCGTGTCCCGTTTCCATATGTGAGCCGTCGTTCCTGCCGATGTCATAGACGGCTCTGCCGAAGGTGTAAAGGGCAAGCACCGCGAAGGCGGCGAACATCCCCAGCACGATGCGGCGGCGTGTTTCCGGCGGCAAGCCGTCCAGATACCCTTTGAGACTTGCCGCCAAGCGTTTCCGTTTGTCGTGGAGTTTCCAATACATGCCCCACATTGATTTTCTGATACTTTTCATGTCCTGTTACCGTTTGATAGTCTGTAAATCCTTGTTCTCAATGATGGTGAAACCCTCGATGGTAAAACCGTTCGGGTTGTCATCCGACCGCGATGCGTTCAGCAGGCGGCAGGTGGTCACGAGGCTGCGCTCGGTGACGTTGCTCTGCCGGATGATTTTCTGTGTGGCGTAGGTCACGGCACGGTAGGGATAGGCGTTGAAGTCGCACACCACGCTGTCCACCTTCAGCACTTGGTTGATGTTCCCGGCGATGATGCGGTTGTAGTACCCCTTCTCCGCGAAGTCCGAATAATAGTGGTACACGCTCTTGTCCGCCAGCAGCAAGGCACGTTTCACGTTGTGTTCAATCGCGCTTTTTTCAGGTGATAGCGTGAAGAACATCTCGTGGAAACGGCGCACATGTTCCCGTGCCTCCGCCGGGCGGTTCTGCGACAAATCCTGAGACAAGGCGAGCATCAGGCTCTTGCCGTTGTCCAGCACATAGATTTTCTCCCGTTGCTTCTCTGCGAAACGGTAGGAGTTCCACACGCTCCACACCGTCACCACGGCGCACAGCGAGAGGAAGACGATACCGAACAGGCGTATCTGCCTGAACGACGATTCGATGTTTCTAAGTGATTTGAATTCCATTTATATTTTCCAATTTATGATTGCACATTGATTATTTCAGCAATTTGCCGACACGTCCGACTGCGTTTCCTGCGGCTGCACCCGCCACGCTGCCCGCCATGCTTCCGGCTCGTCCCGCCATCTGGTTCACGTTGCGACCGTAACCGCCCATGCCTCCGGCTTGGATAATCCAGCCCGCAACGGTGGGAATGGTAAAGTAGCCGATGATGCCGATGCAGAGGAATACGATATACACCCCGTCGCTCGAATCCAGCGAGAAGTTCGGGTCTGCCTGCATCCGCTCGATGTCGTTTTGCAGCATCAGAACCTGTATCTTCGCCAGTATGGTGCTGAACATGTCCGATACCGGTAGCCACAGATAGACCTGTATATAGCGGCATATCCACTGCGTGAGCGTGTTTTGGAAACCGTCCCATACCGACAGGGCGAAGGCTATCGGACCGAGAATCGCCAGCACCACGAGAAAGAAGGTGCGGACGGTGTCTATCACGAGGGCGGCGGCTTGGAACAGCAGTTCGAGTATCTCGCGGAAGAAGTCGCGGATGCTCTTCTTCATGTTGTACATTCCCCGGTCGATATACATTCCCGCCATCGTCACCATGTCGGAGGGCGACCAGCCGAGTTCCTCCAGTTGCTTGTCAAATTCCTCGTTGGACACGAGGTAGGCGGTTTCGGGGTTGCGTACCATCGCCTCGTATTCCAGTTTGTCCTTCTGCTCCCGGTATCGGTTCATGTCCAGCGTTTCCGCCTCCAGCATCTTTGCCGTGCCCTGTACGACGGGTGAGAGGATGCTGTTTATCGTGCCCAGCACCACAGTCGGGAAGAACATGATGCACAGACCGATGGCAAAAGGACGGAGCATCGGGAATACGTCTATCGGTTCAGCTCTCGCCAGCGACTGCCATACCCGGTAGGCGACGTAGAACAGCGCACCCAGCCCGGCGATGCCTTTCGCCACACCAGCCATGTCCCCACACAGCGGCATCATCTGCTCATAAAGTGAACGTAAAATCTGATGAAGGTTGTCGAACTTCATAGGCTACCAGTATCTTTCGTTCATGTTCCCGTACAGCCCCATGATGCGGTCGAGGTCGTTCTTCTTTTTCGCACGCAGGTAACTCACGGAGATGTTCTTGTTCGTGTAGTAGCTCACGAGGTTGCGGTAACGCTTCATCTTCGAGTGGCAGCGTTCCACCACGTCCATGCGCTCCTTGTCGGTCATGGAGAGCGTGGTGATGTTCACCACGTTCCTGAGTTCCGTCAACACTTCGTTGCTTTCCTCCAGCAGTTTCGTGTAGCCGAAAGCGATTGCGGAAAGCTCTTCGGGTCTGAAATTCCCGTCACGGAGCATCCGTTGGAAACTGTTCACATAGATGTCTGTGATGTCGCCCACCATCAGGATGGTCTGCTGCACCTTGCGGGCGTCCTTGACCAGATTGTTCACCGATTTGAGGGCATCGTAATACTTCTTGCCCTGCTGATAGATTTTCACCGTCTCCTGAAAGTTGCTCACCATGTTCGTGGCGGTCTTGGAGGTATGGATGATGTTTTTGGAGGCATTGATGATGCCCTGCGCTAGATTGCCCGGATCGCTTACGACCCACTGTGCGCTTGCCCTGCCCGCGAAAAGCAGGCACAGGCAGATAATCATTGTTATTCTTGTTCTCATGTTACTTTGGATTTTAGTGGTTGTTATTCTTCGGTCGGATGTCCCGGCTGCGGCTTCACCCGCACATAGTCCCCGTTTGGCGAGAAAGTCAGCACATCCGTGGCCTCGTTGTAGGACACGTCGATGCGGAAGCCGGTGTTCATGAACAGGTTGCCGTTCTCCTCCTGCAAGAGATAGGTTTCCGGCTTGAGCTTGCGGCGCAGACCGCTACGACGGAACACCGTCACTTTGTAGGCTTCGCCCTCCTTGTAGATAAGCACGTCAGGTTTTCCCTCCACGCTCTCCCAGTTCCCGCACAGCATGTCGCGGCGGTTGTCGGCCACGTCGCAGGATTGCAGCATCATGACCGCCAATCCGATAAGGCACTTGCTGACTTGCAGCATTTTCACTTTTGGTAAATTCATACGCGTTTTTCTTTTTTGGTTGATACATTCTGTTTTTTAGTTATTCCTTGTTTCTCCGCCTTTCGGCAAGCTGCCGGATGGCGGCTTCGATGTCGTCGCCCAGCTTCTCCGCCAGACGGTAAACCTCCACTTTTTCCGTTTCCTCGGTGGTGTACGCCAGATACTCTTCCGCGCTGACCTCCGTGGCATAGACCGCCGACTGCGTGCCGCCCAAGCCTATCCACACCTCCTTGTAGAGCCGTGAAGGGTTGTTCGCCATGTTGATGGAGAGTATCTGCGACTTCTCCTTTTCCGTCAGTCCGAGCAACGCCTGTATCTGGTCGAACTTGTTCATATATTTCCTTTGGTCAAGCAGGATTTTACAATCCGAGTTGTTGATAATGCTCTCTTTGACCACCGGAGAACTGATAATGTCGTCCACCTCCTGCGTCACCACGATTGCCTCGCCGTAATATTTTCTGACCGTCTTATACATATAGCGCAGATATTCAGCCATGTTCGCCGATGAGAGGGCCTTCCAAGCCTCTTCCACGATAAGCTGTTTCCGCACGCCTTTCAGCCGCCGCATCTTGTTGATGAAGGCTTCCATGATGATGATGGTCACGACGGGGAACAGTTCGCGGTTTTCTTTAATCGAATCTATCTCGAAGACGATGAACCGCTTGCCGAGCAGGTCGATGTTCTCCGTGGAGTTGAGCAGGAAATCGTAACGCCCGCCCCGGTAATACTGCCGCATGGTGGTGAGCATGTTGTCGATGTTGAAGTCGGACTTCTCCACCTTGATGTCACGCTGTGCCAGTTCCTTGCGGTAGTCGTCACGCATATACTCGTAGAAGGTGTTGAACGACGGCACGATGCTACGGTCGGATTGGATGCGCTCAATATAGGCACTCACGGCACTGCCCAGCTCGCCGCTCTCCGTCTTTGTCACCTTGTCGTCCTCCGACTTCCAGAGCGTCAGCAACAGGGTCTTGATGCTGTCCTTCTTCTCCACGTCGAAGATGTAATCGTCGGTGTAGAACGGGTTGAAGCTGATGGGCTTATCTTCCGTGTAGGTGAAATACACACCGTCCGCTCCGCCTGTCTTGCGTCGGATCATGCCGCACAAGCCCTGATAGGAGTTTCCCGTGTCCACCAATACCACATGTGCGCCTTGCTCATAATATTGGCGCACGAGGTGGTTCATGAAGAAAGACTTGCCGCTGCCCGAAGGACCCAGCACGAACTTGTTGCGGTTGGTCGTGATACCTCGCTTCATGGGCAGGTCGGAGATGTCAAGGTGCAGCGGTTTTCCCGTGAGCCTGTCCACCATCTTGATGCCGAAGGGCGAGAGCGAGCTGCGGTAGTTGGTTTCCTCTGTGAACAGGCACACCGCCTGTTCGATGAAGGTGTGGAAACTCTCTTCCGCCGGGAAGTCCGCCGCATTGCCGGGTATCGCCGCCCAGTAGAGTGTCGGGCAGTCGATGGTGTTGTGGCGCGGCACGCATTCCATGCTTGCCAACTGGCTGCCCACGTCGTTCTTGATATGCTTCAGTTCCTCCGCATCGTCGCTCCACGCCATGACGTTGAAGTGTGCCCGTACCGAGGTCAGTCCGTAGGAATGGGCTTCGTTCAGGTATTGGTCTATCCACTCGCGGTTGATGCTGTTGCTCCTTGAATAGCGAGATAGCGACTGCATGTTACGGGCGGACTTCTCGAACTTCTGCAAGGTTTCCTCACTGTTGTCTATCAGCACATACTGGTTGTAGATATGGTTGCAGGAGAGCAGAAGCCCCACCGGGGAGGCGAATGACAGTCGGCAGTCACTCCGGTCGGTGGAGAGCTTCTCGTAACGGGTGTCGGTAGCCACCTTGCCCGGCAGGTCTTCCGCGTCGGAGAGGGTGTGCAGACACAGGCGGTTGTCGCCGATGCGCATCTCCCTTGCCGAAAGCTCGATGTCCTGCAAGGTGGTGTCACCTTCCGGCATGAGCGAGAAGTAGCGTTCAATAAGTCCCGTCTTTCCCTCAGTACCCACAATCTCATCGGTGGAGAGGCGGCGCAGCCTGACAAGCCCGCTGTCGTTCATGATGCGCTCGAACTGTTCGCAGGCTTCCAAGAACTTGGTCGTGGTTTCCCTGTCCAGCTCCTTCGGGATGATATGTCCCCGGCACAGCGTGCTGAAATTGCTCTGCATCCGGTTACGCTCCTTTGTTGTCTTGGTCAGGTAGAGGTAGCAGGTGTGTTTCAGGTACGGACGCTCGTTGAAGTGACGCTCGAAAGAGCGGCTTAAAAAGCTCATGTCGTCCTTCTGAAGCTCCGGTTTGTAGCGTTCCTTGATGAACCAGTCCTGTTTGTGGACGACGGAGTAGTCCGGCAGCACCTTGATAGCCTTGCACCAGCAACTGTGTATCGCCTCGTACTCCGCACCCGTCACGGTGTAAAGTTCCGGTAGTTCCACCTCGAAAGCCACCGTGATGTCGGCGTCCTTTGAGATGATGCAGCCATGCTCCACCGCTAAAAGTGGGAACCTGTTTTCCAGTGTTGTCATTTTCGATGTATTCCTCATTGTCTTTCTTCCTTTCGTTGTCGTTTGAACAGACGGGTTATCCGCCGCCGGTTGATAAGGTATCGGGGATGGCTCCGTGCCGCTCCTAATTTCATCAGCCCGTGTTCACCGTACCGGGCGTTCAGCGCGAAGGTCTGCCATACAAGGAGGGAGGACGATGCCGCGCCGAAGCCGATACATATCCACTGGTCGATACCGACCATGTAGAGGATGACGAACAGGACGAAGAGAGCCAGCAGACCTCCGCAGAAGATGAAGAGGTACTGTGCCTTCAAGCCCTTGAACTCTACCGGACGGCCGATACCCTTGTTGATTGGGTATTCAGCCATACATTATTTATTAAAGGAAGAATGAGCGCAGGATGGTGGCGGCAACAATCAGGAAGATGCACGCGCCGAACCACGAGGCGGCTGTCTTGCTGGTGTCGGGGTCGCCCGATGAAAACTTGCCGTACACTTTTACGCCCCCGATAAGCCCGACGACTGCACCGATGGCGTATATCAGTTTAGTTCCGGGGTCGAAATAAGAACTCACCATAGAGGTGGCTTCGTTGATGCCCGCGATGCCGTTTCCCTGCGCGAAAGCGGAGGCGGTTGCGGCGATGACAAGTGCCGCGGAGAGGATTGCTTTTCTGTTTTTCAAGATGTTCTTGTTCATAAACTGTTCTTGTTTTTTGCCGTCAAAAGGGTGGATGGTCCTTTGTCGGGCGGTTGATACTTTGTTTCTTTACTTTGGTTTTAGTGGATGCCCGTTTGTTTCCACGGACGTGGGCGTGTCCGTTGCGGATGGGGATGCGCCTTGCGTTTCCTCGCCGCGTGGGTTGATGTCATTCTTTCATGTTCATTTCTTTTATTGTTGTCATACATAGTTGCGAATGTCGAACTCCTCGATGTTGTCCGGCACGACGAACTCCTTTTCAGATTTCTTCAGCCGAATCTCGATAAGCCCCTTGATGCGGATGCCTATCTCCGAAGAGCCTTCCATCATTTTCTCGTACAACTCCGTGCCCTCCATGTCGGTGAACACCTTAGCCGCCTTTTCACGTTCCGCCTGTGTCGCGTCCGGGTTTTTGGCGGTCTTGCAGGCGTCGTCAATCTCGTCAAAGCTGCTGCCCGAAGCCCGTGGCGTGTCCGAGGCGTCCTCTTCCGGTTCGTCGTCCCCGTATCCCAGTTCCTCCGGCGGTATGCTCGTGAAGGTCTCATCGAGTTTTTCCTCCGGGACTTGTGCCGGGCGGGATGCGTTTCCCGTTTTTCCGTCGTCAAAAGTAGCCTCTTCCTCCGACAGCTCAATGCCTTTTTCAATAGTGGCGGCTTCTTGCGTCGGTATGGCAGCGGTTGTCCGGGTGGATGCCATCCTGAAACGGCTCTTGCCGATGATGTCCGCCTTTTCCGCAGGGACTTCCTCGTGTGCCGCTATGCGTTTAGCCTCATTCCCGTCCAGTGACCGCCATAATCCGACAATGCCCTTGAAGAAGCGGACAATCCGCGTGTCCATGATGCGCTCGTAAAGGAGCAGGAACAGGAACCAGAGGTTGCAGCCGACCGATACCGCCAGCAGAATGTCTGTCATGCTGATTGTGTAATTCATATCCTTCCGTTTTTGGTTAGAATACTGAATTGTAATTTCGGGCATAAAGGCTCTTTATCGCATCTTCGCACTGGTTGAAGTGGTGCGTCAGCACATGGTCGATGTAAGCGGACAGCGTAAGCCGGTCATGCCCGATTACACGGGTGATACGCATGATACGCTCGTGGTACTCCGGGCGCACATACGCCATCTTCCCCTCACGTGCCTTTACTTCCGGGTCGCGGATGAACAGGCGTTCATAGTCCTTCTCACTGCATTTGCCGCTTACCGGGACAGGCGACAGTATTTCCACACTCGCCTGCACTTGGGTAAACATACCTCCGCAGTCTTGCTGTGGTCTTTTTTCATTCGGTGTCATTTCTTTTTCCATTTTCAAATCAGATCTTCACGTTGTTTCTTGTACAGTTCGTTGATTCTCTCCTTGTGCTGTTCCAGATGCTGGCGCAGCACGGTATCCACATATCCGCCTACTGAGATTTCCCCTCCGGCGATGTCGTTCACGATTCTGAGGATCTTGCCGTGGACGTCACGGCTGATATAGACACATTGGCGGGTCTTTATCTCGTTGCGGCGCAGGAATAGCTCGTTGTAGTCCTCGTCCTGCCTTTTCCGGCGTCCACTTTCCCTCTGCGCTTTTTCCCGTGTTACGGGTTGCACAGGAGATGGTTCCGGTGCGGCGGTGTCCTCTTCGGTCGGTGCAGCTGCGGGTACTTCCTGTGCGGGGCGCAGTGTCCCGTCCTGTGTGCGCCGCCCGATGGAGGCTAACAGCAGTTCCTCGTCGATGCCTTCCGTGTTCACTTTCCTGCTGCCCATGCTCACTGCGGTCTGATGATGTCGCTTATCTCTTCGGAAAACTCCCGGATGCCACTCCCTTTCAGCAGTGCCGTGTCCATCGGGAAGATGGTGGAGCGGAAAACGCTCTTGCGCTCTTCCGAAAGGTCACGGCGGAACTTCTTGCTGTCGGGCAAGCGGGTGGAAAGTACCGGAAAGCCCATTTCGGCTATCACTTCCTCGTAGATGCCGTACAAGTCGTTCCTCTCCCTGCCGTCCACCATCGTCCAGAACAGATGCAGCCCCTTTGTTTTCGCCTGTCCGGTAGTCATCAGCCTGTCGCGGAACATCGTGACGAATTTCAGGGTACTCTCCACGACAAAGCGGTCGGCACTCAGCGGAGTGAAAATGTAGTCCATCTGCGAGAGCGTCTTTATCACGCCGTTGCTTCGGAGTGTGCCGGGCATGTCGAAGAACACCACGTCGGGTTTCACGTCCTCAGTGGCAATCATCCTCTCGGCATCGTCGAGGGCGTTCACCGCATTGCTTTTGACGATGGTGTAGGCGTTCTTTTTGATCCGGCGGAAATGGTCGCAAGCGAGAGCCTTGAAGTAGGTGCTGCTGTCGATAAGCCCCATTTCGTGTTCGCGCAGCCCGTGGATGCTGTGCTGCGGGTCGTCGCAGTCCACGACGGCGACATTGTAGCCTTTCACGTTGTGCAGGTAGCTGGCGGCAAGTGCCGTGACAGTGGATTTGCCGATGCCACCTTTCTGTGTTGCGAATGCAACGAAGATTTCCTTACTCATAGTTCCATTTATTTTAATTGTTGATGATTTGTTTTTCTGTTTCCATACGGATTTGGCTGTCGCACCATCCGCTTCCGTGACTACACACGCAGGCGGGTCGTCGCGTATCCGGTTCTGTGGTGAAGCGGTGCGTCGGACAAATGGTGATTGACGACATTGCGTCATGAAGTCATTGAATCCATACGTCACCGAATTGTCGGAGAACCGGGTTTCCGACGGTTCGGGTATCCGTTTCGGCAAGTATCCGAAGAAGCGGATTTCCGGGTATTTGAATGTTCCGTTTATCATATCTTCAAATCGTTCGTTTCTTGAATCATGCTGCAAATAAACAAGTATATTTTGGAACCTGTATCACTTCTCCGGCAAGTGGCGGCACGTTGCGCCGGTTGGCAGTCATTGACCGGGTCAAGCATCTGTCCGATACCGCTTTAAGGGCGTAACTTTGCACCCGGACAGCAGGGTTCGCCGATGACGCGCGGCCCGGAGTCCTGAAAGGTATTTTCCCAATCCGTCCCCTGACGGATTTTTATGTTCACCTGAACATAGCAAGATGTCTTTTCAGCCGCTCAAAATATTTTGAGCAGCCACGAAAAGCACTTGCCCTTGCAGGGGGCGGGCTTTCCCTCCGAAGTCGGGAAGCCTTTCAGAACTGCGGTGCTGTAATCCGAAGCGGCGGCTTATGCCGTCAATCCGCTAAATCCAAAGTAATATGAAAGAGAAAAGGAAAAGCAAATCAGGGAGAAATCCCAAACTTGATCCGGCGGTGTACCGGTACACCGTCCGTTTCAACGAGGAGGAACACAACCGTTTCCTCGCCATGTTCGGAAAATCGGGTGTCTATGCACGGTCTGTTTTCCTCAAAGCGCACTTCTTCGGGCAACCGTTCAAGGTGCTGAAGGTGGACAAGACGTTGGTGGACTATTACACCAAACTGTCGGATTTTCATGCACAATTCCGTGCCGTGGGTACGAATTACAACCAAGTCGTGAAGGAACTGAGGCTGCATTTTTCAGAGAAAAAGGCGATGGCGTTGCTCTACAAATTAGAGCAACACACCGTCGAACTCGTGAAACTGAGCCGCCGGATTGTGGAACTTTCAAGGGAAATGGAGGCAAAATGGTCGCAAAAATCAGTGTAGGAAGTTCGTTGTACGGCGCGATTGCCTACAACGGGGAGAAGATTAACGAGGCGCAGGGGCGGCTTCTCACCACCAACCGCATCTACAATGACGGTTCGGGAACGGTGGACATAGGCAAGGCGATGGAGGGTTTTCTCACCTTCCTGCCACCGCAGATGAAGATCGAGAAGCCGGTGGTGCATATCTCTCTCAACCCGCACCCGGAGGATGTGCTGACCGATATTGAGTTGCAGAATATCGCCCGCGAGTATCTGGAAAAACTCGGTTTCGGAAACCAGCCTTATCTTGTATTCAAGCACGAGGACATCGACCGCCACCACCTGCACATCGTGACGGTCAACGTGGACGAGAACGGGAAAAGGCTCAACCGGGATTTTCTCTACCGCCGCAGCGACCGTATCCGCAGGGAACTGGAACAGAAGTACGGATTGCATCCGGCAGAACGTAAAAATCAGAGATTGGATAATCCGTTGCGCAAGGTGGCCGCATCGGCAGGTGATGTGAAGAAGCAGGTAGGCAACACCGTGAAGGCTCTGAATGGGCAGTACCGTTTCCAGACGATGGGCGAATACCGTGCGCTCCTTTCCTTATATAATATGACGGTGGAGGAAGCGAGGGGCAACGTGCGCGGACGGGAGTATCACGGGCTGGTCTATTCCGTCACGGACGACAAGGGTAACAAGGTGGGCAACCCGTTCAAATCCTCGCTTTTCGGGAAGTCCGCAGGCTATGAAGCCGTACAGAAGAAGTTTGTCCGTTCCAAATCGGAAATCAAGGATAGGAAACTGGCAGACATGACGAAACGCACCGTCCTTTCCGTGCTGCAAGGCACTTATGACAAGGACAAATTTGTATCCCAACTCAAAGAGAAGGGCATCGACACCGTACTGCGCTACACAGAGGAAGGGCGCATCTATGGGGCTACCTTCATCGACCACCGCACGGGATGCGTGCTGAACGGTTCGCGCATGGGTAAGGAGCTTTCGGCGAATGCCTTGCAGGAACACTTCACCCTGCCATACGCCGGACAACCGCCGATACCGCTATCCATCCCTGTGGATGCTGCGGACAAGGCACACGGGCAGACCGCCTACGACAGTGAAGATATATCGGGCGGTATGGGCTTGCTCACTCCCGAAGGTCCGGCGGTAGATGCCGAGGAAGAGGCTTTCATCCGGGCGATGAAGCGCAAAAAGAAGAAAAAACGCAAGGGCTTGGGTATGTAATCAGAGTATCAACAATTAAAAAATCAATGTATGTCACAACAAGAAGACGATTTGAGGGCATTGGCGAAAATCATGGATTTTCTGCGTGCCGTGAGTATCATTTTAGTGGTCATGAACGTGTACTGGTTCTGCTACGAAGCCATCCGGCTGTGGGGCGTGAACATCGGCGTGGTGGACAAAATCCTTCTGAACTTCGACCGCACGGCGGGGCTGTTCCATTCCATTCTCTACACGAAGCTGTTTTCCGTCCTTTTGCTTGCCTTGTCCTGTCTGGGTACGAAGGGTGTCAAGGGTGAGAAAATCACTTGGGGGAGAATCTGGACAGCATTTGCCGTCGGGTTCGTGCTGTTTTTCCTGAACTGGTGGTTGCTGCCCCTGCCGCTGCCGCTTGAAGCGGTGACGGGACTGTATGTCCTTACCATTGGAACGGGCTATGTCTGCCTGTTGATGGGTGGTCTGTGGATGAGCCGCCTGTTGAAACACAATTTGATGGAGGATGTTTTCAACAACGAGAACGAGAGTTTCATGCAGGAAACGAGGCTTATCGAAAGCGAGTATTCGGTCAATCTGCCGACACGTTTCTATTACAGGAAACGCTGGAACAACGGTTGGATCAATGTAGTTAATCCCTTCCGTGCGTCCATCGTGTTGGGTACGCCGGGCAGCGGCAAGTCCTATGCCGTGGTAAACAATTTTATCAAGCAACAGATTGAAAAGGGCTTTAGTCAATACATCTACGATTTCAAGTATCCCGACCTATCTACTATTGCCTACAACCATTTGCTGAACCACCCGGACGGCTACAAGGTAAAGCCGAAGTTCTATGTGATCAACTTCGACGACCCGCGACGCTCTCATCGGTGCAATCCCATTCACCCGGATTTTATGGAAGATATTACGGATGCCTATGAGAGTGCCTACACAATAATGCTCAACCTCAATAAAACGTGGGTGCAAAAGCAGGGCGACTTCTTCGTGGAGTCACCTATCATTCTGTTTGCCAGTATTATCTGGTATCTCAAAATCTATCAGAACGGGAAGTTTTGCACGTTTCCCCATGCTATCGAGTTTCTGAACCGCCGTTACGAGGATATATTTCCGATACTGACCTCTTATCCGGAGCTGGAGAACTACCTTTCGCCGTTCATGGATGCGTGGCTTGGAGGGGCTGCGGAGCAGCTCATGGGTCAGATAGCGTCGGCAAAAATCCCGCTTTCGAGGATGATTTCACCGCAGCTCTACTGGGTGATGTCAGACAGCGAGTTTACGCTGGACATCAACAATCCCGAAGAGCCGAAAATCCTCTGCGTGGGTAACAATCCCGACCGTCAGAATATCTACGGTGCGGCACTCGGTCTGTATAATTCCCGTATCGTGAAGCTCATCAACAAGAAGGGGATGCTGAAGTCATCGGTCATCATCGACGAGTTGCCCACAATATACTTCAAAGGGTTGGACAATCTTATAGCTACCGCCCGAAGCAACAAGGTTGCCGTGTGTCTGGGCTTTCAGGATTTCAGCCAGTTAGTGCGTGACTACGGGGACAAAGAGGCGAAAGTGGTGATGAACACTGTCGGCAATATTTTCTCCGGTCAGGTGGTGGGGGAAACAGCCAAGACGCTCTCCGAGCGGTTCGGTAAGGTGTTGCAGAAACGGCAGTCCATCTCCATCAACCGGCAGGATGTTTCCACCTCCATCAACACGCAGATGGACGCGCTCATTCCACCGAGTAAGATTTCCGGGCTTACGCAGGGAATGTTTGTCGGTTCTGTATCCGACAACTTCAACGAGCGTATCGAGCAGAAGATTTTTCATTGCGAGATTGTGGTGGATGCCGAAAAGGTGAAACGGGAAGAAAGTGCCTACAAGAAAATTCCCGTCATTACAAACTTCACGGACGAGGACGGCAACGACCGCATGAAGGAAACGGTGCAGGCGAACTACCGGCGCATCAAGGAAGAGGTGAAGCAGATTGTGCAGGAGGAACTGGAGCGTATCAAAAACGATCCGGTGCTGTGTAAACTGCTACCAGATAATGAGACTGTCTAACAAGTCCCCAAAATTGAAAATTATCCCTATCGAAGTTTGAAGTGACCCCCAAAAGTTGGATACAATTTTTTTGGGGGGCACTTCAGTTCTGACGGGTAAAATCGTAAAATTCGGACTTGTTAGACAAATACTTACGCGGTTTCAACCTCAGGTACTGAATCTATCGAATTGACAAATTTAACCAATTGCGGATCTGAATCTTTTTGTATGAGGTTTCGGAGACTCTTTTTCAATTCATAAGCATCATCCCCTGCTGTATTTATTAAATCCATATAAAAATCTTTGTTTTGCAGAATCAATGAACGGCATGCCCCATCGGAAATTACAGGTTTCACTATTTTATCAATAACGTCTCCAGCTTGACTTTTCAAATTACCATGCGATCTAAGCCATGTTTCGAAAAATTGAAACTTTATTGCATTGATAGTCTTTTTACCGATGCAGAAATCATTTCTTATATCGGTAACTGTCGATTTAATTTTTCGTTTATCCAATCTTTCAACTATATTCTTGAAACAATTAGGGAAAGGATTCAAACTTTGAGTTCCAGAAGCAATATCCATCAGAATCTTTTTGCCAAATTCAGTCAAGTTATCTGGCAAGGATTTGATTTTAGCCAGTAAATGTTTTATTGCGACAAACCAATAATATGATGTATGTGCTGTTCTTTGGGCGTATAATGTATCAACACTTATTTCAGACAACGCTTCGAACGCTATTTTATTGATATGATCGGTCAGGACATTGCTTATTTTAGTGGTCAAATCGTAAAAAGATGCGTCAGGAATTACATCTTTAATATTGTTCTTAGTGATATACTTATCCAAATCGGTATTCCACTCTGCTAAATGCTCGATAAATACCTCATCCGTTACACCTATTCTGTTCTTAATATCTTCAAATTGGGGCAATATGTCTGAGAGCAATAATTTATAGCCAAGTTTATGATTTACCATGTATTGTAGTGTTTCATTTAATAGCGGTATATTCCATCCCACACTATTTACTAATAAGTCTCCATGATCCACATAATAGTCCATGAGTTCTGCAACATATTTTATATCTCCACCCTCTATTAAGGAAACGGAATGACCATGTGCCAATTGCATGGCGACTAAATCGTAATATCCAGACTCTTTAATGTTTCGGCCATCAGTTTCTAATTCAGAATGCAACTGATTTATGTAGGTTGAATCTAACGTTACAGGTAAAGGTCTTTCTTCGTCAGATGCCAATAAACGATAGGTTGTAAATATAGCCCCTATATTATCTTTATTTACATTCTGTTCATCAATGCAATTCGTGATCGCTTGCAAAAGCGTTGGAAACGTATAGGTAGAATTATCTTTTAACGTTTTTACAATATCTGCATGGTCGAAATTATCGGGTAGTAAGTTTGCCAAATAATTATCGAGCGCCTCCGAATTTGTTGCTACTTGATAATATTTATATGCTTTAGTTGTCGCGTTATCCCGATAGGCAGCATCTGTTGCATTTGCAGCTTGAATATAATCGATAAATGTATTTGGCTTGACTGTTTTTGCTTCAATCAATGACGTAAAATCGCACGCCAACTTATTTTGCGCAATAAACCTGTCTATTGCATCTAACGTTTTGAAATAGTCGCCGCCATTGAAGTCATTGAACCGAACTATCTTCTTATATAATTGAGCAATCACATGGTTTTGGCTTTCCGTGTCTAAATGCAACAGCAGTTCTTGGTATTCGACAGGGAACACCTGCTTCTCTATGGATTCTTTTAATTTCAATTGTGCTATTCTTTGCCATACACGCAGAATAACATCGCTCTTTCGAGTTAATTTATGCAAACAATGTATAATCTTATCGATAAGCGCATTGTCCATACATTGTATAACTTCTTCTAATACAGTGTCAAATTGTTTATTAGTCTCTGCATATTGATTTATGTCGTGGTCTTCTTCTCCGTTGATGCAGCCTTCAATATATTTTTTCAATGGAATTTGTCGAGCATCTTCAACATCGACACCATATACCAAAGCTGCAATTTCGCGTTGTGTTTGCAGATCATTGTTAATTATTGTTTGAATGCCATTCAGATAGTCGCCGGACAATATTTGTTCTACTGGATTTGCCAGAATATCCGTCTTCTTCAAACAGAACAATGCTATGTTTATCATCAAAATTTCGTTACACCACTCTTGTTTAAGAGCGACCATCTCATTGATATATGATATAATTTCCCTAACATTGGCATTAGGATTTACCAATCTGAATATCCGATTTATAGTTTCTTTCGCTTCATTTTCTGTTTCTCCAAATGCTTCAACAAACAGTTTGTTGAATATACTTCGATAGTCGGTAATAACAGGAGGAGCAACACGATAAACAATAGGGAAAGTTTTATTGATAAAATACTTGGTCAGTTGTTTCGTTTGTTCGTCGGTCTCATCTCCGAATGCACAAGCTAAATGTGTTTCATCGAAAGGAATAACAGCCCAAACATTTTCAAAACCGCTATCGGCGAAGAACGTATGGATAGAAGACCATAATTCTTTTACTTTTTCAGCGGGGAGACGATCCATGTTGTCAAAAACAAGGACTAATTTACGTTGTCCTTTTTCCTTGATAAAATCAGAAATGTCTTGCATCCATGTTTTGAACTCGTAAACCGTTGGTTCGTCTTCGCTCAAAGTCTCATAGCAAACGTCCTTTTCGACTTTATCTTGATAAATAGCTAACATATAACTCCATCCATATTTATGATCTTTGCTATATGCCCATTTCCAAACGCACAATGCAATAAGAACTGGCAGTGCAGCTATGATAATAGACAATAAAGAAAACCACCATGTTGTGGGTGTAGGTTTTACTGCATACGCAATAAATGTAAATATCGGAGTTAAAACTGCAACCAAAAATGCCGCAACCATACCATTACTGATAAGGGGATATTTTTCGGTTACGGTCTCCGTTTTACGGGCTAATAAATATTTCAGCTTTTCAGACCATGATACGGTTTTCGTACCTCCACCTTTGACTTTTATTGTTGCATTTCCAGATAGGATACCATCATCAATAAGTTTGCTTGTAAGCAATTCCAATATAGAGCGGCGTTGCAAGTCCTCTTGATGTCCCCATGCGTCATACTCAAAAAAGTAATAGTCGTCTGATAATTCACGTTCCAACATTTTAACCACGTTGGATTTTCCAGATCCCCAAATACCTTCGATGCCGATAATTCGAGGTAAAGTACATTCCTCATCCAATGAATCATTCTGACAAAAATGGCGAGCAATAGTTTTTGCCAACCTTTCTTGCGAACCTCCATCGAATTTGTCAATACCACACGGTTTATTTTGGATAAACCGCGGATATTGCTGTTTGGATTGTAGTTTTGTTTCCATATACGTAATTTATTGATTATACGAACTCCAAATAATTCTCCCGATTTACCACATGAAACTCGGCATAGGGATAGGCTTCTTGGAAGGCTTTCGGTGCGGCCGGCATTTTATTTCCCCACTTGAACTCCAAGGCGGTAAGACTGTCGGCACTCTCCTCAATCAGGTCGATTTCCTGTTTGTCGTAGGTGCGCCAGAAATAGAACTCCCTGTGCAGTCCCTCATTGAAGTTCGCTTTGCGCCGCTCTCCGATGATGTAGTTCTCCCACAGCGCACCGACATCCTGCCGAATGGCCAGCGGTGAGAAAGCCCCGATAATGGCATTGCGAATGCCGTTGTCGTAGAAGTACCACTTGCCAGCTTTTGTAACCTCCTTGCGTAGGTTACGCGAATAAGCCCCCAGACGATAGATAACGAAGACCTTTTCCAATAGGTCGAGGTATTTTTCAACGGTCGTCTTGCTCATGCCGAGTTGTTTACCTAACTCTTCGTAAGAAACTTCGCTGCCCAACTGAAAAGCTATCAATCGCAGTAGATCGCGCATCTTGCTCGAATTTTTTAAGCCGTCAATTGCTAAGATATCTTTAAGCAGGTATGCACCGACAATATCACGTAGGTAGTCTGTTTTACGTTCATAGTTCTCCATCATTACTACTTCGGGATAGGAACCGTAAATCAAGCGCGCTTCGAGGTTCTGGCGGGTTTCAAGTGCCGTTTCCGTCTGTGCGATTTCCCGTTGCGAGAATGGTGTAAGGAGAAATTGCGTACTGCGGCCGACCAACGGTTCACCAGTCTTATTCAGCAAATCGAATGACGAAGAACCACTTGCCAAGACACTTATTCCCGGTATTTCATCAACTATCAACTTCAGAATACTACCGATTTGTGGTATGTTCTGTGCCTCATCAATAGCCAGCAAATCAATACCATCCAATAAATGCCGATAATTGGCTATTGAGCGATTCTCCAATAGTGCTAATGTGTCGTAGTCTTCGCCGTTGAGCATCATCGTCCTACCTGAATAGTTGTCCACAATTTTACGCATCATTACCGTTTTACCAACACGGCGAGCACCAAAAATCAGTACTGCTTTATTGGGCGCGATTCGTGCTGTAATCTTCTCTTGAAGTATTCTATTTACTGTTTCCATACCTTATAAAATATAATGCAAAGATAATCATATTTTTTTAATTGGCGAATTTTACAAAAAAAACGGGCTATTAAATGGCGATTTTTACAACCACAATCTTATGGAAGTTGTTTCATTGTTTTTAGTAATGATATATGTTCATACTATGATGACTCAATAATTTACCAGACATACGTTTCTGAAATTTGTCCTTATAGGAATGAAAAACTCACATATATTGTGCTAATTAATATATAATTAAATGAAAATAAAAAGACAGGATACGAGTATTCCTGTCTTCTCATATGTAATGGATATTTTTTTATTTTCTCATCCGCTCCAACTCCTCATCACGCAACATTCTCTCGTTCAGTTTTTCCTGCATCCTGTCAATGAAATAGGTGCGGCTTTCGTTCTTCCGGCGTTTGATATCAGTGTAGAAGCGGTAGCAGTCTTTAGAATCAACCCCGAATATCTTATAGAGAAGTGGGGCGAGCTGTTTGAGCGGCATATTGCCGTTGTTGATGCAGCCCATCACGTCTATGCCGTAGATAAGTTCCACGAGGTCGATGGCATTGCCCGTCCATTGAAGAAGGCTGGCGGTGGTTTCTGTTGCGTTGTTGGCGGATATTAGTGGTGGCACTTGGGGCGTGGCAAGGAATTTCTGCATCTTTCTTACGAAAGACAGAGCCTTGCTGACGTAGGCGGCAATCTCTCTTTTTTCTTCTGACAGATTACGTACGGGATGGTGCTGCAACTCGATTTCGATGTAGGCAAGCGCGATGACGGTAAGGTTCATGTCCATGCCGCCGTTGCACAGTTCGATCACTTGGGTGGCGAAAGCCGTGTATGCCGTTTCCATATTGCAGTCGCCGGCTTCGTTTATCAGGCGGAAAAAGTCGGTTTCCGCCAGCAAGAAATAATTCATGGTTCTGTCAATTTTGAAAATTACACTTTGTTTTCTGCGTGCGCACATGAATATAATTGGCAAAAAACGCGGCAGAAAATAAAAAATCCAACACTCAATTTTACAAAGTGCTGGATTTCAGAGGTATAAAATTCAGTATTTTTTCACAAGGACAAATTATCTCCGACTTAAATTGTTTGTAATCGGAACATTTATTCTATTCCTGAAAATAGAAATGTATGCTTGCCGCACATTTTGGCTATCTTGCTTTTTTATCAAGGATATAGATAATGCGACATACACCGTTGGGATAGCTTTTCAAAGAGGAAAGCGTCCAGTGTTGCTCTGGCAGAGCCGACTTAAAAAAATGTCGTCCGCTTCCGGATATGAAAGGAACGGTGTATAGTATGATTTCATCCACAGCGTGCATCCGCAGCAGTCCGTTTATATAGTCTGCCGTGTCCGGTGTGGCTTCCGCGAGGTAACGGATGTTTGTGCAGTCTTTTCTCCATTCGTGCAGCATTGAAATGGAATAGTCCGGTGTCACACGGTAAAAGGCTTTCTTCCTGATTTCATCAAGACCGCAACGGTCAAGGCACAAATCCTGATGTGCTTTATCATATAACTCTGAAGAAAGACATCCGTCCATCGTCAGTACGGCGAGAATCTGAACTTTACCCATAATCGTTTCCTTTCGTTAGGCAAGGGTAAAAAAGTAGCGTGCAATTCACACTACCTTCAAGCGATGGCTCTGGTAAAGCCTTTACGGAGAGTACGTGAATGCACGCTATGCGTAAGCATAGCATAAGCATCACGCAATCGTCTCCGTAGTTCCAATTTACCAGATTTTCGCTTGAAACGCCTTGCGGTCTTATCCTATATGTTGGCGGCGAAAAGCTCCTGCCAATCGCCGTTTTTCTCAAATGTTATGCAAAGATAGCCAAATTCAGTGAATTACGGGCTATGATTGCTTGAATTTATATTTAAGTCCATACTCTTCAAGTTTGCTGTATAGTGTTGTCCTGCCTATGCCGAGCAGTTCTGCGGCGACACTCCGGTTGCCGTTTGCCTGTTTCAACGCACGCAATATCCGCTCCTTATCCTCCGCGTCATTGCGCAAGGCGAAGCTGACAGTAGAGGTCGGTTTCGTCACGGCAAGTTCCAGATGCTCTTTCATGACAACACCTTCCTGCGCCTGCAATACAGCACCCATAACTTTCTGCCGAAGTTCCCGCACGTTGCCCGGCCATGCGTGTGTCAGCAACGCTTTACGTGCTTCGGAACTGAACCCGCTCACGCTACACTCCAGCTCTCTGTTTGCCATATCACGGAAGAACTCTGCCAGCGGCATAATGTCTTCTTGACAGTCACGCAACGGAGGAACGGTTATCCCGAAGTCGTGCAGGCGGTACAGAAGATCCTGCCGAAAACGCTTTTCATTCACCGATACCTCCAAATCTTCATTGGTAGCAGCGATGATGCGGACATTGAAATTCCGGTCTGCCTTGTCTCCGACCGGGCGATACCGCCTCTCCTGTATGGCACGGAGCAACATCTGTTGGGTTTCCAACGCGAGGTTTCCTACCTCGTCCAGAAACAACGTGCCGCCTTCCGCCTCATGGAAATATCCTTTCTTGGCATTGTCCGCACCTGTAAATGCACCTTTGACGTGTCCGAAGAAAGCCGACGGTGCAAGCTCTTTGGAGAGTGAACCGCAGTCCACCGCCACAAATGGCTTGCCTGCACGTTTGCTCTTGTCATGCAACAGGTGGGCAATATGCTCCTTGCCCGTGCCGTTCTCACCAAATATCATCACGCTCATATCGGTGGCGGCTACCAGCCTTATGCGGTGCATGATTTTCTGAAAGGCGGAACCTTCACGGGCGAATATAGGCATACGGCGTTGTCCTGCCTGACGTTCTTTCAGTATGGAACGGATCAGGGGGACAAGTTTATCCTCCACAAGCTGTTTGGGAATATAGTCTATCGAGCCGAGTTTCATGCTTTCCACGGCGGTATTAACTTCGGCGTAGTCGGTCATAATGATGAAGGGCTGCATCTTTCCCTCCTTTCGCATCCAGCACAAAAGGTCTATGCCACTGCCGTCAGGCAGACGCAGGTCGGCAACCACGATATCATTATCTGTTGCCTGTTGCAGATGTTTCTTCGCGGTTGAGAGGTGGTAAGCCTTCATATTGCGGTAGCCCTCCCGTGACAGCATATTGCAGACATATTCGCAATACACGATGTTGTCTTCCACCACAATTATTTTTGTCTTATTCATCTTCGTATTTTCTCCTTTCCTCTTCTGCCAACCGTATTATTTCCACTCCCTTATCCAGCACGGCAGTCACGGCATGGCTTAACGCTTCACCATCCGGGAGAGCATCGCCACGAAGCAATCCGTAAAGTACATTCAGCGGTTGGTCGGCACGGAGCACCTCCCACGAACTGCGCAGGTGGTGGATCAGGGAATCCAGCTTTTGCAGGTCTTTTTCTTTTGCTGCATCCCGTACCGCCTGCATTTCCTTTTCTGTTTCAGTTATCAACTTTTCCAGCATGACGGCTTCATTGCCATAGGACAATAAGGCGGAAAAGTCCGGTTTCCCGTCCGGTGTCGCTTTTATGGCACACCTGTCGGAAACCTCCATCAGTTCCGATATGGAGAACGGTTTGAACAGGCATCCGGCAAAGCCTTTTGCCAATAGTTCCCCTTTGTTACAACTGCCCGAAGCGGTTGCCACAACCACCGGGATTGTTGGTGAATTGCCCACGTTGGACGAACGCAACAGTTCCAGCAATTCGAAACCGTTTATATCGGGCATATTCAAGTCTGTCAGCAACAGGCTGTATTCTTTCTGGCGTATCATTTCCATCAGTGCCGCAGCATCGGTGCAAGTGTCGCAGTGTATTCCTTCTTGGGAATACATCTCTTTCAGCATCAGAAGTAATACCTCATCATTGTCAATGGCGACAACATCATGGAATTTATTGTTATGATAAACAGGTGTATTGCTTGTATATCCAAGCTGTTCTTCAGCTTCCTGCATAGAAATTTCAACTGTGAAACGACTGCCTTTCCCTTTCTTGCTGTCTAAACGGATTGTTCCGCCAAGCATCGACACAATATTACGCATTATGGCAAGCCCAAGCCCGAAACCCTCCTTTGCGGCGGCATTTGATAGACGTTCAAACGCACCGAACGCTTGTTTCTGTTCCTCTTCTGTCATGCCTGTACCTGTATCTTCAACGACCAGTGTCAGAACTCCATTATCATATTCAGTAATCAAAGAAACACCGCCTTCTTCTGTGAACTTGACAGCGTTTGACAGCAGGTTATTCCCGATTTGTATTATTCGCTCTTTGTCGGTCAATACAATGGCATCGTGTCCAGTCTTCACGGACAAGGACAGCCCTTTGTTCACGGCAACAGGCATGAACTCCGTTTCAAGTGTGTGCGTGATTGCTGAAATCCGGCAGGGTGACAGACGGGGCTGTTCCTTGCCGTTGTCCAGGCGGAAGAAGTCAAGCAAAGTGTTAAGCATATCCCGCATACGGTCGGAGGATTGCAGTATGTTTTGGATATACTGCCCGGACTTATCCTCACACTGTTCTTTCCGTATCAGTCCGGCATAGCCTGTTATTGCTGTCAGCGGTGTGCGCAGTTCATGGGTGATAGTATGTACCGCCTTCTTCCTTGACGTTATCAGTGCCTCGTTCCGTTGTACGGATTGTTCCAGTTGCCTTATCAAATCAGTTGTCTTGTGCTTGTATTGTTTAATGCTTTTTGCATCACGATGTATGATGATGTAGGAAATTAACAACAATAGAAGAACGAATCCCATTAAACCGCCTACTTGCATAAATGACTTTTCACGCATGGCAACTATTTCGTTTTCCCGGCTTTGCAGTTCGGTTTGTACCTTTTCTTCTATTTGGCAAATCAATTCTTGCAGTTGTCTGTTAAGTTCTGCATTACGAGCTGCAAGGCTGTCGGCTTGTTCCGACAATTGGCGATCCTGCACTTTCTGTTCGCTGATTACGTTTCTATTGACCGAATGAAGGATAGTGGTTGATACTGCTGGAGTTACTTCCTTTTTTTTGCCGAATATGCCTAAGAAACCTTTTCGTTTTGGCTTTTTGGACTGTTCCTGCACACTTTTCTGTACAATAACCGGAATTTGATTGGCTATCTTCTTGTTAATAGATTGTTGTTCATCCATTAACCGGACTATCTGGAACATCTGTCGTTCCTTATCCTCTAAAAGACTGCGCACACTATCGATGCGCTCTGCTGGATAGGTGGCCTTGAAACGGCAGAGCATACTGTCCATTGCCATACGCCGTGCATGGTAATGCTCGATATCTTTATCGTTCCATTCCAGTATTGTTTCACCCAATAGAGAAAATTTTATCATTTGAATATTGATATTGTTTATTTCTTTTCGGAGCTCGTCTATTTTTTTATTGCCAAGTTCTAATGCTTCTATCTCCTGCCATTCATAGAGGCTATTATATGCCATACATCCGATAAGAATGGAGATAAGTATATATCCCAACCGTATTGCCTTATAGAAATTTCCTGACCGCTCCATTATTTTAATGACATTGATTTTTGGAACATGAATAAAAGTTTATCTTTTTCGTTCATGCGGATATTATCAGAATAACCGTCTTTTGTTATTTGATACCCACATGGCTTAACCATAAAAATGCCTAAGCCCTTAGTGTACGAACTTACTTCTGAGGCATAGTCTTTACTTGTATTTAATGGAACTTTCCCTTTAATATGACACCACTCATTATTACAACTGATGTCTTCAATCTCAGACATCAGTTTTTGCAAATCTGTAATAGCTTTGGAACTCGCTACTTGGGGTATCTGCAACTCAAAACAGAGCATCGGTTCGAGAATGTCCACACCTGACTGTTGCAAAGCCAGCCTGAAGACATAAGGGGTCAGCTGTCTGAAATCAGCAGGTGTACTTACCGGGCTATAATACTCGGCTTGAGTAAAAGTTACTTTCAGATCTGTCACTTCCCATCCATGTAAACCAGATTGGCAAGACATACGAATCCCTTCAAAAACGGCATTTTGAAAAGAATGGTTCAGATAACCATAGGAGATGTCACTTTCGATTTGCAACCCTGCCCCTAACGGTAAGGGTTCAAGAGTCAGCCCTATTGTGGCCCAGTAAGGGTTGGGTGGTACTTCGATCTGAATAATCTTATTGACCTTTTTTATAGGTCGTTCTTTGTAGATAGTCTTGATCTCATCAAAATGGACCTTTACGGAAAATCGTTCTTCCAGCAATGTCTGTATGATTTCCTTTTGGGTCAAACCATATAACGAGATTTCCAATTCATCACTATATGAGTTTATGGAAAAGGACAAAGACGGGTCTTCAATCCACAATGTATTCAGAGCGGATATCACCTTGCTTCTCTCTTCGGGCTTATTTGGCCGGACGGAGGATTTGAGAGCGGGATGCTGATGAGATAATCCTTGAATCAAACAAGGTTTAGCACCTAAATAATCTCCGATTCGAAAATCTTCTATATCTTCTACAATCGCGATATCATTGGCACCCACTTCATCAACATTTATCTCTCTGCCCTGATAAATAGTCTTTAGATTTTTAATCTTGATGAATTTTTCCGAATCGTTGATTCTTACAACGTCTCGAAGTCTCAGACTTCCGTCAATTATTTTAAGAAAACTTCTTTTATGCCCTTTGGGGTCATGCTCTATCTTATAGAGATAAGCTGAAAGTCTGTTTGAGACTGATGCCGGAGGAAGTATAAAAGAAGAAATGGCGTCCAACAACTCATTGATACCGATATTGAACATTGCTGATCCATGTAGCACCGGATAGACTTTGGCTTTTGCCACAAGAGCGATTATCGTATTCCAATAATCAGCCGGTGAAATTTCGCTATCCGCCAAATATCGTTCTAATATATCGTCGTCATGGTTGCATACAAATTCTTTGTATTCTTCCTTTATATATGTTTGGGAGCAAACCGGATAAACCGATCCATCGACAACAGTTTGCATAAACAGGACATCTTGCGACAGATTTGTTTTTATATCCATATACAAACGCTCCAAATTCACACCGGCACGGTCAATCTTATTGATAAATATAATTGTCGGGATTTGCAGCTTTTGTAAAGTACTGAACAGCAACTTTGTCTGCGCTTGTATGCCTTCCTTTGCGGATAAGATGAGGACTGCTCCATCAAGCATTTTGAATGTCCGCTCCACTTCCGCAATAAAATCCATGTGTCCCGGAGTGTCAATGATATTGCATTTCACTCCATTCCAGATAATAGATGTCGTAGAAGCCCGGACAGTAATTCCTCTACGTTTCTCTATATCCATAGAGTCCGTTATGGTGTCACCATTATCCACACGGCCGCACTTTTCCGTTGCTCCACTGGCAAACAGCAGATTCTCGGTTACGGAAGTTTTTCCTGCATCAATGTGAGCAAGAATTCCTAAATTTATAATATTCATTTGGATTAAGCAATAATATACTACAGTAGATGCATTGTCGAAACGCACCTTTTAATACCTCCTCGTAGCATATGAGAACTACAGGATTACTAACTCGTATTAATATGTATATTATTACTGCCGCATAACGATTACAAAATTACACAAAAAAATATATCTAACAAAAGTGGGAGGATTTTTTAACTTTTTACCATAGACATTTTATTAGGGAAGCGTAGGTTCAACTGGCAAGTACAAATAAGTAGAAATGTTTGAACAACACCGTTTTAGGAAGTTGAAAAATCAAGTTTCTCTCTCGGTATAGCGTTTATTTTGGCCAATATCTTCTTTAGTTTAGCATTTGTGTATTTCCCATTCGTGTTCTATTTAGCTCCTTATTATGAGTATGTAGCAAGTTACTTATCAAATTCAGCCTCTTTGAGGGTCAAATATGGTTTTGCAAATGGTGACTGACAAGACATAAACAAGGTCAGCAGGAATTTTTTACATAAATGGACATGAATGTATATAACCTAAAATAAGAATAAATTTTAATAAGGGCTGCCCAAAAAGAAAAAAATGCAGTTGCCATCCTATAGATACTTGCAGAAAGGATAAAATTTACTTTTAGACCTTTTGGGATAGCCCTTATTAATACTTCAGATAAAATTCCTTAGGTTATATTTTCAATCCTTTGGACCGGGTTTCCTCCTTGGCATACAGTCCCGGACGCCCGATTATGACATGGTTGGCAACGATACTATCCGCCGGACTGCGTATCTGCGGCGGTGCATTTTCGGGATATTGCGCCTGCCTGTTCCTCACATCTTCCGCTTCCGGCTTGAGCTGTTGCCCTTCATTCTCCTTTTCTGCGACTTCGGGCGTGGGTGGCGCAAGCTCCAGCTGAATTTTTCGGTCAAGGGCGGCAAGTTCGGACTTCAACTGCTTCAGCTCGTCCTCCTTCTTCCACACCTTACCCGCTATCTCCTGTAACTGCGGTATCTCCATCTCCAGCACCTCGTTCTTCGCCTTGTACTGGTCGATGATGGAGGGTATCCTCTCCATCGCGTTGAGGAAGTTGCGGGCGGCGGCCAACGGGTCAGCCATCGCCAGATGCCCGTTGTTGTAGGTGTACTTGTAGTTCCCCTCGACCACGAAGCGGTTGTCGGTGAACTCCAATCCCTCTTTGAGTATCCTTTCGCTCACCACCTTTATCGGAAAACCGTAAAGTTCACCGACCTGCGTGTACAACCCTCCGGTCGTGGCATTCTTGGCTATCTCCTGCAAACGCTTTCCGATGACCTTCTCATCGGCGGAATCCACTCCGTCCACCTTTATTATATTAAGGCGGTTGCCCTCCTTGTCGGTCTGCACCACCGACAGGAAGCGGTTCCAGTCCTCCGTCATGGCATCTATGAAAGCCGTGTTGTTGCGCAACTCGCCGGTCTTTGACTCCAGCTTGAACTCCGAATCACGCTTGCCCTTGTTGAACGACTTGCGTTCCCCTTCGAGCGATGCGATCCGCTTTTCCAGTTTCGCCTTGTCCAACAGGTCGGTATTGCCGGAGAGCAACGCCATGTATTCCGAGAAATTCATGCCCGATTTTTCGTCCATTGCCCCCTCGTCGATGGTACGCGCACCCATCGCACCGCTTTTGAGCTGGCTTATGAAAGTCTGCTTGCAGTGCAGGAGGTTGAACTTGTAGCTGTCCAGTGACTTCTCCACCGCGTAGATGATTACATCCACGTTGTTCCCGGCGAAATGTTTGGCAATCTCATTACCTGCCCTAACTCCGCGTCCGTCACGCTGTTGCAAGTCGGACGGTCGCCACGGCGTATCGAGATGATGGATAGCCACACACCGTTTCTGGGCGTTCACACCCGTTCCGAGCATAGAGGTAGAGCCGAACAGCACACGCACCGTCCCGGCGTTCATGGCGTCTATCACCGCCTTCCGCGCCTTGTCGGTCTTGCACTCCTGAATGAAGCGCACCTCGCTTGGCGGTATACCGTAGTCCTCCGTCAGTTTGCGCTTGATTTCCGAATAGACGTTCCACCCGTCGCCCGGCTGGTATGTCCCCAAATCAGAGAAAACGAACTGCGTGCCTTTCTGGGCGTCGTATTTTTGATAATACTCCGCGATCATCTTGGCACAGTGACTCGCTTTGTTGTCGGGATGATCTTCGTAATTCGGGTCTATCATGCGCATGTCGAGTGCCATTTTCCGGGCATAGTCCGTGGCGATGAGCATCTTCGCCTTTTCTTCCGTTTCCGAAAGCGGCAGCCTGCCCAACAAGGTGGCATCGCCCGTCTTGGCGAACTGCATCAGTTTCTGTATGAAGTCCTCCTGTTCCGGCGTGGGCGGTATATGGTGCAGTATCTCGTTCTTGGCAGGACGGTCAACGCCCACATCCTCCGCCGTGCGGTAGTCCGTGATTTCATTATAGAAGGCGGCAAGCTCCGGCACTTTGATGAAGTAGCGGAAACGCTCCTTCTGGACCACATTGTTCGTCACGTTAAATTCAAAATCCGTCGTCTTCTTGGCAAATATCGCCGCCCAAGCGTCGAAACACCTTATGTCCTGCCGTTCCAGCTCCTTCGGGCGCAGGTACTTGAACAGCAGGTACAATTCAGTCAGTGAGTTGCTGATAGTCGTGCCGGAGAGGAAGGTCGCACCCAAGTCTTTTCCTGTGCGCTCCTGTATGGTGCGTATGGCAAAGAGCATGTTAAGTGCCTTCTGGCTTCCCTCGCTGTTTCCCAATCCCGCCACACGGTCGTGGCGCGTGTTGAAAGTCAGATTCTTGAACTGGTGGCTCTCATCTATGAAGATGTGGTCGATGCCCATCTGCTTGAAATCCACCACGTCGTCCGTGCGTGACTTTATGGCGTGTTCCACCTTCTCCAGCTTCGCTTCAAGGTTGTGCTTGCGCTTCTCCAATCCTTTCAGCATCGCCCGCGACACGTTCTTTCCCTGCTGCCGTAGCACTTCGAGGTTTTCCTCCACCGTGTCAAGCTCTGCTTGCAGGATGCGCTGCTGCAATTCCGGCGACTGCGGTATCTTGCCGAACTGGTCGTGCGACATGATGACGCAATCGTAGTCGTTGTTCTTTATATTATTGAAGAAGCGCACACGGTTGGCGGTCGAAAAGTCCTTCTCCGAAGCGTACAGAATACGTGCGTTGGGATATGCCGCCTGATAGGTGGCTGCAATCTCCGCAACGTTGGCTTTCAGCCCGATAATCATCGGCTTGTGTGCCAAATTCAGACGCTTCATCTCATGCGCGGCGATGCACATTATCAGCGTCTTACCGGTTCCCACCTCGTGGTCGCAAATTCCGCCGCCGTTCTGTTTCAACATCCAGACGCAATCCATCTGTGAGGGATAGACGCTCTTGATACCCCGGCTTGCCAGCCCTTTCAGGTTGAGGTCGGGAAAGGTCTGATGGGAGCCGTCGTAGCGCGGGCGCACGAAACAGTTGAACTTGCGGTTATACATCGTCACAAGCCGCTCCTTGAACTGCGGCGACTGCTCTTCGAGCCATTCGGAGAAGCCGTTTCGTATCTCGTCAATCTTGGCGTTGGCGAGTTGTATTCCCTCGCTGTCGCGCATCTTGATGTCGTTGCCATGCTCGTCCTTGCCGATGGACTTCATCATGTCAGGGCAGGTGTTGTGCAGGGCGTGTTTTAGGAGGTGCATACCGTCATAGTTCCGGTAATACCCCTTCACCAGAAACTCGTCCGTGATTTTCATGGTGCGGTAGCCGCACACCACCGAAAACTCGTCCATGCTTGCGGAATAGGCGATTTTCACCTCCGTGTCGAACAGCCGGCTCATGTAGGCGGCATAGACACCCGTCGGAATCCAGCGTTCCCCGAAATTGAAGTCCAGATCCTCGAAGGCGATGCGCTGCGGCTCGGCATCTTTCAGAGCCTCCAACGCCTGCTTCACCTCCGGCATACGCTCATTTTCGGGATTGTCACCCATCCATGCCTCTATGCGTTCCGCTTTCTCTATGACATTTCCGGCGATGAAACGGTCTTTGATTTCGTAACCGGTCACGAGCGGATTGTAGTAGATGCGCCCTTGCAGGGCAGTGAGCAAATCCTCCGCCGTGCTGTCGGTTATCTCCCGCATATAGTCGAGATTGACCGTACCATATTTGTTGAGCGACGCAGACAGGGCTTCTTCGGGAGAGCCTACGTTGGCATGGCTCTCCACCGCGAAGGAAACAGGATGCTCGAAGATGTCCGCCTTGACGAACTTTCCGTTTTCCATCCGTTCCAGCGAAAGGATGTCGCGCCCGCCCGCATCCATCATCACTAACTTCACGTTCTGCTTGGCGTTGAGGTTGCCGTAGCGCATGACAAACTCATCGTAACAGGTATTCAGATGCTCTCGCCACGGAACATTTGCCTCGCGCCGGAGCGATTCATAACGGTACAGACGCTCGTAGGCGTCACGCAGCGACACATACAACAACGCCTTTTCCTTCTGGTATCCTTTCAGGTCGAGCGGCTGGAATGTCGCCCCGTATGGCGTGATGTCTTTCAGGTAGCCGATGTTATGACGCCCCCGGTCAGCCACCAGCGACCCTTCGCGCAGGTGCATCTCCGGCGTGCGGTGGTAGGCACGCGGAGAAAGGTCCACGACTTCCTCCTTCGGCTTTTCCGCTTCGATGTCGGGGAAAAGGAAAGTCCCCACCGCTTCCGATGGGGTATCTGTAACGGCAGGTGCGGCGACTGCCTCCGGCTGTGTTTCCTCCTGTCGTGGCTGCTCACGGGAAGTTTCCGGCACGGCTTTCACTTCCGTCTTTTCCGCCACTTGTTTCTCGTTATGCTGCCTTGCCAGTTCCCGAAGTTCTTTCCTACGCTCCGGCGTCAAACCCATCATCATTTCATAGAAACCGTTGATGGGAGGATTGGTATCCCAGTCCAGTGTGGCATAGATGTCGTCCGGGTCGGCAGGCTTGGCGGTGTTCTCCGCTTTCACCTCCTTATTCTCCATTGCGGGTTTTGCAGTTGGAGCTGTCGGTGTAACCGTGACTTTCGGTTTGGGCGGAGTGGACTTTGCCGTAACTGCCTTTTTCACCGTCTTTTTCTTTTTGGAGGTTTTCGGTTGGCTGACCTCTTCCGTCATCCCCCAGAGGTCAAGCAGGGTGAGCTGCACGCCTGCGGAATATTGCGGGCGCGGTTCTATCTCCGGCTTTTCATCTGCGGGTTGCGGCTTTTCTGTCGGAGTTTCCACCGTCTGCGCCGAGGATACTGTTTCCAATTTTATGGCAGGACGCTCTACTTTATTTTGAACGGCAACTTTTTCTTCCGTTCCTGCCTGCCGGATTGAACCCGAATACAAGCGCATGGCAAGCCTGTAATGGAAATCCTCGTCGAGCATACGGCGCAAATCCCCGGCGATGCCTGCTGCCTTGCCCTCGTGCAGATAAACCATAGCGGGCTTCCCGTAGGGGTCTGTGTCAAGTTTCGCCATCGTATGCACGATGCGTTCCGGGTGGTGGATGAAATAGGCGTTGTCGGTCAGGGCGGTTTTCGTGTCCGTCTGTATCACGGTCATCAGCCGCTCGTCCTGCGACATTTCCTTCTTGCTGAGGTTCTTTTGCAGGACAATCAGGTCACTGCCCACCTCCGTGCCCGCGTTGTCCGTGAACAGGTTGTTGGGCAGGCGTATCGCGGATACCAGATTGGCCTGACTGAACAGCTCGTTACGCACGGAGGTCTTGGTGCTATTCAATACCCCTTGCGAGGTGATGAACGCCACGATACCGCCGTCACGCACGGCATCCAGTCCTTTGAGAAAGAAATAGTTGTGGATGGTTTTCTGGGCGGAGCGTCTGCCGAAAGAGTCGCTCCGCTGAAACTCCGCGTCGAACACGGCAATGTCACCGAACGGAATGTTGGACACCGCCAAGTCGAAATAATTGTTGAACGGTCTTTCGATTTTCTCAAAACCGCAGGTGCGCATTTTCTGGTCGGGATAGAGATGCCTCAAGATTGTACCCGTGAGCAGATCCTTCTCGAAAGCCATCACATCCGCATTGGGGCTGTGCCGCAGCATGGAATCCACGAACACGCCGACACCTGCCGACGGTTCGAGCATACGGGCGGGGCGGACGCTGTAATCTGCCAGCACGTCCGCGATGGTGTCGGTTATCTCTTTGGGGGTGTAGAAAGCGGTCAGCACGGACGCTTTCAGCGAATCCACAAACCGCTTGTACTCTGTTTCGTCCTTGCTGTTCTCACGGATAAGCCTGTGCAGCTCCACCGTCGGGGCGAACAGTTCGAGGTCGGATTTCGCCCACCGGACGGCATCCGTCAGTTCCTTTGCAGGGTTGAGGATACATTTCAGACCGCCGAAACCGCAGTACCTTTGAAGTATGGCACGCTCTTCGGTTGTCGCTGTCCTATTTTCCCTGTCAAGGATGAATGCCGTCCGTATCGCCTCGATGTTGTCCCGCAGTTTCTGTTTGCGGTTAAACGCCATATTCGTCTAAGTAAAGGACGGTTGCTCCCGTCAGCTCCGTGTAGAGCAGGTCGTAATCGGAAGACAGGGCGAAATTGTCATCCGAGAGGTCATAGACGGAGAACACGTTGCCGACAAGCGGCAGCAGTTTCAGGACAAAGGCTTCACGCTTCTCTTCCGGCACTTCATCGGCAAACTCGTTTTCCACGACTTCGCGGAGGATGGCGTAACGGGAATAATGCAGCCCGCGCAGCAGCGTGTCCATCGCCAGTTCCTGCGCACCATCGGCGGGATAGCCTTCAAGCCGTGCCCTCTCATACGTTTCGGCGGCACGGTCGGCCCGTTCCCGTATGAAAGCGGTGTCGTCAGCCTGTTCAAACTTGTTCGTGCGGAGATAGTCCAGCAGGTACAGACCGTAATAGGAAAAGTCGGTCTGACCCTCGTTTTTCTTCTTGTTGTTCATTACTTTGGATTTAGCGGATTGATAATTAACGGGATAATCGGTTGGAAAAAGGAAGAAAAAGGCACTCGGTATCCCTCCGAGTGCCACCACTAAATCCAAAGTATGAGTGTAATCCGGTATCGAAGAACAATTCATTACTCTGAACAAGTGGCAAAGTTAATACTATTTCTTCCGTCCTGAAAATTTCTTGTCCTTTTTAGCCTCCGGGAACACAAAAGTCGTGTTATATTCCCCGTCAAAGGCGACAACAGCATCGAAACTCTTGCCCTGTTTGCTCTTGAACCCTTTGAGCAGCTTGGTATGCCCTTCGGTGAGCAGGTCTTTGATTTCATCGTCGGACAGGGTGCGTCCCGCTTTCAGCCGGAACACGGGCAGTCCGCACTCCGTGTTGTCGCAGCGTACCACCTTGCCGTAGAACCGCATCCTGCCCGTGCCACACTTGGGACACGCGCAGCCGGAGTCACGGCTGCCGAAGAGCTTGTCGCACGAGATCAGTTCGGAGGTTATCTCACGTGTGTACGCCTCTATCTCCTTGCGGAAGGTGTCGTCGGACAGTTCCCCGCGCTCGATACGCGCCAGCTCCTTTTCCCATTCGCCCGTCATGGCAACATCGGCGATGCGCATCGTCTTGACGACGGAATTGAGGGCAAGTCCTTTTTCGGTGGGAACAAGCGACTTCTTGCAGCGTTCCATGTAACCGCGCTTGAAAAGCGTTTCGATGATGGAGGCGCGTGTGGCGGGAGTACCGATGCCACAGTCCTTCATCGCCTGCCGCAGTGCGTCGTCCTCAATTTCCTTGCCCGCCGTTTCCATTGCCGAGAGCAGGGTGGCTTCGGTATGCAGCGGCTTGGGTTTGGTCTTTCCTTCGGTAATGGACGAGCCTTTCGGTGTCAGCGTGTCGCCTTCCTGCCAGCCGGGGATGGTAATTTCCTCTTTTTCCTCGCCATAGACGGCACGCCATCCGGTTTGCTTCACGACGCTGCCTTTTACGGTAAACTCCACTCCGGCACATTCCGCCGTGACAGTGGTCACATCCTTGACGCATTTCTCAGAGAATGCCTCGACCATGCGCCCGGCAATCATCTGATAGATGGTATTGTCCTCTTTGGAGAGGAAGAGCGGTTTCTCACCCGTGACGAGCAGGGCATGGTGGTCTGTCACCTTGCCGTCGTCCACGCTGCGGCGTGTCGGGGCGGCTTTTGCCCGCACCTTGTCTTTCCATTCGGGCTGTGTGCCGATGAAAGCGAGCAGTTTGGGAATTTCGGCAAACACGTCTTCGGGGATGTAGCGGCTTCCCGTTCTCGGATAGGTTATCAACTTCTTTTCGTAGAGTTTCTGCGCGATTTCAAGCGTCTGTTCCGCCGTGAAGCCGTGCTTGGCGTTGGCTTCTTTCTGGAGCGTGGTCAGGTCGTAGAGCAAGGGAGTTTCCTCCGTCTTCTCCTTGCGCTCGGCTTTCGTGACAGTGGCGCAACCTGCCGCCTTTACCTTATTATATAGTTCCATCGCCGGTTCTTTCTCTTTCCATTTCTCGGAGGATGAGAATTTCACGACTTCGCCGTCGCAACCGTCCGTTGCGATATGGAGCTGCCAGAATGCTTCGGACGTAAAGCGGCGGTTCTCCCAGTAGCGTTCACATACCATAGCCAACGTTGGTGTCTGCACCCGCCCCACGGAATACGTGCCGTGTCCGGCGGCGATGGATAACGCCTGTGTGCCGTTGATGCCCACGAGCCAGTCGGATTCGCTCCGCGCTTTGGCGGCGAGGTAGAGGTTGTCGTATTTGCTGCCGTCTTCGAGTTTCCGCAGTCCCTCGCGGATAGCTTTGTCGGTGAGAGAGCTGATCCACAGGCGCACGAAAGGAGTGGTGCAACCCGTATAGTGGTAGAGGTAGCGGAAGATAAGCTCTCCCTCGCGTCCGGCATCGGTCGCCACGATGATATGTTCGCTTGTGTCGAACAGTCTTTTGATGACTTTTATCTGCGACACCACGCCGCTGTCGGGCTTGTAACCTTTCTCCGTCCTGACCTGACGGGGGACGAGCGTGAATGTGTCGGGAATAATCGGGAGGTTGTCACGGACAAATCCGCGCACGCCGTAGCCGTCGGGCATGGCAAGCTGAACGAGGTGTCCGAATGCCCATGTCACGGCATAACCGCCTCCCTCGAAATATCCTTCCTCTCTCTTTGTCGCGCCCACGATGCGGGCGATTTCACGTGCCACGGAGGGCTTTTCTGCAATGATTGTCTTCATGTCTTCTTCTTTTTTGTTGATACTTTGGATTTTATTTTGGATTCAGTGGCGGACACGGGATTACATTTTCATGCCCTTGCCCGTTTTCTTCTGCGGCTTCTCCTGCTGCTGTTGCTGGCGGGCGTCCTTCGGGTTGGTCTGACCTTTCTGCAACGGCTCTCTCAGATTCTTTGTAGCCTCGTTGGTCTTGCCATCGTTGTTCACCGCCACCTGCGTGCGGCTCTCGTTGGACGGAGCAACCTGCTGTGCATTGTCAGGGTTCGTGTCGTAGCGGTACGGGCGTCCCTTCTCCGGGTTGAACTTGATATACATCGTGGCATGGAAGCCCTGCTTGTCGGTCACGTTCTCCAGCTTCACGGCTTTACCCGCCACATAGTCGGCTTTCTGCTGGTCGGTGAAGCTCACGCCGCTCCATTTGCTGATGGGGCGGATGCTGCCGTCCTCGTTCGTCCACGTGTTGCGGCGTTGCTCCTTCTTGGTCTGTGCGGCATTTTCCCCGCCCTGCGCCTGACTTTTCGATGTGTCGCCTTTGGTTTCCTGTGTCTGTGCGGTACGGGGCGACTTGCCGGTTCCCGGCACGAACTCCACGCCGCGCTGCTCCACGTTCACTTGCAGGGTGGTGACGAACTTTCTGCCGTCGTTGCGCTCGATGAGCTTGTCGCGTACGGGCAGTCCGGCGCGGAGCATGTCCCGCTCCTGCGTGGTGATTTCCGTCTTGCCGATGCGCTCCGGGATGCGCACCCTGCTTGCCGGAATGTCCGTGATTTCATTCGTCTTGCGGTCGATGCTGATGTAGGAGGGGATGATCTCGCCCGTTTCCCTGTCCACAATGTCCACGACCCTACCGAGATTGCCCGTTTCGCGGAGGTTCTTCCGGTCATTGTCGGAGAATTTGTGTTCCTTGTACTCATCCAGCTTCTGCTCCTTGCGGATGAAGTGCGGCACGAGGCTGATGTTTCCCTCACCGTCCTTCTTGAAGGAGAGGCGGGCGTCCAGCTCGAATGATTCGCCGCCGAAGGTCGGTTTGACCTTTACCAAGTCGGACTTGCCATAGTTGAGCATCTTCGTAAGGTCGCCGGACTTTTCAAGGTTGTCCCGCTTTACGCCCCATCTGTCCTCCAGCTCCTGCCAGTTGATTTTACTCTCGTCGATGGGCTGGTAGCCACGTTTGCCCTGCATCTGTTCGGATTTGTCCTGTTGCTGTTCTTTCCGTTGTTCCATGTTCTCCTGTTTTTGAGGTTCTTGTTTCTCTGTCTGTTGTGCTGCCATCTCTTCCTGCACCTTCTTCTCATAGTCGGAGGTGTCCACCTTGTGAGGGGCGAGCAGCTCCTTGTTCGCTTCGGGGTCTTTCAGCAGTTGCTTCATCACCTCTAAGAGATTTTCAGCTTGGTCTGCCGCAATGCGGTAGAAACCGAAGCGGCTGGGTTCCTTGCACTGCCGGAAGAAGTTCTTGAAGAAGTTGTCCAGCACGTCGCCATGTCGGTCGAATTGCAGGAAACTCTGCGCGTTCTCCGCTTTTGCGGGGGTGCGCTTGGGTGTGCCGTCCGCGTTCAGCCCGGCTACCACGCTGATCTCGCCTGTCTTCTCGTCACGGACTACCAGCACGTCCTTTTCGTCTTTTTTCTTTGCCATCTGAAAAATGTTTTAATGGGTTATTTATGAAAGAAATTATGGATACGAGCCTTGTAGAAGGCTATATCTTCCTTTTTGAAGTCCTTGATATGGTTGGAAAGGAATGTCAGCACGTCCTCCTCGCTGTAATAGGTCTTCTTGCCCAGCGTCTTGTAGGGCAATGCGCCTACGCTGCGGTAGCGTTGGAGGGTGCGTTTGCTTATCTGGAGCAACATGCACAAATCCTGATTGTCGAAAAGGCGGATGCTTTCCGTGATAGTGGGCTGTTTCCCCTCAGCCTTCATCGCCAGCAGCAGTTCGTCCTGACGGTCGAGCCGTTCCATCAGCTTCTGCATCCAGCCCTCGAAGTTGTTTCGTGTGAGCAGTTCCATGACCTATGTCCTCCTTCCTTTTGGTTTGCCGCCCGTGCGCAGCGTGTGGTTGTGGAACAGGGTGTCTATTGTCCCTTCCTCGTTCCTTACTGTGTTGTCCTCCAATAGCCGCAGTATCTCGGAAAGGCGGTAGCGGCAGCTTCCGCGTACCACCACATACTCGATACGGTGGTCGGTGCGCATACGCTGCATGGTGCGCTTGCTCACGTTGAGCATCTTCGCCGCCTGTGCCGTGTCAAGCAGCTTGTCTTCGGTTTCCCGCTTCCGTTTCTTCTCGTCCCTTGCCTCGCGGATGTACCCTGCGATGTTCGCAATCTGCGCCATCATCTCCTTGTAGGCGGAACTTTCCATTGTTATCACTTTCATGTTCAGTCCTTTCTTTTTGTTTCTGCGACAAAATTCGGCAATAAACAAAAGGGGCTTTAACAACTCACTACGTGACTCACGTAAGATTTTTGCGGAAGATGGCTCCGTAACCCGGTCAAACGGCGCAACAGGCAGCCTTTCAGCGGAAAACGATACGTCTTGTATGCCGTTTCGTTACCTTTGCGGCAAACTCTAAATGACATGAATATGGAAATAGTATCTATCGAGAAAAAGACTTTCGAGATGATGGTGGCGGCATTCGGCGCACTCTCGGAGAAGGTCGCCGCCCTGAGGCGCAAAAGCGACACGGGGCGCATGGAAAGATGGCTCACGGGCGAGGAGGTCTGCGGGCAGTTGAGAATAAGCCCGCGCACGTTGCAGACGCTGCGTGACAGGCGGCTTATCGGCTACTCGCAGATAAACCGCAGGTTCTATTACAAGCCAGAGGAGGTGAAGCGGCTGATACCGCTTGTCGGCACGCTCTATCCGCACGGCAGATGATTTGATTTATTCACCCACTGAATCCGAAGTTATGATGAACGAGAACAACGATGTTTTTACGATGGAAGACGAGCCGATAGCCTCTGTGGTGCAGGATATGCGCAAAGGCTCGAAATGGCTGTCCGCATTTCTGGAAAGCTACCGTCCTCCGCTGGACGGGGAACGTTACCTGACGGACGGCGAGGTGTCGGAACTGCTCCGTGTGAGCCGGCGCACCTTGCAGGAATACCGCAACAACCGCGTGTTGCCCTTCATACTTTTGGGAGGGAAGGTGCTTTACCCGGAAACGGGGCTGCGCGGGGTACTGGAAGCGAACTACCGCAAGCCGCTGGAGTGAGGCGGTTTCATGAAAAAGTAAACGGGTGACACCTTTTGTGGTGCTACCCGTTTACTTGTCTTATGGGGTATGTGCAATCAGCAATACCCGGCTTTTCCGTTCTGTATGAACATCACGTATGTCTGCCGTTTCTCTTGTGAGAGTGCCTTTCCCACCAGCCATGTGCGGAACAGGTGGGTGTTGTAGGTATTCACCCTGAAAGCGACCGGGATGATGATTTCAAGGGCGTACACGTCCGCGTGCAGCCCGTTTTCAAGCTGCATGTAGCGGCACACCTCGTAGTCGTTCAGCACGTCCGACTTGCGGACGGCTCTGATGGCGGCGTTCACTGCCGGGACGGTCGTATGGAACAATCCGGCTATTTCGGTGGCGGTCATCCACACGTCGTTACCGGTTACGCTGACTGCCTTGTCCTCGATGATGATTGTGTCACGTTTCATGGCTTTTCTTTTTAGATGGTGCAACCTGCAAATTCCTCGACGCCGTTCAATCTTGCGGCAAGGTTCTCCATGTCCTGATTGAGCTTCTCTTTGGTTATCTTTGCGTAAATCTGCGTCGTCTTTATGCTCTTGTGTCCGAGCATGGAGCTGACCGTTTCGATGGGAACACCGTTGGAGAGGAATATCGTCGTGGCTGCCGTGTGGCGGCTCTGATGCCACGTGATATGCTTGGTGATGCCGCAACGCTTGGCGACGGCACGGATACCGGCAAGGCACGTGTTATAATGCGGAACGGGAAATATCCTGCCGTCCCCGCACAGTCCCCGGTATTTGCCGATTATGCGGTTGGCGATGTCGAGCAGGCGGATGTTGGACACCACGCCCGTTTTCTGGCGGTTGATGTTTATCCACTCGTGTTCGTCGAAGTAGGTGCGGATATTCTCTTCCGTAAGGTTGCGCATATCCGCGAACGACAGCCCCGTGAAGGCGCAGAACAGGTAGAGGTCGCGGTACAATTCCTGTTTGGCGTTTTTCAGTTTCCCCTCCATCAGCAGGCGGATCTCATCTTTGGTCAGGAAACTGCGTGTTGTTTCCTCCTTCTTGATTTCATACTCGCGGAACGGGTCGCGCGTCAGCCACTCGTTGTTGATGGCGATGAATACCATCGTCCGTAACGGGCAGACGTACAGCCACACGGTATTGGTGCAGCAGTGCTTGTCCGTGCGCAGGAACATCTCGAAGTCGGAGATGAAAGCCGGGGTAAGCTCTTTTAGGGCGATGTCCTTCACATGGTAGCGGATGTCGAGGAACTCTTGCATGTGCTTGTAAACGGTGCGGTACTTCAGCAGCGTGCCTTTGGCTTTCATGCCTGCCTCCACCTGCTTCTCGTAGTCCTCGTTGTGCTGGCGGAACACCTGCATCAGCGTGTGGTAGCGGTGTTCCAGTCCGAGAAAGGCGTTCTTCACCTTCTCCGCCGTGACGAAGTTGTCACGCTCCATGATTTCCTGATAATGCCTGTTGATGCGTACCCGCATCTTGTCAAGCATACGGTTCGTTTCGAGTGCCGCCGTGCTTCTGCCCGTGACACGTCCACCTTTGGTGTCCCACAGTTTCGGATCGACAGTCAGTTTGCAGCTGAACTGTGTCTGGCTGCCGTCCACCGTGATGCGTCCCATGACGGGAACTGTCCCGTCCTTTTTCACTACCTGACGCTTGAGGTAGTAGATTACTGAAAATGTACTCTTCATTGTCCTTAATTTTTGGGTTTCAAAATTAGTTGGTGAAGAGTCCGGTGTTGGTACGCAAAACGGGGAGGAACGGCGCAATCTTTTTCCGTAACCTGATTTTTCGCATGAGTTATGGATAACTCACTATTCCTTAGAGCCTTGTTTCGCTATTCGTACCCGTTTGTCGCATTTTCGGGCATGGTTACGAACAAGTAACGTAGCGGCGTCAGGATTTGGCTTCGGCAGGGATTGTAATGGCTTCACGGATTATCGCCACTTCAACCAAAACCCTTGTAACTCAATTCTATCACTATATCTTTCCGCATTTCACTTTTTTGTAGTAACTTTGCACACAGAAAATACATTTGAATCATGAATATAGAACAGAAATTGGTAGCATCCGTAATTGGCGGATTGAAAGCGCTGTACGGACAGGATGTTCCGGCTGCACAGGTACAGTTGCAGAAGACCAAGAAAGAATTTGAGGGACACCTTACGTTGGTTGTTTTCCCTTTCCTCCGGATGTCTAAGAAAGGACCGGAGCAGACAGCACAGGAGATTGGCGAATATTTGCAGGCAAATGAGCCTTCGGTTTCGACATTCAATGTTATCAAAGGGTTTCTGAACCTGACAATTGCTTCTTCGGCATGGATTGAGTTACTGAACGGTATTCATGCGGATGCGCAATACGGCGTTGTTTCTGCTACTGACAAGTCTCCGTTGGTGATGATTGAGTATTCTTCACCCAATACGAATAAACCCCTCCATCTGGGCCATGTCCGCAATAACCTGTTGGGTAATGCATTGGCAAATATCATTGCAGCTAATGGTAACAAGGTGGTAAAGACGAATATTGTGAATGACCGCGGTATTCATATTTGTAAATCAATGCTGGCTTGGTTGAAGTATGGCAATGGTGAAACTCCCGAAACTTCCGGTAAGAAAGGTGATCATCTGATTGGTGATTACTATGTAGCTTTCGACAAGCATTATAAAGCCGAAGTGAAAGAGTTGATGGCGAAGTTTCAGGGTGAAGGCCTGAGTGAGGAAGAGGCGAAAGCTAAGGCGGAATCTGAATCTCCTTTGATGAAAGAGGCGCGTGAAATGTTGGTGAAGTGGGAAGCTAATGATCCCGAAGTGCGTGCTTTGTGGAAGAAGATGAATGATTGGGTATATGTAGGCTTCGATGAGACTTATCGTATGATGGGAGTTACTTTCGATAAAATTTATTACGAGTCGGAAACCTATCTGGAAGGGAAGGAGAAGGTTATGGAAGGCTTGGAGAAAGGTTTCTTCTACCGCAAAGAAGACGGTTCCGTATGGGCCGACCTCACAGGGGAAGGACTGGATCATAAGCTGCTTCTTCGGGCGGATGGAACTTCTGTCTATATGACGCAGGACATAGGTACGGCTAAATTGCGTTTTGCCGATTTCCCTATTGACAAGATGATTTATGTGGTAGGTAATGAACAGAACTATCACTTCCAGGTACTTTCTATCTTGCTTGATAAGCTGGGCTTTGACTGGGGGAAGGGACTGGTTCATTTCTCTTACGGTATGGTGGAACTACCCGAAGGAAAGATGAAGAGCCGTGAAGGTACCGTTGTGGATGCCGATGATTTGATGGCTGAAATGATTAATACCGCGAAGGAGACTTCCGGAGAATTAGGTAAGCTGGACGGCCTCACTCAGGAAGAAGCTGATAATATTGCCCGTATTGTCGGTTTGGGTGCTTTGAAATATTTTATATTGAAAGTAGATGCCCGTAAGAATATGACATTCAATCCAAAAGAGTCCATTGACTTTAACGGTAATACAGGGCCTTTTATCCAATATACGTACGCGCGTATCCAGTCCGTTCTGCGTAAGGCGAAGGAAGCAGGTATCACTGTTCCTGCACAGCTCCCCTTGGGCATTGAATTGAGTGAAAAAGAAGAAGGGCTGATACAGATGATTGCAGACTTTGCAACTGTTGTGAAACAGGCAGGTGAGGATTATAGTCCTTCTCTGATAGCCAATTATACTTATGACCTTGTAAAGGAATACAATCAGTTCTATCATGATTTCAGCATTCTGCGTGAGGAGAATGAGGCAGTGAAGATATTTCGTCTTGCCTTGTCCGAGAATGTGGCTAAGGTAGTGCGTTTGGGAATGGGGCTGCTTGGCATTGAAGTTCCCGACAGAATGTAATTAAGGATATTTTGTATATGAAAAGCCCTCTTTACGGTTCGGTAAAGAGGGCTTTTATTTTGATTACGGCTTTATTTTTTCTTCTTGGCGTATTTTCCGCGTCTGGCTTTCGGTGCATCCGGATCACTTTGCAGTTTGATGATTTCCCTGCATGCGTCCAGGCTCAGATCCTGCGGGATGATATCCTTTGGAATCTTATAGTTGCTGCCTTTATAAGTAATGTAGGGTCCGTAGCGGCCATTCAGAATCTCCAATTCAGGTTCCTCCTCAAATTTCTTAATATGTTTTTTGGCTTCGGCATCTTTTTTGTTCTGGATAAGCTCGATTGCTTCGTCCAATGTGATTTCCAACGGGTCTATTGTTTTAGGGAGTGAAGCGTAGATTCCGTTGTTGTGTATATAAGGCCCAAAGCGTCCGGTTCCTACGGTTACCGTCTTGCCTTCGTATTCGCCCAAAGTGCGGGGAAGCTTAAACAGATCCAAAGCCTCTTCCAACGTTATTGTCTCAATGGACATATCCTTTTTGAGTTGGGCAAAACGCGGTTTCTCGCTATCGCTGGCAGTACCGATTTGTACGACAGGGCCAAAGCGACCGATTTTTACGGATACCTGTTTACCACTGCCCGGTTCTTGGCCTAAGATGCGTTCACCTGCTTTATGGGCATTTTTGGTGGCGAGCGTATTTTCTACGGACGGGTGGAAACCCTGGTAGAAATTACTCAAAATAGCCGTCCATTTCTTCTCTCCTTCCGCTATTTCGTCGAATTGTTTCTCGACGCTGGCGGTGAAGTTATAGTCGAGGATATTGGGGAAGTACTCCATTAAGAAGTCATTGACCACCGTACCTATATCGGTAGGTATCAGTTTGGCTTTCTCTGCTCCTGTAATTTCCACTTGGGTGATATCTGTAATCTCGTTGTTCTGTAATGTAAGTACGTTGTAAGAACGCTCTTCTCCCGCTTTTTCACCTTTCTCCACATAGCCGCGTTGCTGTATGGTCGAGATGGTGGGGGCATACGTGGAAGGACGACCGATGCCCAACTCCTCCAGCTTGCGCACAAGGCTGGCCTCAGTGTAGCGGGGTGGATGTTGCGTGAAGCGTTCCGTAGCAATAATGTCCTGGTTCTGTAAAACTTGTCCTTTTTTCAAAGGGGGCAGCAGGCGGGTTTCATCTTCCAGTTCTGCTTCTTCATCGATAGACTCGCGGTAGACATGGAGGAAACCGTCAAACTTTACAACTTCTCCCGTTGCTGTGAACGTCTCCGATTCGTTGCTGATGCTGATATTTACGGTAGTCTTTTCAACTTCCGCATCTGCCATTTGGGAAGCTATTGTGCGCTTCCAGATCAAGTCGTATAGTTTTTTTTCCTGTGGGGTACCCTCTATTTTGGCATTTTCCATATAGGTGGGGCGGATAGCTTCGTGAGCTTCTTGGGCGCCTTTGGTTTTTGTGGCGAAATGGCGCGGATAAACATAACGCTCTCCCATAAGGTCGGCAATAACGACTTTGCTACTGTTCACCGCCAGTTCCGACAGATTGACTGAGTCGGTACGCATATAGGTGATTTTTCCCGATTCGTACAATCGTTGCGCAATCATCATGGTTTGTGCCACTGTGAACCCTAATTTACGGGCAGCTTCCTGTTGTAAGGTAGATGTCGTAAATGGGGCGGAAGGGCTCTTCTTCAACGGGCGGGTGGAGATGTCATTGATAGTAAAAGTGGCTGATTTGCAACTTTCCAGAAATTTCTGCGCTTCGGCTTTTGTTTTGATGCGGCGTGCCAGTTCGGCTTTCATTTCAACCAGCTTGCCGTCTGTATCGGGTACAAGGAAAACGGCGGTAACCCGGTAGGATGCCTCCGACTGGAAAGCCTGTACCTCGCGTTCGCGCTCTACGATGAGGCGGACGGCTACCGACTGCACACGTCCGGCAGAAAGAGCGGGTTTTACTTTTCTCCACAATACGGGTGAGAGTTCAAAACCTACAATGCGGTCCAAAATACGGCGTGCCTGCTGCGCATCCACCAAATTGATGTCAATATTACGTGGCTTCTCAATAGCCTTTAGAATGGCGCTTTTGGTGATTTCATGGAAAACGATACGCTTGGTATGTTCCGGTTTCAGCTTCAGCACTTCATATAAATGCCATGCAATTGCTTCTCCTTCGCGGTCCTCATCGGATGCCAGCCATACGGTTTCCGCTTCTTTGGCTTCGGCTTTCAGCTCTTCTACAACCTTTTTCTTATCTCCCGGAATTTCATAATGCGGTTTGAAGTTCTTATCGATATCAATACTGAACTCTTTTTTCTTCAAATCGCGTATATGGCCATAGCTGGAAAGTACTTTATAGTCCTTTCCGAGGAACTTCTCAATGGTTTTTGCTTTTGCCGGAGACTCGACAATGACAAGGTTTTTCTGCATAAATTTCTGTTTTATAGTGACTCCAGCCACTGATTTTGCCCGCAAAAGTAGGAAAAAACAAACTTACCACCTTATAATATAAGGAGAATTTAGCAAAAAAGGTCTTTTTTGTTCGTAATGTCTCTGATTCCGGCTATTAGAATTTGAAACTTACGCCACCGATGAAGTTGATGCCTTCGGTCGGGTATCCCCAATAATATTGGTAATCCCGGTTTAACAAATTGTTGATACGGGCATAGACGGATATTCCTTTCAGGAACTCGTAAGTACCGCCCAGATAAAGGTTATTAACTGCATCAACCTTGCTTTCTTCCACTTTCTCGCGTGAGACATGCTGATAACCGAGGCTGAGGAGTACAGAGGATATGGGACGTACATCTATATGCAGATTGGCCTCAAAAGCCGGTTTGTAGGCAAGTGCATAGTTCCCGGTGAGCTGGCTGTCATCTTTTGTATCCCAGCTGCGATAGACTCCGGCAGCGGAGAATGAAAATATATTTTTATAGTCGTAACGCAGTTCCGCGCCGGCATAAAAGTTACTTGTGTTCCACTGGTTGATGGAGAGCATCGGATAGGGCTCGCTTGCGGCAGGAGTGAGGATTGTCGGTTGGAAAAACAAATCATCCTTTAGGTTCTGGTATCCGCCGTATAAGTTTAGCCATAAACCTGCTGCCGGGCTGGCTTTGAAGCCGATGGCGGTATTCAGTTGTTCATAGGTGGCGTCCAGCTGCGGAGTTATCTGCCCGTACGGACAGAATGTTTCCAGACGGCGGAAGTCATTTTGCAGTTTTCCCCCTTTGGCCTGTGCATAGAGGATATAGCTGTCCGAGAAATTATATTCTACGGACACATCAGGTGCTGCCCGGAACTTCTTTCCGAAGCCGAAAGCCATATCAACTTGTGCGCCCAGACGTATTTTCCAGTCGTCATTTTCCAACCGGTAGTGCGGGTTCAGATTGAGCGATGTGTAGTTTTCAAAATCATTGTTCTTATAAAACACATTATCCATTGCAAAGGCGATGCCGATGATTTGTTCCTCCGAGATGCTTCCTGCGACCTGTGCTTTGGTGCGGATTATATTCTCCTGATTATCCGATATGCCGAGATCGTATTGGCGTTCGTAGAGCATCAAGTTCGTCTCCGCACTGAATTGGAGGGGCAGTTCCGTATCAGTGGATTTCACTCCGAAATGAATGTCTCCGGAGGTGAATTTCTGTTTTCTGACGGCTGCATCAGGCAGGAAATTGAAGTTGCTCAGTCCGAAGTTGCCTGCGATGTTCAGATCCACTTTCTTGAAACGATGCAGATAATCTATGTTGGCATGTGTACGATAATAATAAGAATTCCATTTGCCGCCATTTTCCGGTAAATCGAGTTTGCCGTCCCTGCCGTTCATGTGGAAATTCAGATTCAGGCGGTCTTTGCCGGATAGTGTAAACAGATAGTTGGCACGTGCATCTAAGTTGCCGTAATTGCCGTATCCTAACCTGACGTATCCGGGCTGTGCCTTGGCCTGTGTTTCTTTTCCGGTATACGCCTGCATGACGGTTGCAGGGATGGCATTGGCGGGCATGAGGGTTGCATCATATTCCACAACTCTTTTGCTGGCAGTTGGCGGCTCCACTTTGGGAAGCACATTTATTTTGGATGCATCCAGAATGTCGGGATTGTATTCCTGTTCCACAACGACTGTACGGTTCACTGTGGAATCTTTGGCCTGTTGCTGGGCGTGAATGCCCAAAGGTAAGGTCATCAGCGCTATTCCGCTGAAGATATATTGTATCTTTCTCATATTCATTATATTCTTTTTATTTCAGCTTTTCCAGTCTTTCTTGGATCATACCCTCAATGTCATCATCGTTATGATAGTTCTGTTGCAGGCTTAACAGATATTGGCGTGCATCCAGTTTTTTATCCATGGCGACATAAACGTCGGATAGGAGGATGAAGCTGCGTGCCAGCCAGTAAGCGTGCGGCGTACTTTGATCGATGAAGTTTAGGATTTCTTTTTCTGCGGCAGCATATTCACCGGCGTTGTACATCTGTTGTGCCACCAGGAATTTAGCTTCCGCACCGTATAGCGTACGGGTATCTTTTGCCAAAAGTTTGAGGTCGTCCGCTGCTTTTTTCACTGCTTTTTGGTTCAGATAGGCTTTGGCGCGATAGTACAGGGCTTCATTCTGTAATTCGGGAGTCAGTTTGGCTTCGGTGAGCAGGGTGGTTGCGGCTTGGATTACTTCTATGTCATCCTTCAGCAATGCACCGCAGCGCAGTACGCCTGTCGCACCCAGTTGTCTGCGTTCGGCGGTGGTGGCGCGTGCTTGCAGTTGTTTATAGTCGGCCATTGCCTGTTCGTACTCCTTGTGGTTGAACAGAATTTCTCCGCGCATCAGCAGTGCCTCTTCCGAGTACGGGCTGTCCGGATACTCCAGCAGTTTGCCTGCATGCTCCAGTACGGCGACTTCATCTTTTTGTTCTTTTCCGATAATGCTAAGATAATAATGTGCGTTCAGGCTGAAAGCTCCGTTCGGATAGCTTTGCAGATAACGGGTGAAACTTGCTTTTGCAGGAGTGAGTTCGCCTTTCATGTAAACCTTTTCTGCGGCAATGTATGTAAGTGAGTCTTGTTCGCTGGGTTCAAACCGGATAGCACCCGGCATTTGGGCAGCAAGCGCTGCGAACTCATCCACGCGGTTGGCTTCCACATAAATGGATTTGAGGTCGCGCATGGCAAGGCGGGCCTCCTCGCTACCCGGGTATTTGGTAATGACATGTTTATAGGCTTCGATAGCCCGGTCGTAATCATCATTCTGATAATACAGTAAGCCTATTTCTGCAGCGGCCTTACGGCTGACAGGACTTTCGGGATATTTGTTCAGCAGTTCCCGGAAAGTGGCGATAGCTTGGCTGTTGTTGCGGCTCTGCACATAAGAACGGCCTTTTTCGTAGAGCGCATTGATGGCGTATGGCGAATTGGGATATTTGTTTGCCAGTTGGTTCAGCAAGGCCACCTTGCCGTCATAGTTCTTTTGCAAGCCTGCCACCAGTGCCAATTGATAGTAGGAGTAGTCGCCTGCCGGTGTACCCAGATTCTCCGCCCGGGTATAATATTGCTTGGCTTCATCAAAGCGGCGTGCTTGCATGTGGCAGTCACCGATACGGTTGTATGCGTCGGCAAGAACGGTTGCATCTCCGCTTTTTTGCAGTTGGATGAACTTTTGGAAGCGGTCTTGCGCCGTTGCATAATCTTTTTTGTGGAAGGTTATGTAGGCAAGGTTATAGTAGGCAAGGGCATACATTTCCGTATTCTTCTGCGTGGTAAGCGACAGGTAATCGTTGAAGTTGCGGGCGGCCTCCTGCATGCGGTTCAGGCGGTAATAAGATTCACCCCGCCAATAAAGGGCATTCGCTTTGGTTTGCAGGTTATATTGGCCCAGGGCGATGCTTTGGTTGAAATAAAGGATTGCCCGTTCAAACTGCGTATTGGCAAAGTACTGGGTTCCCAGATGGAACAGGATTTTCTGTTTGGCTTCCAGAATGGCTCTGCTGGGATGTGCAATACGCTCAATGGATTTGAGCGCGGCGTCATAGCTGCGTGTATTCATGTACACCTCTACCAGATAGTTGCTCACCTTGTTGGCATAGGCGGAGTTGGGAAACTCGTTCAGGAAGTTTTCAAAGACCGTAACGGACTCGCCGAATGCGGAGTAGGATGTTTCGTGGATGCAGAGGGCATAATTATAGGATGCCTGTTCTTTTATTTTCAGGTTGGCGTTGGATGCGGCAGCCTGTTCAAAAGCCATACGGGCTTTGTTCTTGTCGGCAAGTTGCAGGTAAGCCAGTCCCATGTGCAGATAAGCGTTCTGCGTGAGCTCATCTTTGCCGGTAGTCACTTCGCCCAGGACGACGGGAACTTGCGAATAGACTCCCGTCCGGTAATAGGACATTCCCAGCATATAAAGTGCGTCCCTTCTTGCCGCGGGCTCTGCATTATCTTTCAGATAGTGCCCGAAGGCTTTTACGGCTTCGTGATACTTGCCGAAATGGTAGTCGGCCGTACCTTGTATGCGGTACATCTCTCCCGTATATTTCTGTCCGGGATAAGCGGAGAGGTAGTTTTGGGCAACGATTTCCGCTTTGTCATAATTCTTTTTTATGAGGTATATTTCCGCAATGTAATAAGGTACGAGCGCCTTGTATTTCGCATTGTCCTGCAGGCTGAGGAAGCCGCTGAGCGCATCGTCATAGCGTTGTTGGGAGTAGCGGATGTATGAAAGGTAATATGTGCAGTCCGCCGCATATTTGGAGCTGGTGCTACGCAATGTCTCAAACCAGATGGCGGCTTCTTTCACATTCCCGGTTTTCAGGTAGCAGGTTGCCAGACGGTAGGTCATGTCATCCCGTTCTTCATTGCCCAAAAGGTCGAGCCGGGCGGAGTTGAACATTGCCAGCGCATCATCATATTTTCCTTCGAAGAAATAGGCGGAAGCGATAAGGGCATAAATACGGTTGGCATGGGGAGTGTCGGGATACGTGTCAAGATACTCCCGCAGCAGTTCTATGCTGTTTGGACTTCTTAATTCATATTCGGCGCATACCAGCATGTATTCGGCTTCTTCTTTCTCTCCGGCAGTGGGGAGCGGGTTGCCTTCCGCGCCGGTTTGTTTTATGAAAGCCTGCAACGGAGACATGGCGGCGGCAAATGCTTTTTGCCGAAACAGGTTCTGGCCTTCCTCGTACAGCCGTTGCGGGGAGGTGGTTTTCTCGCTCGTCTGTGCTGTGGCGAGCAAAGGTGCGCAGCAGAGTGCGGTGCACAATATTCGGTAGATTTTATGTTTCATCTTTGGCTATGGAATAGATTCTTTTACAAAAATACGTGTTTTGGTTTGAAAATGTTTCAAATGTTTGGCTTTTTTAGGATATGCCGGTCAGGAACATTTGCAGGCCTTTGCGAATGGATGCCAGTCCGAAATCTTCCGGGCGTATTTCTTTCAGAGGCAGGAAGAACACTTCTGCGGCATCGTCCATTGCCTTGAGATGCAGGGTATCCGCTACCGTACAGCGGAAAAACATGTCCAGCGTATGTACGGGAAATCCTGAGTATATGTAAATGTTCGGCAACGAAAACAGATATTCGGCTTGTGTCACCGTCATGCCTGTTTCTTCTTTCACTTCACGCGCTACGCCTTCCTCGCCGGTTTCCGCCATGTCGATGAAGCCGCCAGGCAGGTCCAGTGTTCCTTTAGCCGGTTCTTTGGCGCGACGGCACACCAGCAATTCGTTTTGTTTGTTCAGTATCAGGGCTACGCTGGCGGAAGAAGGGTTGAAATAGTAGACGAATCCGCAATCCTTGCATTGCTTTGATTTCTCATTGTGAATGTCGAAATGCTCCGAACCACATTTCGGACAGTATCTGAATTGGGAAAGAGGATGTTCCATGTAATTTATAACTTTAGTGGTTGCAGTAGGCAAAGATAGGAAAATCTATTCATAAAAAAGACTGCATCCGGTGATACTCTGTTCATCGGGTGCAGTCTTGGTGGTTTATCCCGGCGGATCTTCCGCCGTTGTCGTTTAGCGTAGAAACTCGTAATGTCCGGCAGTGCCTTCAAAAGAAAGGATGCCGTCGTTTGAACGTACTTCCATGGCGGGGATATATACTTTCCCGTCTTTCTTGATTTGCCATGTGCCCGGAATGAGGTCGGTGATGACAAATTTCATGGAAGTGTTTCCGTCCACCTTCATGTCTATTTTGCCGGACAGGGGCAGGCTGTTCTTGCTGAAAGTCACGATCCGGTCGGCTATCTGTACGCCCACCACTTTCCCGGCATCGATACGTTTCACGTCATTCATCCGTTTGCAGGTGTTGTCTGCCACCTGCATCACGTTCAGAAAGTAGTTTTCGGCGGCGGGAACAGCGGGAGACACTTCTACGCGCCATGCTCCTCTTTCGTTGGCATCATCGGGACGGTTGGGCAGTGCGTCGTTCGGATAGTTGGTGCCGAACACCCAGAATTCTTTTCCTTTGCCGCCCACTTTTTCTATTTGGGCATTACCGGCTTCAGGCAGCAGCACTTGGTTCTGCAACATGCCCGTATCCCCGTTCTTGGTACGGCGGATGATGAAACGGTCGCCTTCTATTACGGGCTCTTCGATGCTGTGCAGCAACCAGAACTTCTTGAACTGCGGGTCGGAAGATACCACTTTGTCAAATACGATGAGCGCACCGGGCACTTCGGTGGAATGTAGGTTCAGGAATACGAAAGAACGCTTGGCCTCTTTTACCTTATCTGTATAGGCTTGCGTGATGTCACCTTTCAGGTAGGAGTAATCGGGTTTGCAGGCATCCGGTCCGAAGCCATGCGCCAGTGCTTTGCCGGTGGTGTAGTCCTTGCTCATCAATTGCTTGAAGGAACGGCAGGTTTCCCAGCGGTCGCCGGGCATGCGTTGTCCACCGTCATTGGCTGCAAACTCGGTCTTGCCGCCTCCGCCGTAGTTCCAGCAGGCGAATTTCTCGTCGGGGTTGTACACCAGCAGGGAGTTATGTGCGATGGTACGTTTGAAGAAATTCTTGTTGTGCGGGCTGTTGTAGCCGCCGGAACTTCCCTGATAGGCTCCTGCGTCGATGGCGAGAGGGCCTTTGTAATAGAGTTGGAAGGAACCGCCGTCCAGATGCTGGTGGTTGCCGACAAACTGTTCGTTTATTTTCATTTCGGCAATCACGCTGTTTTCGTCCCATGCCGTACGTGCTATCATCCAGCCGAACGGGCTTCCGGAGTAGCGTGTCAGCGGCAGGTCATCGGGGGCTTTGGCTTTCAGGTCCAGATCTCTCCACAGGATGTCGAAGATGAGGCAATGGCGCTCGATATTCGGTTTGCGCTCGTATTCGTAGGCCAGGTAGCTGTCTTTGTAGAAGCTGGAGGCCAGCATGGCGGGCAGCGAATAGGAGGGCGTGTTCTTTCTGATAGGGTTAGTGTCGCCGGCGGGCATTACTTGTCCGTCCGGGCGGCGGCGATACAGGAAGTCGTACAGCACGAACTGCTGTGCCGGGTTGTATATGGCTCCTGCTCCCATGCGTTGCAGGATCCAGAGGGAGAAGAGGTCATTGCTGAAACGTACGTTCACGTAGCTTGTCCCCTGATGATAGTTATGTCCGGAATAGATGTAGTTCCTTACAGGCAGGTAATCCTTGAACATCATCTTTATCACGTAGTTGTACATGTCCGGATATTCGTCATAGATGGCTATGCCGGCCGAAAGCATGTCTCTCAGTATCATCCATTCGCTGGAGTGTCCGGCAATCGGTTCGTTGTTGCGTGGAGGGTAGCCACATTCCATCGTCTTGGCTATGCGGATGAAAGATTCCACGTACGCTTTTTTCTCCGATTCTTTCATCTGGTCGTAGCACCAGTCATATACCATTGCGCCGCAGGTGAGCATCACACCACTGGCGCGTGACAGGTCCCCTTGGGTTCCATAGTTTACGTTCTGGAGCGTGTCCAGCATGGCGGTAATGGCGCGTCTTGCTTGTTTCTTGTCGCCGTATACGAGGTATTCGAGGGCTTGTACCTGTACGCGGCTGGTCACGCCGCGCATTTCGAAGTAATAGCGGAATCCTCTGTCCTTGACCTTTGCCTCTTCTTCCGGTGTGCGGTCTTTCCCTAATTTGTTCAGGGTGGCCAGAACCTCCTTTACGTGCGGGTGGTTCATCCGTTTCTTTAGGTCGGGCAGATCGGCGGAGCGTACGTAAAGCCGGGGGTGCACCTGTGGGGGAATGGGGACTGTGACATCTTCCATTTTTTCCCAAGTCACTTCTGTCCTGCTCTGTTGCGCATTGCTTTTCAGGCAGAAAATACAGAGGAAAAGGCTTGTGATAAATAGGATACTTTTTTTCATGTTTTTTCGTTTGGTATGTTAATAAATAGTTGTTCTTCTATCCGTTTTAGGGGGGAGGGGTGTGCTTAACCCTCTGTAAATGTAAGGCAAAAATTATAATCCGTACCGGCTTTGAACAGACAAAAAACGCTCTGTTTTGTATTTTTGAACATAAGTGATATATGCTGGGACATTATTAATATTATGTGCTTTTTGAGTTACCCGTTATATAGGATAAATCAGGTGCAAGATTTACAGGTTTTATTCGTTTCTCTTATATTTTGTGTATCTTTGAACATAAAAATTGAAAGGCATATGAATATAAAAACGATGACTGTGTGTCTGGTATGCGCCGGAGCGTTATTGGTAAGCTGTGGAAGCAACCGCGAGAAAAAGGCTGGGGATACCGATGAAATGGAAAAGCCGGAAATGATTGGGGGCGATAAAGATGAGCATGGATGTATTGCTTCGGCGGGATATACATGGAGTGAAGTACAGAAAGATTGCATCCGTTTGTGGGAGAAAGGTGTGCGTCTGACTTCTGTTAAAGATGAAAGGAACACATTATATATTGTGTTCAGTCCTGACTCCAGCCGGGTGGAATTGTTCTTCTCGGAAGAGGATATCCCGAATGAAATCCTTGACCGTCGTAGTTTGCCTTCCGGCGGGTATGTCTGGAATATGGAGGACGATGATACGAAGAACGTACGTTTGGAAAATGATAAATGGACCGTCAGCCGGCGTGGAGAGCTTGTCTACGAGTCGGTTGCCGATAAATGATTTATTTTAATGATTGCTTGAACAATGGATGATTTAAGAATCTTGACCGGTAAAGTCTGCGATGTGGCCCGTACGGCGGGGCGCTTCCTGAAAGAAGAGCGTAAGAGTTTCCGTAGGGAAGCGGTGGAGGAAAAGCATGCGCACGACTATGTGTCCTATGTGGACAAGGAGTCTGAAAAACGCATTGTCGCCGCACTGGGCGCTCTTCTGCCCGAAGCCGGTTTTATCGTGGAGGAGGGCTCGGCAGTCTACCGGGATGAGCCGTATTGTTGGGTGGTGGACCCGCTTGACGGTACTACCAATTATATTCATGGCAATGCCCCCTACTGTGTCAGTATCGCTTTGCGCAACAAGCACGAGTTGTTGCTGGGAGTTGTTTATGACCCTTGTCTGGACGAGTGTTTCTATGCTTGGAAGGGCGGTGGCGCATACCTTAATGGGCAGTCTCTACAAGTATCTTCCGTCCGTAGTATGGAAGCTTCGTTCGTGGTGACGGAGCTTCCGTATAATTCGGAACAATATGCCCGTACGGGAGAGTATCTGATACGCGAACTGTACGGCAGGGTGGCGGGTATCCGTATGAATGGTTCGGCGGCAATAGCCCTCTGCTATGTGGCGGCAGGACGTTTCGACGCTTGGCTGGAGGCTTTCCTCGGAAAATGGGATTTCTCGGCGGCGGCACTGATTGTGCAGGAAGCAGGCGGACGGGTGACAGATTTTTATGGAAACGCCGGTTTCATCGACGGGCATCATGTGGTCGCCACTAACGGGTGGCTGCACCCGTTCTTGCTGGAGCTGGTGCAGAAGGCGATGCCTTTAGGTATGTAACACCTATGAAAAACACATTTAAAACTTGGTTTCTATCTTTTCTTCATTTATTCTTTCCCCGGCAGTGCGCTGTGTGCGGCGAGCCTTTGCAGGAGGGAGAAGATGCTATTTGCCTGAAGTGTAATATGAGTCTGCCCCGTACGGGGTATCATCTTCGTGTGGACAATCCGGTGGAGCGTATGTTTTGGGGAAAATTTCCTTTGGAACATGCCACCTCCTACTTTTTTTATCAGAAAGGCAGCGACTTCCGCCGGATACTACATTTGCTGAAATATGGCGGGCGTAAGGATTTAGGTGAGATAATGGGACGCTTTATGGCAGCGGAGCTGCTGGAGTCGGGCTTCTTTCGCGGTATAGACGTTATAGTACCCGTTCCTTTGCATCCCCGTAAACAACGGATACGCGGGTACAACCAAAGCGAGTACATAGCCCGGGGGATTGCAGCGGTTACCGGTCTTTCCCTGGATACTTCTTCTGTGGTGCGCAAAAGGCATACGGAGACGCAGACAAGCAAGTCGGCGTATGAGCGGTGGGAGAATGTGGACGGCATGTTCCGCCTTGACTGTCCCGAACGCTTTGCCGGAAAGCATGTCTTGCTGGTGGATGATGTGCTGACTACCGGAGCCACCACTACGGCGTGCGCCGATGCGTTTCGGGATGTGGAAGGGATGTGTATCAGTGTGCTGACACTTGCTGTAACGGATTATTGAGAATGATCCTTGAGCCGGGATGTCAGATAGTTGATTCAAACAAAAAAGGTTCGCCTGCATGACGAACCTTTTGCTCTTCCTCTTGGACTTGAACCAAGGACCCTCTGATTAACAGTCAGATGCTCTAACCGACTGAGCTAAGGAAGAATGTTACATTCGAGTTTCTCTTTCGCTCTTCCTCTTGGACTTGAACCAAGGACCCTCTGATTAACAGTCAGATGCTCTAACCGACTGAGCTAAGGAAGAATGTTGTTTTTTCTCAAATGCGCTGCAAAAGTAATAGGATATTTTGAAATATGCAATATCTTTGCAAAAAAAATATCAAGAATGGACAAAATAATTGGATTGGGAAACGCATTGGTCGATGTGTTAGCAACCCTTGACAGTGATGAAATCTTAACGGAAATGGAGTTGCCTAAGGGTAGCATGACTCTTATTGACGAGGATAAATTGCTGAAAATCAATAAATACTTTAGCCGGATGAAGACGCATCAGGCCACCGGAGGGTCTGCCGGAAATGCCATCCGCGCCATGGCGCAGCTTGGGGCGGGCACCGGGTTCATAGGAAAGGTTAATAATGATTCTTACGGCCGCTTTTTTGGGGAAAGCCTGCTGAAGCATGGAACGGAAGCCAACTTGTTGGTTTCGGATACACTGCCTTCGGGAGTGGCGTCTACTTTTATATCTCCGGACGGAGAACGCACCTTCGGCACATATTTGGGGGCGGCGTCCACATTGAAAGCGGAAGAGCTGTCGCTGGAGATGTTCAAAGGATATACTTATCTGTTTATAGAGGGCTATCTGGTGCAGGAGCACGACATGATTCTCCGCGCTATCGAATTGGCAAAGGAAGCCGGCTTGCAGGTTTGTCTGGACATGGCAAGTTATAACATCGTGGCGGGTGACCATGAGTTTTTCTCCCTTTTGGTCAATAAATATGTGGATATTGTCTTTGCCAATGAGGAAGAGGCTAAGGCGTTCACAGGCAAAGAACCCGAAGAAGCGTTGGATATTATTGCCAAAATGTGTAGTATTGCCATTGTAAAGGTGGGAGCGCGTGGCTCATTGATTCGCAAGGGAACGGAAGAGGTGCACGTTGAGGCCGTACCGGTGAAGAATGTGGTGGATACCACAGGTGCCGGAGATTTCTTTGCGGCAGGTTTCCTTTACGGGCTGACTTGCGGCTATTCTTTGGAGAAGTGCGGAAATATAGGCTCCATCCTGTCGGGAGAGGTGATACAGGTGATTGGAACGGAGCTGCCGGATTCTAAATGGGAGAAGATAAAAGAAAAGATTATAATGATAAATTAGAACATATGAAATATTTAAAAATACGTTGGATAGCTGTCCTGTTGCTGGCAGTGGGTACGAGTTTCTTTTTCGGATTCAAGAGTGGTGATGGCCGTAGTTTTCAGGTAGCCAAAAATCTGGATATATTCAATTCTATTGTGAAAGAACTGGATATGTTCTATGTGGATACGATAGATCCGGACAAAACGATCCGTACCGGCATCGAGTCGATGCTCTACTCGCTCGATCCTTATACACAATATTTTCCGGAAGACGACCAGAGCGAGCTGGAGCAGATGTTGAAAAACTCGTATGGCGGTATCGGCTCGATCATAACCTGGAACACCAAGCTGAAGCGGTCTATGATAGCCGAGCCATACGAAAATATGCCGGCTGCCACCGTAGGTCTGAAGGCGGGTGACATCCTTATGGAGATTGACGGCAAAGACCTTGCGGGAAAGAACAATCAGGAAGTGAGCGAAATGCTTCGCGGACAGGTGGGCACAAGTTTCAAGCTGAAAGTGCAGCGTCCCGGAACGGAACAGCCGTTGGAGTTCGACATTGTCCGTCGTTCCATCCAGTTGCCTTTTATTCCTTATTATGCGATGCTGGACAATAACATCGGTTACATCAACTTGAGCACTTTCTCCGGCAATCCTTCCAAAGAGTTCAAGCAGGCGTTTCTTGATTTGAAGAAACAGGGAATCACTTCTTTGGTGATCGACCTGCGCAATAATGGCGGCGGTTTGCTGGATGAGGCGGTGGAAATAGCCAACTTCTTCCTGCCGAGGGGCAAAACGCTGGTGACTACGAAAGGAAAAATCAAACAGGCGAGCAATACGTATAAGACCTTGCGCGAGCCGTTGGATCTGGAAATCCCGTTGGCTGTATTGGTGAACAGCGCTACGGCTTCTGCATCGGAGATTCTGGCGGGTGCATTGCAGGATTACGATCGTGCAGTGGTGGTGGGCAACCGTACATTTGGAAAGGGGCTTGTGCAGACTACCCGTCCACTGCCTTATGGCGGTACAATGAAGCTGACCACTTCCAAATATTATATCCCAAGCGGTCGTTGCGTGCAGGCCATCGACTATAAGCACCGTAATGAAGACGGTAGTGTGGGACGTATTCCGGACAGCCTCACCACTGTATTCCACACTGCGGCAGGGCGCGAAGTGCGCGACGGTGGCGGGGTCACTCCCGATATTACCGTCAAGCAGGATAAATTGCCCAATATCCTGTTCTATCTGGTGAATGACAACCTGATATTTAATTATGCCACAGAGTATTGCTTGAAGCATCCTACGGTTCCGGAACCCAAGGATTTCAAAATCACCGATGCCGACTATGCCGACTTCAAAGCAATGGTGCAAAAGGCCGATTTCAAGTATGACCAGCAGACTGAGAAGATATTGAAAAACCTGAAGGAGATGGCCGAGTTTGAAGGCTATCTGGCAGATGCGTCGGGCGAGTTCGAAGCTTTGGAGAAGAAGTTGTCCCATAATTTGGAGCGCGACCTTGACCACTTCTCAAAAGATATCAAGGAAATGATTGCTGTGGAGATTATCAAACGCTATTATTATCAGCGCGGAAGCATTATCCAGCAATTAAAGGATGATGATGATTTGAAGGAAGCTGCCAAGATATTGACTGCTCCGGAGGAGTATAAGAAGATGCTCGGCGCCCCGCTTGCAAAATCGGACGAGAGCAAACGGTAGGTTTGCTGGTAGGGGTGTTCCGCCCCCCAAAAAATCATCATACAAAAGACGCAGAGTCCCACAGAGAGCTTTCATTATTCCTGGACCGTTCAAACCGGATTCCGGGAGAAGAAAATCTCTGTGGGACTCTGCGTCTTTTGTGAGGGAAAAGGAACTTATCTCTCAGTGTAATCCCCGTTCTTTTTGATTAGTTCTATCAGTTTTTCCACTGCTTCCTCTTCGGGGATATTCTTTTCAATACATTCTTTCTTTTTGTACAGGCTGATTTTGCCTCGTCCGGCGCCTACATACCCGTAGTCGGCATCGGCCATTTCACCGGGGCCATTGACTATACAGCCCATAATACCGATTTTAAGTCCTTTCAGGTGCGATGTTGCCTGCTTGATGCGGGCGATGGTGCTTTCAAGGTCATAGAGCGTACGGCCGCAACCCGGACAGGAGATGTATTCCGTTTTGCTGGTGCGGACACGTCCTGCCTGCAAAATGCCGAAAGCGGTGGCGTCTGTCACCTTGTCGCTTATCTTCTTGCCGCCCTTTTGTTTGCTTTGGTTGAAGAGGAGAATACCGTCGCAGAATCCGTCGATGATGAGCGCTCCCATGTCGGCAGCCGATTTGATTTGCAGGTTTTCCACCTCATCTTCGGCGTAGTGCTGGAAGAAAACAAGAGGATTTTTCAGTCCTTCATTCATCAGTTGGTGCGCCAAAGCGCGGTATTCGCCCAGTCGGTTGGGGTGGATGCTTTGTGCTACAAGGACTATTTCCGGATGATACTTCAGGCAGGCAATCGCTTCGTCGTCCAGTCCCATGTAACTGATGAACAGGAATTTCAATGATGCGTTGAATCCGCTGACAAACGGCAGCTGTTCGCTTTTGAAAGCGGGCCATGTATCGGGTTGGCCGTTCCAAAGGTCGGCGTCGATGATGTATTGCATGCCTTTGATGGGGTGTTCGGGCAACTGGCGTCCTGCGTACACGTAATCGGGCGTAAACTGCGGGTTGAAATCCATATTCCCGTCCAGACGCACAGCAATGACTACCGGAAGGCTTTCCCCGCCTATGTTATGCACAGCGGTCGTCGTTCTGCGTTCAGGAGAGAGATAATGGAACTCGGGAGCCACCGCACCCGGTATGTACGGATGATTGCGGCGTTGCGTCATATAGTCCACCAGTTTTCTTGCAACGGGAATTTCCGCTTCGGGAGCCTCGCTTAAGGATACGCGGACAGTGTCGCCTAAGCCGTCGGCCAATAAAGCACCGATGCCTAAGGCTGATTTGATGCGTCCGTCTTCTCCGTCTCCGGCTTCCGTTACGCCGAGATGTAGGGGGAAGTGCATGCCTTCTTTTTCCATTATGTGGGCAAGTAAACGTACGGTTTTCACCATGATTACCGTATTGGACGCTTTTATGGAGATAACCACATCCATGAATTTCTCCGCTACGCAGATCCGTAGGAATTCCATGCATGATTCCACCATGCCTTCGGGAGTATCGCCGTAGCGCGACATGATACGGTCGGATAACGAACCATGATTCACACCGATACGGATGGCGGTGTGATTGGCTTTACAGATGTTCAGGAAGGGAATGAAGCGGTCGCGTATCTTCCGGACCTCTTGCGCGTACTCCTCATCGGTATATTCCAGATGCTTGAAGGTGCGTGCGGCATCCACGTAGTTGCCCGGGTTGATGCGGACCTTTTCCGCATATTGCGCGGCAACGTCTGCTACTTTAGGGTTGAAATGTACGTCTGCCACCAGTGGCACCATGTAGCCGTCTTGGCGCAGGGCGGCATTGATGTTCATCAGGTTCTCCGCTTCCTTGACGCCCTGGGTGGTGAGGCGTACGTATTCTCCGCCGGCATCCACAATACGTTTGGCCTGTGCCACACACGCATCGGTATCTTGCGTGGAGGTATTGGTCATGCTTTGTATGCGGATAGGATTGGAGCCGCCCATAGGGGTGGCTCCGATATTCACTTCTGATGTTTCCCGTCGGGAGTAATTAAATATATCCACGTTGTTAGTGATTAATCAGTTTACTTTATACTCGTATTTCACTTCTTTCAGGTCTTCGTTTGCTTTCACGATTTTCTTTTTCAGACCTTCTTTGTAAGCGGTAAAAGCTTCTGCCAGTTCATCGTTGCTCAAAGCGAGCATTTGCACTGCAAGGATAGCAGCATTCATCGCTCCGTTGATGGCTACGGTGGCTACCGGGATGCCCGGAGGCATCTGGATAATGGAATAAAGGGCATCCACGCCATCGAGGACGGAGCCTTTTACGGGCACCCCGATTACGGGCAACGTGGTGTTGGCGGCAATGACACCGGGCAGAGCTGCGGCCATGCCGGCTGCGGCGATAATTACTTTAATACCGCGCTTACGGGCGCCTTTGGCAAATTCTTCTACTGCTTCCGGAGTGCGGTGGGCAGAGAGAGCGTTCATTTCGAACGGTACATGTAAATCATTGAGCAGTTGTGCGGCCTTTTCCATGACAGGAAGGTCGGAGGTGCTGCCCATAATGATACTGACAATTGGAGACATATTATTTAATTATTAGTGATTAGGGGCTAGTGATTAATCATTAATCAGTGCTTTGTATGCTTCTGCATCCAGCAGGCTGTCGAAGTCTGCGTCGGCGGCAGGTTTGATTTTGATGAGCCAGCCTTCGCCGTACGGGTCTTTATTTACCAGTTCCGGCTGTTCTTCCAAAGCCTCGTTTTGCTCTAACACTTCTCCGGCAACGGGCAAGAAGAGGTCGGAAATGGTTTTTACTACTTCGATAGTGCCGAATACCTCATCGGCTGCCAATGTTTCGCCTACTGTCTGGATGTCGACAAATACAATATCACCCAACTGTTCTTGGGCATAGTCGGTGATTCCTACATAAGCTACATCGCCTTCCTGGCGAATCCATTCATGCTCTTTTGTGTACTTTACATCATTAGGAAAATTCATAATCGTTAGTTTTAAGAGTTAATATTTAAAATAAGAATATGTTGAACAAACGGAATACTAATTTGCAGAACGGGTGCAGCACCAGCAGGGAGCAAATCAGCCCTACGGCGAAACCGCCCATTACCTCGCCCAGCGTATGGTGTTGGAGGATGATCCGCGCCGTACCCAACACGCCTGCGATGAGGATGAATATGCACAACCAACCCACCGGATTGTATCCGAACAGGGCGCTGAAAGCAACCAGTCCGCCTATTATGGCGCCGGCTCCTGCCATGTGTTCGCTGAGCTTCCACTTCAGGTTGACAATAACGCAGATTATCATCATGATGAGAGCGGCAAAAATAATTCCTGTCATATACCAGGGGATATTCAGCCGGTGCATCATGAGCAGGCAGAAGATGTAAGAGGTAATGGTCAGGATGAACGGTACATACCTTCGTTTCCGCTCTGCCAAATCGCCGGGGCCAAATCCGTTGATCTTACGGAAAAGGAAGATGGTCAGGGTAGGCATAAGGATTGTAAAGCAGTACACCACTCCCAGTACGATTAACTTGTATTGCAGCGGCATGATCCGCAGGTACGAAAACACGAATAGAATCAGGAATGCCACGAAGGGAATGGAGAACGGTGTGAATATCACCGAAACCGCCTTGGCTGCCCTGATGAGGGTTTTGTCAGTTATGATATGTTGTTGTTCTATGGCCATTTCTCTGGTTTTGCATTATCACTCTTTTGTCATTCCGCTGCCTTGTCCCTTTCTATCTCCTCAGCCTTGCCACCGGTATGTTTAGCTGCTGGCGGTACTTGGCTACGGTGCGGCGGGCAATCGGGTATCCTTTCTCTTTCAGGATTTCTGTCAGTTCATCGTCGGTATAGGGTTTTTTCTTATCTTCGCTGTCGATACATTCCTTAAGTATTTTCCGTATTTCCCGTACTGACATTTCTTCTCCGTCTTCCGTAACATATCCGTCATTGAAAAAGAACTTCAGCGGATAGATGCCGTAATTGGTCTGTACGTATTTGCTGTTGCTGACACGGGAGATTGTTGAAATGTCGAGTCCGGTGCGTTCTGCGACATCTTTCAATATCATGGGGCGGAGCAACGACTCGTCACCGTCGAGGAAGAAAGGGCGTTGCAGGTCGATAATGGCTTGCATGGTGGTCAGCAATGTGTTCTGACGTTGCTTGACGGCATCTATGAATCCTTGGGCGGCATCCATTTTCTGCTTCAGAAACATCATGGCCTCTTTGGACTCCTTGGACTGGTTGGCTTTGTTCCTGGTGTGTTCCTCTACCATTTCGGTGAAATCGCGGCTCATGCGCAGTTCGGGAACATTCCGGTTGTTGAGCGTAAGGTTTATGGTGCCGTCGTCATACGTATCCACAATAAAATCCGGTACGATTTGTTGCAGGTTTTTGCCGATGGCCTCGCCCAGCGATGCGCCCGGACGTGGATTCAGTTTGCAGATTTCGTTTATGGCTTGGCGGAAGGCTTCTTCTTCCAGTCCGAGCTTTTGTTGTATTTTGTCCCAATGTTTACGGGTGAAGTCTTCGTAACATTCGGAAATAATGGCTTCTTCGATAGAAAGCAACGGGTTGGGAGTGAAGTTTTGCTGCTCTATCTTGCGTCGTATCTGGATGAGGAGACACTCTTGCAGGTTGCGGGCTCCCAATCCGGCCGGGTCGAAATCCTGAATGATTTTCAGGGCTTCCTCCAACTCTCCGGTGGTGGCTTCAATGCCGGCGTAGATGGCAAGTTCGTCGCTGATGCTTTCCAGCGATTTACGTAACAGCCCGTCGTCATCCAATGATCCGATGAGGTATTCGGCCAGTTCACGCTGGTGTTCGGTGAGATTGCGTTCGCCCAGTTGTTCTTTCAGGGTTTCATAGAAAGAAGTGGTATCGGAGAAGGGAATCTCTTCGGCCTGCTCTCCTTTGCTGCGGTTGTTTTCCTGTAATTTGTAATCGGGTATATCATCTTCGGTGAGATAATCGCTCAAGGAGTCATAATCGGTGTCTCCGCCCTCTTCTGTACCGGAGTCTGCGTCGGGAGCATCGGAATACTCATCACCGGCAGTATCGTCCTTCCCCTCTTCCAGTGCGGGGTTTTCCAGAAGCTCGGCACGTACGCGATCTTCCAGCTCTATTGCCGGAAGCTCCAGTAGCTTTACTACCAGAATCTGCTGTGGTGACAGCGTCTGTATCTGCTGTTGCGCTTGAGTCTGTATCTGTCGGGAACCTTGTGCCATACTTTATACATTGTTTACTTGCTGCAAAGATAAGTTTTATCTCCGCACTTTTTGCAAAAATAGTGAATAGTTCGGGAACGAGAAATCTTCTCTTATTATATTTAACAAGAAAGACGCAGCTTGGTTGTGTCTTACTGCATATGAGTGGAGGTCACTTCGGGAGTGAAATAGCATTAAAAGGCTTCTAATATGATATTAAAAGGCTTTTAATGCTATATTAGAAGCCTTTTAATGTAATCTCATCCTAAGGAAGAGAGGGACAGGGCATTGAACGCAATTCCGGTGACTAAGTAGTTCTTCTTTATACATGTTCGGGTTTTATCTTATCCTTTCAAATATTCTTCTTATCTTTGTGGTATAACTATTAAAAAAACAGAAGATCATGTTTGCTAAAGAAACGTATGTACAGCGTCGGGCCCTACTGAAGAAAAATATAGGCTCAGGAGTGTTGCTGTTCTTAGGTAATGACGAGCAAGGGCTGCATTATGAAGATAACACTTTCCGTTACCGGCAGGATTCTACATTTTTGTATTATTTCGGTTTGTCCTTTGCCGGCTTGTCGGCGATTATCGACATTGACGAGGACAAGGAGATTATTTTTGGAGATGAACTGACGATTGACCATATTGTCTGGATGGGTACACAGCCTACCTTGAAAGAGAAGAGCGAACGTGTGGGCATAACGGATGTGATGCCTTCCTCCGAGATTGTGAATTATCTGCACAAAGCGGTGCGTAAAGGACAGACGGTGCATTATCTTCCTCCTTACCGGGCGGAACATAAATTGAAACTGATGGATTGGCTGGGTATTCCGCCGGCACGACAGGAAGGATCCGTCCCTTTTATCCGCGCAGTTGTGGCGCAGCGTAATTACAAATCCGCCGAAGAGGTAGCGGAAATAGAAAAAGCATGTAATGTGACGGCCGACATGCATATTACTGCCATGAAAGTACTCCGTCCGGGCATGTACGAATATGAAGTGGTGGCGGAAATGAACCGGGTGGCCGAATCCAATAATTGCGAACTTTCATTTGCCACGATTGCTACGATCAACGGTCAAACCCTGCATAATCATTATCATGGAAATAAAGTGAAACCGGGAGACTTGTTCCTGATTGACGCCGGTGCGGAAGTGGAATCGGGCTATGCCGGTGATATGTCTTCTACGATTCCTGCCGATAAGACATTCACTCCCCGCCAGCGTGCCGTTTATGAAATTCAGAATGCTATGCATCTGGAGTCGGTCAAGGCGCTCCGTCCGGGCATCCCTTATATGAGTGTTTACGAACTTTCGGCCCGCGTTATGGTGGAGGGGATGAAAGAGCTCGGCCTGATGAAGGGTAATGCGGAAGATGCTGTTCGTGAGGGTGCACATGCCTTGTTCTATCCTCATGGGTTGGGACACATGATGGGGCTGGATGTGCATGATATGGAAAACTTCGGTGAGATTTGGGTAGGTTACAACGGCCAGCCCAAAAGTACGCAGTTCGGCCGCAAAAGCCAGCGCCTCGCCATTCCTTTGGAGCCGGGCTTTGTGCATACCGTTGAACCCGGTATCTATTTTATCCCTGAACTGATAGACCTTTGGAAAGGCGAAAAGAAGTTTAAGGATTTCATCAATTATGATAAGGTGGAAGAATACCGCAACTTCGGCGGCATCCGCAATGAAGAAGATTATCTGATAACGGAAACCGGTGCGCGCCGTTTGGGCAAAAAAATACCGTTGACACCGGAGGAAGTGGAGGCTCTGAGGTAGTTGAAAGCTAAAGGAGCCGGATATTAAAAATTGAGAGTTGAAAGCCTGCCGCGCAATGATGCCGCATAGTAGCTTTCAACTCTCATTTTATTTAAGCGTGAAGCTCCAGTACAAATCGCGCCCCTTTGGTATAGCCGCTGTCCAGCGTGAGGCTGCCATTCATTTTGGTGGCAATGAGCGAACAGATAGGCAGGCCTAATCCGTCGCCTTGAGTCAGGTCTTTTACTTCGGTGAACGGCTTGAATATACTCTCGCGTTGTTCTTCGGGAATTCCGCAACCTGTGTCACTGATGATGAACTGATGTGTATGGGCACCGCGTTTTTTGAAATCCAACCATATCTTTCCGCCTGCCGGAGTGTATTCGGCGGAATTCTCCAGCAAATGTAGCAGGATACGTTCCAGATGCTCTGAATTGATTTTTACATTCAGTTTGGGAGCGTTTACAGTGAGGACCACATCTTCTTGTACTTTGCTTCTTATTTTGTCCATGACGCTCTCGCAGAAAGTTGAAATGTTCTGTTCCTGTACTTCATAGGGCTCTGACAAACTGTTTTCCAACTCGGACAACTCTTGGATGTGACCGGAGAAAGTGCGTAATGCCTGTACGCCGGGCAACTGTGAGTCGAGCGTATCCAAGGTCGGTTCCATTTGGGCGGAAATGTTCTGAATGAATTTGGTTTTCAGTTCATTGTGCTCATTGGCAATGGCAATCGCCTTTTTTTGCTTGCGCGTCAGCATGATAAAACGCAATAATACGATTGCTCCTATTACTAATGCTGCCGCTAAGATGGCTGCCAATACGCAGAGTCCGATAATAATGTACTGTTTGGCGGAAAGGGAGTCGTCTTTCTCTTGGATGGTAGTCAGGCTCTCGTCATATTTCTTTTTCAATATATTCAGTTCGTCTTGTGCGGTGAGCGCTTTGACCGAATCTGTCCAGACAATGTATTTGTCATAGGTGCGGGCCACCAGTCCTGCGTTGTTTGCTTTGCGGGCAATGCTTATGAGGGTTTTGTAACATTCGTCCACCTTGACATAATTCTTTTGCCGTTTGTACTGTTCTATCAGTTTCTTGAAGGCCGCATCTCCTTGTGAGTTCATGCCGAAAGTATAATAATAGTTGGCTTGGGTATATAGGAAATCGTTGTTCAAGGAGTCGCTTTTGGCGGCTTGGGCTGTTTCTTCCAGCTTTTTCAGTTGTTCTTTGGCGCGGGCAGGGTTTTTGATGTTGATGTACATCTGCAGCCGTTCTTTATTGATGCGGAAACGCAGGTCGGGGAGGTTCTTTTTAAGTTTTTGTTCGCCGTTTCCTATCAGTTGCTCTGCATTGCGCAGTAACTCGAATGCTTCTTTATAATAGTTCTCGCGGTGATAGAGGGCGCTGGCATTGACGCCACATTCCACTGCCTGGGTGTATTTCTCCTGTGAAGCAAAGGAATTATAGGCTTGTAGGAACAGGTAGCGAGCCTTGATATATTCTTTTTTGGCAAGACTTTCTTGTGCTTGTTTCATTAATTCATCGGCACGATTTTGTGCATACGTTTGGGCACACAGACAGAAAAGTGCCGCAAAAAGTACTGTAATGATTCTTTTCATTATGCGTAAGTTTGTTTTATTTGCTTACAAAGTTAAGACTTTCTTTGCTATGTTGTATGCAAAAGTCCATAATTTACCTCATTGGCGGATGGAATCTCCGGCATCGGTTTTAGTATTTAAAGCTGCTGCCGCCCAAGAACTCCCTCAGTAAGGATGTCGGTGGAATTTCCTTGTCCTGTACCGGTGTAAAATATTTGATGAATTTCATGAGACGATAGGCTTCGGCATATTCAGGGCAGTTGCGTGGCACACTGGTGAGTATGGGCTCTGCATGGCAGCGCAATACGGCAAACTCAAACAGCAAGGCCGAGTTGAACATGACATCGGCATTTTCCTGATAGGGGAAGATCCATTTGTCCTCGCCGGCACGTACACTGGGCCAACGTGAAATGGTTTCTTGAGCTGAATATCCCCGATAGTTGAAGTCGCGGATAATGCGGCGCAACAGGCGGTTGTCCGTTGTGGGAATCCAGTTGTGGTCGTCAAGTGAGATGGTTGTCAGCGCGGAAACATAAATCTTGTATTTATCCTCGGCGGATATTTGCGGGGTTAATTCCGGGTTCAGGGCATGGATGCCTTCCAATATAAGAATGGTATGCTTGTCGATGCGCAGTTTGTCTCCTTTATATTCTTTTTTGCCTAACGTGAAGTTGAACCGGGGCAGTTCCACTTCTTCTCCCCGAAGCAAGGCTTGCAACTGGCTGTTGAAAAGCTCAAGGTCGAGGGCGTAGAGAGATTCATAATCATAATTGCCGTTTTCGTCACGCGGAGTATCTTCACGATCTACAAAATAGTTGTCCAATGAAATGGGATAGGGGCGCAGTCCGTTGGTCATCAACTGTACGGAGAGCCGTTTGCTGAAGGTTGTTTTTCCGGAAGAGGAGGGGCCGGAGATCAGGACAAGCTTTACGCGGTTTCCGTTTTCTCCCCGGTGATAGATTTCGTCGGCAATTTGGGCTATCTTCTTTTCTTGTAAGGCTTCGGCCACCTTAATCAGGTCGGTTGCATGGCCTTCCTCGCAGGCAAGGTTGAAGTCGCCCACATTGCTCAGCCCCATGATATAGTTCCAGCGCAGATGTTCTTTGAATACATCAAGCATCTTCTCTTGTTTTACTACATCTTCGAGTACGGCAGGGTTCTCTTTGTTGGGAATACGCAGCAAGAGGCCGTCGTAATATTTCACGATGTCAAACAGCTTGATAAAGCCTGTGCTGGGGAGCAAATTGCCGTAATAGTAGTCCACCGTATCTCCCAATGTATAGTAATAGGTATATATGGAGCCGGATGTTTCCAGCAGTTTCACTTTGTCGTTCATGCCCCGTTCGCTGAATACGCGTACGGCTTCGGTGGTATGACATTCGGTGCGGCGGAATGGAATATCTTCCGCTATGATTTCCTGCATCCGTCTTTTTATGGCCGATACGTCTTCCAGCTCAATGGGACGCCCGATGCGGAGATTGCAGAAATAGCCTTTGGATACGGGATGCTCCACAAACAGTTTTCCGTCCGGAAACAATTCATTGACAGCCTTGTACAGGATAAAGCAAAGCGAACGGACATATGTACGCATACCGGAAGAATCCCGTACATCCAAAAATTCAACATCTTTATTGTTGTAGACCCGGAAATTGAGTCCTTCAGAACGGTTATTTACTTTGGCGCTGACTACCTGATAGGGAAAATTAAGATTAAAACCGTAATAAATATCCAAAAGTGAGCTTCCTATAGGGAATTCTTTATAAATATTATTATTTTTGCAACAAATTTGTAACATGTGTTTCATGATGTCTTTTTTTGAGGTGATTAACACGTTAAATATAGAGCATAATAACAAATGACACAAAGAAACACTTTAACTAATTAAAGATGGAATATTCTTTTTATGATTTTTTAAAGCTGCTTGGCTCATTGGCGTTGTTCCTCTACGGAATGAAAATTATGAGTGAGGGACTTCAGAAATTTGCCGGCGACCGTTTGCGGAAGATTCTAACCGCTATGACAACCAACCGGGTGACCGGCGTGCTGACAGGGGTGCTCATAACAGCGCTTATCCAATCCTCTTCGGCAACTACCGTAATGGTGGTGAGTTTTGTCAATGCCGGGTTGCTAACCTTATCACAGTCTATCGGTGTGATTATGGGTGCCAATATCGGTACTACCGTTACGGCATGGATCATTTCAGCATTAGGATTTAAAGTAGACATCGCAGCTTTCGCCCTTCCTCTTTTAGCTTTTGGTATTCCTCTCCTCTTCTCTCAGAAAAGTAATCGTAAGTCTATCGGTGAATTTATTTTTGGTTTCTCTTTCTTGTTTATGGGGCTTTCTTATTTGAAGAACAACGCGCCCGATTTGAGTCAGAACCCGGAAATGCTGGCTTTTGTGCAGGACTATACCGATATGGGATATATATCCGTACTGCTTTTTGTGCTTATAGGAACAGTCTTGACTATGATTGTGCAGGCTTCTGCGGCAACAATGGCCATTACTCTTATTATGTGTGCGAACGGTTGGATCAGCTTTGAGTTGGGGGCGGCCCTTGTTCTTGGTGAGAATATAGGAACGACTATAACGGCCAATCTTGCAGCACTTACCGGTAATACGCAGGCCAGGAGGGCTGCATTGGCGCATCTGGTATTTAATGTGTTTGGCGTTATATGGGTGTTGTGCCTGTTTATTCCTTTTACGCAGGGAGTGTCTTGGTTTGTGGATAATGTGATGGGCACTAAGGATCCTGCCGTTGCCGTCTCATTTAAACTGTCGGCTTTCCATACATGCTTCAATATATGTAATGTGTTAATCCTGATATGGTTCGTGAAGTTTATAGAACGTACGGTCTGTGCCATTATTCCGCAGAAAGAACAGGACGAAGAATATCGCTTGCGTTTTATTACGGGCGGTATGCTTTCCACAGCGGAACTTTCTATTCTGCAGGCAAGCAAAGAAATTCACTTGTTTGCCGAACGTACTCATCGTATGTTTGGCATGGTACGCGATTTGCTGCATACCGATAAGGATGATGATTTCAATAAGCTGTTTAGCCGGATAGAAAAATACGAGAACATCAGTGACAGTATGGAGCTGGAGATTGCGAACTACCTGAACCAAGTGTCGGAAGGACGTTTGAGCTCTGAGAGTAAACTGCAGATCAGGGCTATGCTGCGTGAAGTGACGGAGATAGAAAGTATCGGTGACAGCTGTTATAACTTGGCGCGTACCATCAATCGCAAGCGGCAGGCGAATTTGGAATTTACGGAAAAGCAATATGAACACATCCATTTTATGATGAAGCTGACCGATGATGCTCTTGGGCAGATGATCGTGGTAGTGGAGCGCTCGGATCATCAGGGCATCGATGTGAACAAGTCGTTCAATATTGAGAATGAAATCAATAATTACCGCAATCAGCTGAAAAACCAGAATATCCTTGATGTTAATAACAAGGAGTATGATTACCAGATGGGAGTTTATTATATGGACATTATTGCGGAATGTGAAAAGCTGGGAGATTACGTTGTCAACGTAGTGGAAGCCAGCAGTGATATAAAAGAAAAGAAAGCGTCTTAGGACGCTTTCTCAAATTCATCTTTGCCTACTCCGCATAAGGGGCATACCCAATCGTCGGGAAGATCTTCGAAGGCTGTTCCCGGTTCTATACCGTTTTCAGGATCGCCCTGCTCGGGGTCGTAAACGTATTCGCAAATGGTGCAGATGTACTTTTCCATAACTCTCTTTTGTTTAAATTTCTTCTTTGATAACAATTGAATTCATCTTTTTGTTTATTGTCCAAGTAAAAAAATAGTTTGGGAAAGGAATTTACCAAACCTATAAAAAGATTTAATAACATTTACTATATAAATTATTGTTGTACTTTTGCAATTCAATTTAAACCTAACGATTTGCATGACTGCAACAAAGGATGATTTTTATCACGTCGGGCTCACTGACGATGAAGTGCGGAAGAGCCGTACAGAGCATGGTGTAAACCTTTTGACGCCCCCGAAGCGTCCCTCTTTGTGGAAACTCTATTTGGAAAAGTTTGAAGACCCGGTAGTAAGAGTGCTGCTGGTGGCTGCTTTCTTTTCTTTGATTATTTCCATGGTCGAGAATGAATATGCCGAAACCATCGGTATCATAGCCGCTATTCTATTGGCTACCGGCATCGGTTTCTTCTTTGAATATGATGCCAACAAAAAGTTTGACCTGCTGAACGCTGTGAATGAGGAAACCTTAGTAAAGGTTATCCGTAATGGGCGTGTACAGGAGATTCCCCGTAAGGAGGTGGTAGTCGGTGATATTATAATTTTGGAAACCGGTGAGGAGATCCCGGCCGACGGTGAGTTGTTGGAAGCCATTTCCCTGCAAGTAAACGAATCCAATCTTACGGGTGAGCCTGTTATTGCCAAAACCATTGTAGAAGCCGATTTTGATGAAGAGGCTACGTACGCTTCCAATCGCGTGTTGCGTGGCACAACGGTAGTCGACGGGCATGGAATGATGCGTGTGGAAGCGGTTGGCGACGCTACGGAGATTGGGAAAGTGGCCCGTCAAAGTACGGAGCAAAGCACCGAGCCTACTCCCTTGAATATCCAACTTACAAAACTTGCCAACCTCATAGGAAAAATAGGTTTCTCGGTAGCAGGTTTGGCGTTTGCCATCTTCTTTATAAAGGATGTGGTTTTGGTCTATGATTTTGCTTCTTTCCATACGTTTGAGCAATGGTTGCCTGCTTTGAAAGCTACTTTGCAATATTTTATGATGGCGGTGACTTTGATTGTCGTGGCTGTTCCTGAGGGGTTGCCTATGAGTGTGACGCTCAGTCTGGCGCTGAATATGCGGCGCATGCTTTCTACCAATAATCTGGTGAGAAAGATGCACGCTTGCGAGACGATGGGAGCGATAACCGTTATCTGTACGGATAAGACGGGTACGTTGACGCAGAACCTGATGCAGGTGTATGAACCTGACTTTTACGGACTGAAAAACGGAAGGGAAGTAGGGGAGGATGATTTGAGTAAACTGGTAATAGAGGGTATCAGTGCCAATTCCACCGCTTTTCTGGAAGAAATGACACCGGGAGAGAAACCGAAGGGAGTGGGTAATCCTACCGAGGTGGCCTTGCTTTTGTGGCTTGATAGTCAGAAACGTAATTATCTGGAACTTAGGGAGGGCGCGAAGGTGCTTGACCAGCTGACCTTTTCTACGGAACGGAAATTCATGGCAACTTTGGTGGACTCTCCTCTGATCGGAAAGAAAGTCCTTTATGTGAAGGGAGCACCTGAAATCGTATTGGGAAAATGCCGGGATGTACTGCTGGACGGCAAGCGGGTGGATGCTGTGGAATATCGTTCTACTGTGGAGGCCCAGTTACTGAAATACCAGAATATGGCGATGCGTACGCTCGGTTTTGCCTATAAGATAGTAGATGATGATACGGCGAAAGATGACTGCGTGGCTTTGGTGGCAGGGAATGACCTGTCTTTTCTGGGTGTTGTGGCAATCAGCGATCCTATACGTCCGGATGTGCCTGCTGCTGTTGCAAAATGCCAGTCGGCAGGCATTGGCGTCAAGATAGTGACGGGAGATACACCGGGTACGGCTACTGAAATTGCGCGGCAGATTGGTTTGTGGAAGGAGGAAGATACTGAGCGGAACCGTATTACAGGTGCTGCTTTTGCCGAGTTGACGGATGAAGAGGCTCTTGACAGGGTATTGGATTTGAAGATTATGTCACGTGCCCGCCCTACCGACAAACAGCGTTTGGTCCAGCTGTTGCAGCAGAAAGGTGCGGTGGTGGCTGTGACGGGAGACGGTACTAATGATGCTCCGGCTTTGAACCATGCACAGGTAGGTCTGTCTATGGGAACAGGGACATCTGTTGCCAAGGAAGCAAGTGATATAACATTGCTGGATGACTCGTTCAACAGTATCGGTACGGCTGTGATGTGGGGACGTTCGTTGTATAAGAATATCCAACGTTTCATCGTATTCCAGCTGACAATTAATTTTGTGGCATTGTTCATTGTGCTGCTTGGCTCATTGGTGGGTACTGAACTGCCATTGACCGTAACACAGATGTTGTGGGTGAATCTGATTATGGACACATTTGCCGCTTTGGCTTTGGCATCTATCCCTCCCAGTGAAAGTGTGATGAAAGAGAAACCCCGCAAAAGCACTGATTTCATTATAACTAAATCCATGAGAAATTATATTCTTGGTATGGGAATGGCTTTCCTGATATTGCTCATGGGAATGTTATTCTGGTTTAATAATGAAGAGAATGGTATGACGCCGCAGCGCCTGACCATCTTCTTTACCTTCTTCGTCATGTTGCAATTCTGGAACCTTTTCAATGCAAGGGTATTCGGAACGTCGGATTCTGCCTTTAAAGGGATCTCCAGATCTTACGGCATGGAGTTGGTGGTACTTGCTATTTTGGGAGGCCAGTTCATTATTGTGCAGTTTGGTGGAGCGGTGTTCCGTACGGAACCACTTGATTTCACAACCTGGATGATAATTATAGCTTCTACTTCTTTGGTATTATGGGTGGGCGAAGGCATCCGTCTTGTCCGACGTTTCATGCAAAAATAGGGTGATGAAAAGAAAAGGAATCAAAAATCTTATAGTTGACTTTGGCGGTGTACTGATTGATTTGGACCGTCAGCGTTGTTTGGAGAATTTTAAGAAACTGGGATTGCCGGATGTGGAGCATGCTCTTGACATATATCATCAGCAGGACTTCTTCCAGCATTATGAGAAGGGGCTTATTTCCAGTGCCGATTTTCGGAATGTGATTCGGGGGAAGATAGGCAAGGACGTTGCTGATGCCCGGATTGATGCCGCATGGAACAGTTTCCTGGTGAATATACCGACCTGCAAATTGGATTTGTTATTGGCTTTGCGTAAGGATTATGTGGTATATCTGCTGAGCAATACTAATGAAATTCATTGGAAATGGTCTTGTGAGCATGCTTTTCCCTATAAGACATTTCGCGTAGAAGATTATTTTGAGCACATTTTCCTCTCCTACGAAATGAAAATGGCAAAGCCGGATGAAGAAATCTTCCGGAAAGTGCTGGATGAGGCGGGTTTGGATCCGAAAGAAACCTTCTTTATCGATGATTCGGAAGCCAACTGTATAACGGCCCGGTCATTGGGCATCTCCACCTATACTCCAAAAGCCGGCGAGGATTGGAGTCATTTATTTAAGTAAACCGACAGGATAGGGTGAGCATGCAGTTACACACTGAAATATCCGGTAAGGAGCTCCTGCCGAATGTAGCTACCATTGGCTTTTTTGACGGAGTGCATCGGGGGCATAGGTTCCTGATAGAACAGGTATGCGAGGCTGCGGCTGTACGTGGGCTTGCCTCATCGGTTATTACTTTTCCGGTGCATCCCCGCAAAGTAATGCACCCTGACTTTCACTCCGAGTTGCTCACCACTTGTGACGAGAAGACCGCTCTGCTTGCCGATACCGGCATAGATTATTGCATCATGCTTGATTTCACACCAGATTTAGCCCGTCTTTCGGCCAAACAATTTATGGCTGTATTGAAAGGTGACTATCAGGTGCAGGCTTTAGTGATAGGTTACGACCACCGTTTTGGGCATAACCGCAGCGAAGATTTTGATGATTATGTGCGTTACGGGCAGGAATTGGGAATGGAGGTGATATTGGCGCAGGCCTATTCCAATAATGAGATGACCGTCAGTTCCTCGGCTATTCGCCACCTTTTGCTGGAGGGAGATGTTTCGGAAGCAGCCAACTGTCTGGGCTATCATTTTTTTCTGAACGGTACGGTTGTAAACGGTTATCATGTGGGGCGTAAGATAGGTTTCCCGACTGCCAATCTATGTGTCAATGATCCTGAGAAGCTGGTTCCTGCCGACGGGGTGTATGCTGTTAATGTCTTTCTCGGCGAGGCGAAGCATACAGGAATGTTGAGTATTGGTTACCGGCCTACATTGAATAATGGTCTGGACCGTAGCATTGAGGTGCATATTTTCCATTTTGATGCTGATATTTATGATCAGCCCATGCGGATATCTTTCATCCGCCGTACCCGGTCTGAATTGAAATTTGATTCCATTGAGGAATTGATCGAACAGCTTCATAAGGATGAAGCGGAAATCACTGCCATTCTTTCATTACAATAATACTCCCTGCTGTTTCATTTTTTAGGATACTCTTTGTATGTTTATTGAAGAACATGCCTTTTTTATTGTTTTTCGATAAATATATCTCGTTTTTCTTTGTACTTTCAAAAAAAGCTTTTTTATTTGCATATCGAAAAACGATAAATTCTTATTGAAAAACAAGATTTGAGATAAGAATAAATATGGATTACAAAAGAGCATACGGTTATGAAAAAAGCATTTATGAGTATTACGTTGTTGGTGTTGTCGCTTTCCATGGTGATGATGTTGTTAATGGGAGTTGTTACGGACGCTTAACGGGTTCGCAGGAAAATGTGTATCTTTACACGCTTTTTGAAAAGAAAGGAACGATGAAGACAGCGATAAAATTAGTTTTGGTTTATTTTGTGATGCAAATTCTGGCTGCATTGCTGGCGATGCCTTTCGCCATGCTTTATTCTTATGCGGTCAGTGGAACGATAGATGGGGCAAATACCATTGCTTTGGCTCCGAGTATGTTATTGGGATTTGTCGGCATGGGGGGCTATCTATGGAAGAAGGGCTATCTGAAAGATGACGGAAAGATGTGGTCTCCGGTATCAGTACCTTATCTGGGTTGGAGCATCATTATCGGTTTCGCCACTATTTTCTTGATTGATTTTGTAATGTCCAAGTTGTCTTTCCTTCCGGATTGGCTGGGCAATACGTTTGACCTGCTGCAATCGGGCTGGTTGGGAATCCTCTGTATATCGGTGTTGGGCCCTATTCTGGAGGAGATGTTGTTTCGCGGGGCAATCACGAAAGTGCTGCTGCGGAAGTACAATCCGGTAAAGGCTATTATATTGTCGGCGCTTATCTTCGGGATTTTTCATATTAATCCGGCACAGGTAGTGGGCGCCACGTTGTCGGGCATCTTGTTTGCCTGGCTATATTATAAAACGGGCAGTCTTGTTCCCGGAATTTTAATACATATCTTGAACAATGGTTTGTCGGTATTTCTCAGCTTGCATTATCCTGATGTGGAATACACGTCCGATTTATTGGGAGAACCCGCTTACTGGATATGTCTGGCAGGGGCGGTAGTGTTGTTTGCAGTCTCTTATAGAGTGATGAATTCTTATCGGTTACCGGACTAATACAACTTTTGAAATATGAAAAGAAGGCTGAACATTCTTTGTGTGATCGTAGTACTTGTATTAAGTTATTCGATTTTTGAAACCGCCTACTATTTTGTTGTAGGGGTGAAGGCCGGCTTGGAAGCCGGTATAGAGAGTGACACTTCCGCAGAAAACCAGAGAGAACTGATAAACATGAAGTATATCAGTCTCTTGCCGGAACATCTTTCTGCGACGGGTGAGAACGGTTTTTTCCAGGATTCTGTCTATAATGAGAAGAGCGGAAAGTATGTGCCTGTTTCTTTCAATTCAATGGTGGTCAGCGTAGATACGCAGTCTGCTGCTTGGAGTCAGGTAACATTTACCCTATTGAATTTAGCGCATATTTGTATTTGCGTTTGGGCGATTATACTTTTTGTCCGTCTGGTGGTTTCCATTAATAAGTCCGATATATTTAATTGGAGGAATGTCCGTCGCCTGCGTTTTCTGGGGCTGGCATTAATCATCAGTTTCTGTACGGAGGTTCTTCCGGCTTATCTCACTTATAGGAATGTGGGGGAAGTCTTTTCTGTTCGCGGTTATGAGTTAGGTCTTTCGGATATGGTGAATACCACGACGCTGGTATTGGGAATTTCTACCTTGATTGTGGCCGAGGTGTTTGCTATCGGCCTGAAGATGAAAGAAGAGCAGGAGTTGACTATTTAACCTGATATTGAGGAAAAGAAGATGATTATAGTAAACCTTGACATAATGATGGCCCGAAGAAAAATATCTTTGGGAGAGCTGGCGGAGAAGATTGATATTACACCGGCAAACCTTTCTATTCTGAAGACCGGTAAAGCGAAAGCCATTCGTTTTTCTACGTTAGAGGCAATCTGCAGGGCGCTGGACTGCCAACCGGGGGACATATTGGAATATGTGGAGGGAGAGGAAAAGTGATTGGACATAGGCAGAAGAACAAAAGGGCAAACCTGTGATTTCCTTACACCTATTTATATATATAGAATGTGGCCTTCTGTTCTTCTGTCCGGGAGATTGCAGGTTGCTCAGGCATTAGCATTTTTTGCCTTGAACGCCAGCGCATACATCCGCATCTGCTTCACCATGGAAAGCAATCCGTTGCTGCGTGTGGGCGAGAGATGCTCTTTCAATCCTATCTTGTCTATAAAGTAAAGGTCTGCATCCAGAATCTCGTCCGGGGTATGTCCGGAAAGTACTTTGATGAGAAGCGAAATAATCCCTTTCACTATTAGCGCATCGCTTTCGGCTTGGAAAATGATCCTGCCGTCCTTCTCATCCGCTTGCAGCCAAACGCGGCTTTGGCAGCCTTCAATCAGATTTTGCTCTGTCTTGTATTTATCATCAAGCGGTTCCTGTTCATTTCCTAAATCGATGAGGAGCTGATAGCGGTCCATCCAATCGTCGAAATCACTGAATTCGGCAATTACTTCATCTTGTACTTCATTGATACTCATAATAATTTATCTTTAGTATTTATTTCTCTTTATAGATAACTTCCATAATGGTCTGGCCCACCGCTTTCAGGGTGTTGCGGTCGATTCCGTCCATATCATCCTTCAAGGTGTGCCAGTTTTCGTAAAATCCGGTTTCCTCGCTGCATTGGATGATGTCGATAGTGGGAATACGTGCACTGCGGTTAACAAAAAGGTGGTCGTCCGTTACGGTGCTCCCTCTTTCTTTTACGAAATACCGTCCGTAACCCAGGTTGTTGGCTGTGTTCCATACTTTCCGGTTGATGCCTTTGGCAAATTCTTCGGAATAGCCTTCGTAGAGGAAAGTGGCGTCTTTGGCCCCCACCATGTCAAGAAGAATACCAAAACGTGCGTTATATCCTTGCACATGAGGATTCTGGGCCCAATACTGCGAACCAAGAGCCCATTGCTCCTCCTTATGTGTGCCCTCATAAGACTGGTGAGGGCCGTAGTCTTCGGCATCCACCAATACGATATCAATGCCCAGTTCCGGTTGTTGCTTGTGAAGCTGGCGGGCAATTTCGAGCAATACGCCTACGCCGCTTGCACCGTCGTTGGCGCCGAGGATGGGTGTGTGCCGGTTCTTTTCATCGGGGTCGGCATCTGCCCAGGGGCGGCTGTCCCAGTGCGAGAGAAGCAAGATGCGTTTTTTCGTTTCGGGTTTGTAGCTGCCGATGATGTTGCGGGCTTTCAGCAATGTGCCGTCATAGGCTATTAAATCTACTTGCTGGCTGTATACGGTGGCTCCGAACTGCTCCAGCTTCTTTACGAGATACTCTCCGCAGGCTCTATGCGCTGCCGTATTGGGTACGCGCGGGCCGAAATCCACCTGTGCCTTGACATACTGATAAGCGCTGTCCGCATCAAACTGGGGGACGTTGACTGTGCTTTGGGGCTGTTTGCCTTCGCTGTCTGCGTTGTTTCTGCTTTTATTGCTGCATGCCACCATAGCTACGAACAACAGTAGGAATAGTGGGATAATTGTATAATTCCGTTTCATTCTTTGTGAGTGTTAAAACTTAGTTTCACTTCTTTTTTCCCGACTTCCAGCGTGACCTGTGCGCCGTTGATCATCGGCACATTCATTGTGACGTGTCCCACCGGAAAGCCGAAGCATATGGGGTAATCATATTCTTTTACCAGATCGGCCAGTGCGCCATACAAGTCTTTGCCTAAAGACATATTCTCCTCGTATTCGGTGAACTGTCCGATGATCAGTCCGGACAACTTCTCAAGTATGCCGCCCAGCTTCAGGTTGTACATCATGCGCTCCACTGCATGGGGGCGCTCGCCTATGTCCTCGATGAAGAGTATCGTGCCTTCTGCCGGAATGTCATAAGGTGTGCCTCGCAGACCGTAAAAGACGGATATGTTTCCTCCCCGGAGTATTCCCGTTCCCTCGCCTTTGTGGTTGAGCTTATGGGCAGGGCAGGTGTAGCCGAACGCTATCTCTTCTTGCAGCTTGTTGCCGAACAGAATATCTTTCAGAGCCAGGGTGCAGAAATCATCTTCCGGTTCTACGGTAAGATGACGCGCCATTGGAGCATGCAGCGAGGCAAAGCCGTTATGCTGGAATACATTATGCAGGGCTGTGATGTCGCTGAAGCCGATGAGCCATTTGGGGTGCTGGCGAAACTTGGTGAAGTCGAGCTTCCCTGCCAGATGCACAGCGCCGTATCCGCCGCGGCTGCAAAGGATGATTTTGGCTTTCTCGTCGTCCATAGCTTCTTGCAGGTCTTTCAGTCGCTGCTGTATGCTTCCTGCATAGGTTCCATGTGCACTTCCTGCATGTTTGGCGATGACCACTTCCAGTCCCCATGACTTCAGCCGTTTCTTGGCCCCTTTCAGGAAGGACTTGTCTATCTTGCTGGAAGGAGAGAGGATTATCACCCGGTCTCCCTCATGCACGTATGGCGGAAAAATGAGGCTGTTCATATTGTATATCTCTGTATTTATGGCAAAAGTACATAATTCACCACAGAGGACACAGTGTTTCACAGAGTTTTTTTCTTTTATATCATATTCAGGCATAAGGACGAAAGAGCAAATATCTGTTGTGTTGCATAATCGGTATCTGTCTGCATGGTTTATGTCCTTATGCTCCTTTGTCTCAAAGGAAACGCTGCTCTTTTGTCTCGATTCTGTCAAAATGATATTAAACATAGAAAATAAAATAAGGTGTAACGTTTATTTTCTCGGCATTTTTTTAGATATTTGCTAAAAATCTAACGTTATGGAACCTATTCGGAACTTTGATCAACTGACCTCCCACCTGAAAACCTTGAATAAGAGGAAGCGCATTGCCGTAGTTTGTGCTGATGACCCCAATACTGAATATGCCATATCCCGCGCTTTGGATGAAGGTATTGCGGAGTTTCTGATGATTGGCGATTCGGCTATTCTGGAAAAATATCCTACCTTGAAGAAGTATCCTGAGTATGTGCGGACTTTGCATATCGAGGACAAAGATGAAGCCGCACGCGAAGCGGTGCGCATCGTGCGTGAGGGTGGCGCGGACATTTTGATGAAAGGCATAATCAATACAGACAACCTGCTCCATGCCATTCTCGACAAAGAGAAGGGCCTGCTGCCCAAAGGAAAGATTCTGACGCACCTTGCTGTAATGCAGATTCCCACCTATGATAAACTGCTGTTTTTTTCGGATGCCGCTGTCATTCCCCGGCCCACTCTGCAGCAGCGGATAGAGATGATTTGGTACGCCATTCATACCTGTCGCCATTTTGGTATCGGGCAACCGCGCATCGCCCTTATCCATTGTACGGAGAAAGTGAGCGCCAAGTTTCCCCATTCGTTGGACTACGTCAACATTGTAGAACTGGCCGAAGCCGGCGAATTCGGGAATGTCATTATCGACGGCCCGCTGGACGTAAAGACATCCTGCGAGAAGACGAGCGGTGACATTAAGGGCATCGTGTCTCCCATCAATGGGGAGGCTGATGTATTGATTTTCCCGAATATAGAATCGGGCAATGCCTTTTATAAGGCCGTTTCCCTTTTCTCCCATGCCGATATGGCAGGTTTGCTTCAGGGGCCTGTCTGCCCGGTGGTGCTGCCGTCGCGCAGTGACTCCGGCTTGTCCAAATATTACAGTATCGCCATGGCATGCCTCACCTGCTCCGGTGTTGCAGATGAAGGACACGCCATGACCGTAGGAAACAAATAGCAGATATATAAATGAAAATACTCGTCATCAACCCCGGTTCCACTTCGACCAAGATTGCCGTATACGAGAACGATACCCCCCGTCTGGTGCGTAACATCCGCCATACGGTGGACGAACTGTCCTCTTTCTCACACATCATCGACCAGTTTGAGTTCCGCAAGAACCTGGTGCTGAAAGAGCTGGAGGCTGATAATATTCCTTTTGAGTTTGACGCCATAGTGGGACGCGGCGGACTGCTGAAACCGATACCGGGCGGCGTATATGAGGTGAATGATGCCATGCTGGATGATATTCTGCATGCCATGCGCACCCACGCCTGCAACTTGGGATGCCTCATAGCTTCCGAACTTGCCACACTGCTTCCCGGTTGTCGTGCGTTCATAGCCGATCCGGGCGTTGTGGATGAGCTGGATGAGATAGCCCGTATCACAGGATCTCCTCTGATGCCCCGCATCACTATCTGGCATGCGCTGAACCAACGCGCCATTGCCCGCAGATATGCGGCCGCACAGCATGTCAGGTATGAAGATCTGGATCTGATTGTTTGTCACTTGGGCGGTGGCATATCTGTCGGTGTCCATCATCATGGCAAGGCTGTCGACGTTAATAATGCGCTTGACGGCGAAGGACCGTTTTCGCCGGAGCGTGCGGGGACACTTCCGGCAGGACAGTTGATCGACCTTTGTTGCTCCGGCCGCTACACAAAAGACGAACTTAAAAAGCGTATCTCCGGGCGTGCCGGTCTGACGGCCCATCTGGGCACGACAGATGTTCCTGCCATCGTCCGCCGGATAGAAGAGGGGGACAGGCATGCCGGACTGGTACTGGATGCCATGATCTATCAAATCGCTAAAAGCATCGGCGCGGCTTCAGTTGTGTTGTACGGCAAGATAGACGCCATTCTTCTGACGGGTGGCATGGCACATTCCGATTATATCATTTCCCGGCTGAAAGAACGTATCTCGTTCCTTGCACCGGTGCATGTTTATCCGGGTGAGGACGAAATGGAGGCATTGGCATTGAATGTGCTTGGAGCATTGAGGGGGGAACTGCCGATACAGGTATACAAATAGATTTATACTGCCCATGATTTGAATGAGATACCTATACCAAATTTATACCCTCCTTTGGTATGAGTTGTTCCACCCTTTGGTACTTGTCCTACCAACCTAAGGAACACGTTGTACCTACGGTTGGTACATTCCGTACCAACCGTAGGTATTCTCCAAACCCTCCGAGCTTATCTGCATAGCTCCCGGAGCGTAAGAAAACGAGCCCCTTGACTATCATCATATCTCCTTTTGCTCACTTCATAAAAAGAAGGAGCAAAGTCCCCCCGACTTTGCTCCTTACAATCTTTTTACCGTAATAACTAATACAAAGAAAACGTCATTAATCAAAGAATATACCTTTGTATCATTTAGAAGTTATTCCCTCCGGCATCCCACCAAAGGCGCGTGCCACCGTTGTCTGCACCGCCCAGCTTGCTGACTAAGGCGTCATATAGAGCTTTGTTGTCCGTCTTGTAGTCTTGGTTGAAAAAGACACGGCGAATCATATCGTCGGTGCTGATGGTGTTGCCGCTGTTGTTCACTGCAACCTTGATGAGCTGGGGATAACCGGTGCGGCGTTGTTCCGCCCATGCTTCACAACCTTCCGGATAGATAGCCAGCCACTTTTGGGTGATGATTCTTTCCAGTTTCAGTTCCAGTGGGGCGCTTTCATCCCATTTCGGAGTGATGCTTGTCGGTGCGTCCGCATCGAATTTCTTATCGAATGCGTCTACATAAGCCGCCGGAGTTTCTTCGCTTTCCAGATATTCACTGACGCCGCTGGCATCCCATTGTGCGAAAGAGACGGTGATGCCCTGCTTATAGCAGTTTTCTACATTCTCGGACGTGTAATTCCTCAGGGCTGCTTCTGCACGCAGGAACCATACTTCGGCAGCACTCATGACGATGATTTTACTGCCGGTTGTGATGGCGGTCTGAGAGTGGGTGGAGTAGCGGTTGTCGGCTACGCCTGTTCCCTGGCGGACGCCTTTGTATTCACCTTCGATGCTGTTTAGCTGTTTCACACCGGCAACTTCCTTAATAATGTTTCCCTCTTTGTCCCTGCCGTCTTGTGCGAGGTTGAAGTAGGATTTGATGCGAGGGTCGTTATAGCCTTTCAGGTACGACTCCAAACTTGCATTCATATATACTTCGCTCCAGCCGGCAACACCACCCAGCGGGTTGCGGATGCCGTATTGCCCCACTGTTTCGTTAGCAGTTTCCAGTACGCCGCCGTTCTTGGAGTCCAAAGCTGCCTTGGCTTGTTCTTCTGCCAGCGCGGGAGCCACATTGGATACACGCATGGCAAGACGCAAGCGCAGGGAGTTGGCAAATTTCAGCCATTGTGCGGGAGTGCGTTTGCCTTCAGGCATCATGAAGTCGGCGCTTTCAAAAGACACGCCGCCCTTATAGTCTTTCAATATATTCACCGCTGTGGCGAGGTCTTCAAAGAAACGTTTGTAAACTTCTTCTTGTGACTGTGGCTTTTGGTCGGCGGTTCCGAATCCGTCGTAAAGGATTGGACCGTAATAGTCGCTTACCCGGTGAAGGGTTGCCACTTTAAGGATTTTGGTAATGGCGTGGTACAGAGGCCATTCCTTTTCTGTGTTCAGTTTCTCGGCATCGGCGATGGAAGGCATGACATATCCGTAGGTGTACACCCACATGGCACTTGTCCAACCGTTATTCAGGTTGTAGGTGGAGTTGTTTGCATTGAACGCGCCGTTCATGTCGTGGAAATATCCGCAGAACATATCGGCAGCCAAGTTCTGTATGATTTGATATTGCCAGTCGGTTCCGTTTACACCGGTCTGGTAGATGATGCCTTTCTGAATGGTGGAGAAAGGTACGAGGTTGGTTTGATTGTCGTACTTCTGTAATTCGTCTGTATAGGCTCCGTCGGTGCTGTTGAAGTCGGTAAAGTTATCGGTACAGGATGAGAAACTCAGGAGTCCGCCGAGGAGTAATGCGGTTGTATATTTTATCTTATTCATATCGTTCGGGTATTTAGAAAGTGAATTTAATGTTGAATCCGATGTTTCTTGTTGAAGGCATGCCGAAGGTGTCCAGACCTTGGTTGTCATTGCCCACTGACATTGTTGCATCCGGATCGAACGGGGCGTCTTTGTAAATGAAGAACAGGTTGCGTGCCACCAACGAAAGGTCTACGCCTTTGATGAATCCGGTCTTTTCGAGCATCCGTTGCGGGAAGGAATAACCCAATGAGACTTCACGCAGGCGGATGTTCGTTCCGTCGTAGCGGTAAAATTCGGTTGTGCCGTTGCCGCGGTCGCCCACCATTTGATAGAACTTCTGCACATCGCTGATCTTGTGTCCTTCCAGCATATAATGACCTGCGTTGCGGGCGTCACCGGTTGCTTTGCTTACCCCTGCATAGTCCAGTCCGGCTTGTGTCAGTGAAATAACGTCGCCGCCTACGCGTGTGTCAATCAGGAAGTAAAGGGAGAAGCCTTTGTAGGTCAGAGTGTTGCTCCACCCCAGCGTCCAGTCGGGATTGAAATTACCGATCTTGGCGGCCTTGTCCGTAGTGACCTGTGGCAGTCCGGCCTTTGCATTGGGTTTGCCGTCTTTGTCTGTTTCGGGTTCCAGCAGGATTTTGCCGCTTTCGTCGCGTACAAATACGTTGCCGTAAATATCGCCCAGCGAACCGCCTTCTACGACCATCATCTTATAAGGCATGCTTACGTTGCCCGATGCGTATTGGAAGTTGGGGGTGCCACCCAGGGAAACAATCTTATTCTTGTTGGTGGCGAAGTTGAACTGTGTTTTCCAACGGAAGTCATCGTTCATCAACGGAGTTGCGCCTAAAGTGATTTCAACGCCTGTGTTGCGGATTTTACCTGCATTTATCCAGCGGTAAGGACGTTGCTCGGCTGTGGTGTTGACGCGAATCAACTGGTTCTTGGTATCGGTGCGGTAGAACGTGAAATCAAAGTCCAAACGGCTGTTGAAGAATTTCCATTCGGTACCTACTTCGATGGAGTTACTGATTTCCGGTTTCAGGTCTTCCGCAAAGTAATAGTCGATAGGCTGCACCACACCGCCTGCCGTAATTGTCTGTGCCGGACTGGTGATGCCGATAGGAAGGTCGTTACCTACTTGTGCCCAGGAAGCGCGCACTTTGCCGAAGCTGATCCATTCCGGCAGGTTGAGAGTCTTGTTGATAATCCATGAAAGGCCGACTGACGGATAGAAGAATCCGGAATTTTCACTCTTGGTATTGGCAAGCGTGGAGGACCAGTCGTTGCGTGCGGTAACATCCAGGTAGATACTCTCTTTCCAACCGATCTGAGCCGTTGCGAATAAGGATTGGATGGTACGCCTTTGGTTGGCTGTCTCATCAATGAATGAAGTGCCTGCACCGCCCAGGTTCATGTTGGGGACTGTGAATACATTGGCTTTGTATAAACCGGACTTACCGGAATCAAGGCTTAAGGAATTCACTTTTGTGGTATTGATGCTGCTGCCTATGGCTGCATTCAAAGTCCAGTCATTCCATGTCTTGTTGAACATAGCCATAACGTCACCGTAAATCATGAAATCCTGACGGTTCATTTTGATGTAACGTCCGTTTTGATGTGCCACATCGGCTGCTGTGCCGGCATACATCTTCTGTTCGTAATTGTCATTGATATAGTCCACGTTGCCACGAGCCTGAATGCTAAACCAGTCGTTTATTTTCAGGTTGGCGCTTAATGCGGCCAATGTGCGGAAACGCTTGTCATTGCTGGTAACCCTGTTGGTCAGCCAATAAGGGTTCTGGTTGAACCCGTTGATGTCCGTATACCAGTTTTGCAAGGGCATGGCTCTGTTTTCATCATATTTTTCGAATCCGTTGTTGTCACGATAGGCGCTGAGGTCTTCGCCGCGCGGGAAAGTGTACAACCCTACCAATGGGTTCATGTAGTAACCACCGGAAGTGGGGCGGTTCTTGATTTTCTGAGTCATCAGGTTTACGTTGGCGTCCAAGGTCAGGCGGTCATTGAACAGAGAAGCCGTTTCGCGGAAAGTGATATTGTGCTTTTGCAGCTTATTCACATCGACTATGCCTTTGGCGGTCGTGTTGGCGTAAGAGAAGTAGGTTTGCATTTTCTCTTTGCCTGTCATGATAGATAATGAGTTGGTTGCAGTAACTCCATTGCTGAAATAGTCGTCTACATTATTGTAGGCCTTCAAATTCTTATCTTCGGTTCCCCAACTGGTTGCACCGCTTGCACCGTATCTGTCTTGGAATTCGGGCAGGCAGATGGCATGGTCTACGGTGAGGTTGGAGTTGAATACGATGCGCTGCATACCGGCTTTTCCTTTTTTGGTAGTAATCAGGATTACACCGTTGGCGGCTTGAGACCCGTAGAGGGCTGCTGCGGAAGCGCCTTTCAAGATGCTCATGCTTTCAATATCGTCCGGGTTTAAGTTGGAAATACCGTCGCCGGAGTCGCGGTTGCCGGCGTCGTTGTTGCCACCCATGGCGGAGTACGCCTGTTCGGCCACGCTGTTCAGCATGGGTACACCGTCGATGACGTATAGCGGTTGGTTGTTTCCGTCGGCGTTGGCAGAACGGATACCGCGGATGGAAACTTTGGCAGAGCCGCCTAAACCGGAGGCGTTGCGGGTGATAGACACACCTGCTGTTTTGCCTGCCAGTGCGTTAATCATGTTGGGATCTTTGGCGCGGGTCAGCTCATCACCGCCTACCTGCTGGGTGGAATAAGTAAGGGAGGCTTCCTTTTTCTTGATACCCATAGCTGTTACAACAACGGTCTCCAATGCCAGAGCTTCCTCTTTCATTTGTACTTTCAGCGATGTCCGGCCGTTAAGTGCAATGCTTATGGGCTCATAGCCGATATAGGAAATGACTAAAGTGGCATTGGCTGGTGCATTGAGGGTGAATTCACCGTCCAGATTGGTAATGATGCCGTTGGTTGTTCCTTTCTCCAGAATGTTTGCGCCGATGATCGGTTCGCCTTTAGAGTCTGTGACGACACCTTTTACGGTGACTCTCTCTTGTTGCACTCCGTCAGTGTTTTCGGTGTTTTCGCTTTTCTTGGTCAGAACGATGTTTTTGCCTTCCATTACATATTTGATGCTTGTTCCTGCAAAGACTTCATCCAGAAGTTCGGCTACCGACTTGCCTTCTGCTTCTACATTGACAGTGCGGCGTACATCTACGCTTTTTTTGTTGTACACAAATAAATACTCTGTTTGAGATTCAATTTTGGAAAGCACCTGTCCCACTCTCAACTGGGAGCTGGGGATATTTACTTTGGCATTTTGAGAGTAACTATTCCCGCAGTATGCTTGGAATGTTACAAACAGAAGAAGGAATAGTGTGATCTTCATAGCGCGCAATAATTGCTTAATTTCAAAACTTTTTGGACAAAAAAGCCCATTCAAAGAAATTTTTCTCATATCTTTGTCACTGTGTTAAGTTAATAAATTGATTAAGGTCGATTTTTGACTGTTTCGGATCGGAAAGTATGGGGGTACTTTCCGATCTTTTTTATCAAAAAAAGGGGAAGTAATTCTCAGACTGTTTCTGCTATGGTTTCATAATCTTTATTTTTAAGGGGTTAGTACTAAATTTAAAGGTTCTTTATCTATTCATATATGATTATCGAGTCTTTGTTTTCATTAATGCGGAATTTGAACGGGTGCTCTTTGGAGATGGTCCGTAGGATATGCTCAATGCCGTCTTGTTCCCTGAACTTGCCGGTCAGACCTTCGTGGGTCAGCAGTCTGGGGCTGGTAACGGCTATTTTTACATTGTAGTATTTTTCAAGTTTGTCTAAGATGACGCTGAACGGGACATCGTCGAAACAGTACAAGCCTTCTTTCCAACGGAGGTATTGGTATGAGGGGAGTATCGTTTTCTTGCAATGACCGTCATAATTGGCAAAGAACTCATCTTTTTGCAGGCGGGTAATCACTTGGTCGTTACAGCTCGGATAGATATCTACAATGCCTTCTACCAGAGTCGTCTCAAATTCCTTACTGCCCTTGTATGCGCAGACATTGAAGCTGGTTCCGACTACCCGCACCTTATTCATCTCCGTATGTACGTAAAATGGTAACTTTTTGTTCTTGGCAACTTCAAAGTAGGCTTCACCGTCTAATTCCACATTACGTTCGCTGCGACCGAAGTTGGAAGCGTATGTCAATGTCGACTTGGCGTTCAGCCATACGCGTGTACCGTCGGCAAGCGTAATCTGGGCACGTTGTCCGGCAGGGACGGTAATGGTTTGGGGCTGTGCGCCTTTGTTGTATATATAGTCTGCGGTCATGTAGTAGGCGGATACGGCTATGATGATAGCAGCTGCGATACGCGCCGTCCAGCGGAAGAGGGGAATGAGATGCGCTGCTCTTTTCTTGCCGTCTTGTTTGGTGGAGAATAGGGATACGTCGAACAGCATACGTTCTTTCAGGAAGGTTTCCCGGTTTTCTTCGGAGGTTTCAACCCAGTTCAATATCTGCTTCTCTTCTTCAATGGAAGCTGTTCCTCTAAAATATCTGTATAGTAATTCCTGGTTCATCATAAACGAATTGCTTGGTTATAAGGAGGTCCTCTGTGGCCCCTCTGCATATATAACCGACGAGACGGCGGCAACCCTATCGGAAAATGGAACTTTTTTTGAATAAAAGTGATTTTAACGTTTACAGGAGTATGGAAGCCAGGTAATCCTTTAGCTCCAGACGTAGTATGCGCAAGGCTTTGGTGATATGTGCCTCTACGGTTTTCAGGGAGATGTGCAGTTGCTCTGCTATCTGCCTGTTGGGAAGGTTTTGATAACGGCTCAGCATGAAGATAGTCCGGCTTTGCTGAGGCATGTGTTCTAACGCCTTGTGGACAATGTGCTGTATCTCATTGTCGAATATTTGTTCGGGTTCACAGGCCTTCAGGGTCGATATGCGTAAATTCAATTCCCGTTGGCTATGGCTGTTGATATCTTCTTCTGCCCGCAGGCGTATTTGTTTGTGCTCTAAAATATTCAGGGATTTGTTTTTGATGATTGTCAGCAACAGGGCGTGAAGGTTGCTGTCTTTTTCCCAGTGGTCGCGATTTTCCCATAGAGTAATCATGGATTCCATTAATACATCTTCGGCTTCAACTCTGTCTCTGAGGTAGGAGTAAGCAAAAGTCAGGAACTTTTCTCGATTCTCTTGGAAAAAGCGGGAGAAAAGATCCATTGTATGTAATCTGGTAAGATCGGACATTCAGTTTGATGTTTTTCGGACAATTTAAGGTTTTGCATGACAAAACAACGCAATCTTTTTGTAATATGCAAATATATCTGTTGTTTTTATAACTGCCGTCGGTGCATTGGGACAAAAAGAAAGCCCGACAGCAGATTGCTGTCGGGCTTGTCGCATCCTGATTGTATTTAATGAGGATTATTTTCTTTCTTTTCCGGTCTTTCTTGTCTTTCCGGTCTTGGAAGCAATACTTTACGGGACAGTTTGAACTTACCGGTTTTAGGATCGATATCGAGTAGTTTCACGTCGATTTCATCACCTTCCTTGATTCCGGCTTCTTCTACTGTTTCCAGACGTTTCCAATCAATTTCGGAAATATGAAGCAAACCGTCCTTGCCCGGAAGGAACTCAACGAATGCACCGTAAGGCATGATGGAACGTACTTTTCCTTTGTAGACTTCACCTACTTCCGGTACGGCTACGATACCCTTGATGATACGCATTGCATCTTCAATGCACTTCTTGTTGGTTCCGGCAATTTCAATTCTGCCGATGTTGTCTATTTCTTCAATAGTGATTGTTGCACCGGTCTCTTCCTGCATACCCTGGATGATCTTTCCGCCCGGGCCGATTACGGCGCCGATGAATTCTTTAGGAATAGTCATGGTTTCGATGCGGGGAGCATGAGGCTTCAGGTCATCATGCGGCTCTGCAATACATTCGGTGATTTTGCTCAGGATGTATTCGCGACCTTCTTTGGCCTGCAGCAATGCTTTCTCCAAAATCTCGTAAGACAGACCGTCTACCTTGATGTCCATTTGGGTAGCAGTGATACCGTCTTTTGTACCGGTTACTTTGAAGTCCATATCGCCGAGGTGGTCTTCATCGCCGAGGATGTCCGACAATACGGCATATTTCTCTTCACCTGCGTTCTTAATCAATCCCATTGCGATACCTGATACCGGTTTTTTGATTTTTACACCGGCATCCATCAGGGCCAATGTTCCGGCACATACGGTAGCCATAGAAGAAGAACCGTTTGATTCGAGAATATCGGATACTACGCGTACTACATAAGGATAGTCTGCCGGAATTTGTCCTTTCAATGCACGCCATGCCAAATGACCATGACCGATTTCGCGACGGCCTACACCGCGCTGTGCTTTGGCTTCACCCGTAGAGAACGGAGGGAAGTTGTAGTGCAGTAAGAAACGTTCTTTTCCATGTTCCAGAACATCGTCGATAATCTTCTCATCCAGTTTTGTACCTAAAGTAACGGTGGACAAAGACTGGGTCTCACCACGTGTGAAGATGGCAGAGCCATGAGGTCCGGGCAAATAACCGATCTCACACCAAATAGGACGGATTTCGGTAGTCTTACGTCCGTCAAGGCGTTTGCCTTCGTCCAAGATGGAACGGCGCATGGCTTCTTTCTCAACGTCGTGATAGTAACGGTCGATAAGCGGAGCCTTTTCTTCCAACTCCTCTTCGCTGAACTGTGCTTTGAATTCTTCACGAATAGCATCGAAAGCATCCATGCGTTCGTGTTTGTTTTTGTTACCGGAAGCGGCGATAGCGTAAGCCTTGTCATAGCAAGCGTCGTGAACAGCCTTGCGGAGTTCTTCGTCGTTTACTTCATGGCAATATTCGCGTTTTACGGTAGAGCCAACCTCTTCGGCCAGTTCCATTTGGGCTTTACATTGTATCTTGATTGCTTCATGGGCGGCTTTCATGGCTTCCAGCAAGTCTTTTTCGGAAACCTCGTTCATTTCACCTTCCACCATCATGATATTCTCATAAGTAGCGCCTACCATGAGATCCATGTCTGCCTTTTCCAACTGGTCGAAAGTCGGGTTGATGACGAACTCGCCATTGATACGTGCTACGCGCACTTCGGAAATCGGTCCGTTGAAAGGAATATCTGATACGGCAAGCGCTGCTGATGCTGCAAGTCCTGCCAGCGCATCCGGCATATCAACGCCGTCTGCAGAAAAGAGGATGATATTTACATATACCTCTGCATGGAAATTATCGGGGAATAGGGGGCGGAGAGCGCGGTCTACAAGTCGGCAAGTAAGGATCTCGTAATCAGAGGCACGACCTTCACGTTTTGTGAAACCTCCGGGGAAACGTCCGAATGCAGAAAATTTTTCTTTGTACTCTACCTGTAACGGCATGAAATCTGTTCCGGGAACTGCGTCCTTGGCGGCACAAACAGTAGCTAAAAGCATGGTGTTGCCCATACGAAGCATTACAGAACCGTCTGCCTGTTTTGCCAGCTTTCCCGTTTCGAGCGTGATGGTTCTGCCATCAGGAAGCTCGATCGTCTTAACAATTGGGTTAATCATAAAAAATGTTTTATATCTATTTTCTTTCAAAATTCTCGCAAAGATACATATTTTATTCATGTAATGCGGTGGGAATGAGATAAAAAGTTTGTATTTAGTTGTTTTTTGCACTTTTATAAGTGTAAGAAGCGGGAAAATGCTTTGACTAAACATGAAAAGAAGTATATTTGCACGTTCTTTTAGAAAAATACACGAAATATGAAAAAGATTCTTTTTGTTGCGTTGGCTGCTTTGGGGTTAAGCGCATGTAATTCCGAACCGAAATTTAAAGTGGAAGGTGAAATCTCCGGTGCAGACGGTAAGATGCTTTATCTGGAAGCTTCGGCTTTGGAAGGTATTGTTCCTTTAGACTCTGTCAAGTTGAAGGGTAACGGTACGTTTGCTTTCAAACAGGTACGCCCGGTTTCTCCGGAGTTTTACCGTTTACGGGTAGATGATAAGGTTATCAACTTTTCCATAGATTCTACGGAAACGGTTCGACTGGATGCACCATATGCGGATTTTTCTACGGCTTATACAGTAGAGGGGTCGGCAAATAGTGTTAAGATAAAAGAACTTACATTGAAGCAAATGCAACTTCAGAATAATGTGAATGCATTGATTCAAAGTATGCAGGCCCGTCAGATTGGAGCGGATGTGTTTGAAGATAGTCTTGCTGCATTAATGAAGGACTACAAGGACGAAGTGAAAATAAATTATATTTTTGCAGCTCCAAATACGGCATCCGCTTATTTTGCTTTGTTCCAGAAATTGAATAATTACTTGATATTTGATCCGTTGAACAATAAAGATGATGTCAAGTGTTTTGCTGCTGTGGCAACGAGCCTGAATAACTATTATCCGCATGCCGACCGTTCGAAAAATCTTTATAATATCGTAATAAAGGGAATGAAGAATACTCGTGCCCCGCAGCAGAAAGTTATGGAACTCCCGACAGAGGCCGTTTCAGAAATCGGTATCATCGATATTAACTTGCGCGACATGAAAGGCAATATGCATAAGCTAAGCGACCTGAAAGGTAAAGTTGTCATTCTGGATTTCACTATTTATCAGAGTGCGGTTTCTCCTACACATAATTATATGTTGCGCGATCTGTACGATAAGTATGCCGCTCAGGGATTGGAAATTTATCAGGTTTCTTTGGATGCGGACGAACATTATTGGAAAACAACAGCTGATAACTTGCCTTGGGTATGTGTGCGCGATGCCAATGGGGTATATTCCAGTGTAGCTGCTGCCTATAATGTGCAGTCGCTTCCTGCTGTCTTCCTCATTAATAGAAGAAGCGAATTGAGCGCTCGCGGTGAGACTATAAAAGACTTGGATGCAGCGGTGAAGGCTTTGCTGTAACGTGTTATAAATAAGAAGATTTCATTTAAATATGTTACAAAGCAGTACTTTTTGCTTGACACGCATTATTTAAAAGTCTATCTTTGCAAAGGAAATAGGAAAGAGGGTTCCAGCATGCTGACCATGTTGGAATTCTTTTTTGTTTATAGCACCATTAAAAACAATATAAAAATAAGGAGGAAAAAAGTATGGCTTATATGTCAGAAGAAGGCTACAATAAGTTGTTAGCCGATTTGAAACAGCTGGAAACGGTAGAACGCCCCAAAATTGTGGCTGCTATCGCCGAAGCACGCGACAAGGGCGACTTGTCTGAAAATGCAGAATATGATGCTGCAAAAGAAGCGCAAGGGTTGCTTGAGATGAAAATCAATAAATTGAAGCAAGTGATTGCCGATGCCAAGATTATTGATGAGTCCAAGTTAAAGACTGACAGCGTACAGATATTGAATAAAGTGGAACTAAAGAACGTGAAGAATGGAATGAAAATGACATATACCATCGTTTCTGAAAGTGAAGCTAACCTGAAAGAGGGAAAAATTTCTGTAAATACTCCGATTGCACAAGGTTTGCTTGGCAAGAAGGTAGGTGATGTAGCTGAAATTAAAGTACCGCAGGGTATCATCAATTTGGAAGTAGTGAACATATCATTTTAAAGAAAAGGCAGGTCCGTTATACGGGCTTGCCTTATTTTATACATAATATTACAGTTATGGCAACAATATTCAGCAGAATTATCGCAGGTGAGATACCTTGCTACAAGGTGGCGGAGAATGATAAATTCTTTGCTTTCCTTGATATTAACCCATTGGTGAAAGGTCATACGTTGGTCATTCCAAAGCAGGAGGTGGATTATATTTTTGATTTAAACGATGAGGATTTGGCTGCAATGCATGTCTTTGCGAAGAAAGTGGCATTGGCTATTGGCAAAGCTTTTCCTTGTAAGAAAGTGGGCGAAGCGGTTCTGGGTTTGGAAGTGCCTCATGCACACATCCATCTGATTCCTATGCAGAATGAAAAGGATATGCTTTTTTCTAATCCGAAACTGAAATTGACAGATGAAGAATTTAAGGCAGTAGCCGAGTCTATTCGTATGGCTCTCTAAAAGATTTGATTTCCTCCCCGATATAAAAATGAAAGCGGTAGTTGCTATTTCCAACTACCGCTTTTTTATTTGCTCTTTATGAAGTTAACTTTATTCGGCAGATGATGTTAACTTTGTGTTTTTATGAAGTTAACATCCTGTATACCCGAAGTTAACTTCTTTTTGGGGAAGAATATACAGCTTGCGGATGTTTGGCCCGATGCTGTTAAATGTAATCTTCACCCAGTTTGATTTGTGCATCATTTACATACTTACGGATAGAATGTTCTTCATCTTTCTTGCAGATCAGCAACACATTATCCGATTCGGCAATTAGGTAGCCTTCCAGACCGTCAATGACAGCAAGTTTGTTTTGAGGAAGAACAACGATATTGTCTTTGCTGTTGTATAATAATGACTGGCACTTCAGCGTAACATTGCCTGTTTCATCCTTTTGAGAAAGGTCATATAGAGATCCCCATGTTCCTAAATCAGACCAGCCGAAATCGCCTAATGATACATATACATTGTCCGCTTTTTCCATAATGCCGAAGTCGATAGATACGTTGGGGCATGCAGGGAAGTTTTCGTCTATGAATTTCTTTTCTTCCGGGGTTCCGTATACGTCCTTCCCGGTTGCCAGCTTAGAGGCTAATTCGGGTAAAAGCTGTTCTCCGGCTTTAATGATGCTGTTTACGTTCCACATAAAAAGACCGGAATTCCAATAAAATTCTCCGCTTTCTACGAATACCTTAGCCAGTTCCAGTTCCGGTTTTTCTGTAAAAGTTTTTACTTTATAGAAGTTGTCTTCAGTCTGTTCGGCAATTTGTATATAGCCATAACCTGTTTCGGGGCGGTTGGGCTTAATGCCGAGAGTCAGTAATTTGTCTGATTTCGCAACAAAGGCCAGACCTTTCTCAATGGCTGTGAGGAATTCGCTTTCTTTCAGGATGAGGTGGTCCGAGGGTGCTACTACGATATTGGCATTGGGATTCAGCGCGCGAATATGATAGGCTGCCCATGCAATGCAGGGAGCTGTGTTTCTACGTGTAGGCTCTAATAAAATCTGTTTGGGCTGCAACTCAGGGAGCTGTTCTTTTACCAAGTCTGCATATAGGTCATTGGTTACGACCAGTATGTTCTCTGTGGGGATTACTTTACTGAACCGGTCGAATGTCTGTTGCAATAATGAACGCCCTGTGCCGAAAAAATCCAAAAACTGTTTCGGAAGAGTTTTGCGGCTGAAAGGCCAGAAACGACTACCGATTCCGCCACCCATGATTACACAGAAATTATCCTTATTGGTCATCATATTAAATGTTTTAAAAGTTTCTGCTAAAGTACTGCATATTTTACAAATGAGGAATGGTTCGTAGATATTTTATTACTTTTTTCGCCTTTTTTTGTAGAAAGTATTGCAGGTTTCAAAAAAAGCCGTATCTTTGCACCGCATTTGAGAAATCAAATATGCCCAGATGGCGGAATCGGTAGACGCGCTGGTCTCAAACACCAGTGGATTCACTTCCATCCCGGTTCGACCCCGGGTCTGGGTACAAGAAAGAAAGCTAAGTATTTGATAGTTCAATACTTAGCTTTTTCTTTTGCTTGAATTTTCCCCACATTTTCCCCACACGTGCAAAAAATATAGCAGTAAGTCATTATTTCTTTTGGTTGAACGTAGTAAATAAGTTACCTTTGAAAAGAAATAAAGCCTATTAAATAAAAGTAATGGAACAAGGTGTTTGGCAAGAAATAGAACTGTTGTACCAGAAGTTTCAAAAACTTGGTATCAGTGAAGCGGTGGACTATGACAAGTACTACCTTTATTCTCTCATTACCCATTCCACAGCCATAGAAGGCTCAACGTTGACCGAACTTGATACGCAGCTTCTCTTTGACGAGGGAGTAACAGCGAAAGGGAAACCGCTTGTACATCATCTGATGAATGAAGATTTGAAGCAAGCGTATGAACTTGCCAAAACTGAATCAGGCAGTCTTGTACCTATAACTCCTGCTTTTCTGAAAAGGTTGAATGCAATGTTGATGCGTACTACTGGCAGCGTTCACAGTGTGTTGGGCGGCTCTTTTGATTCTTCTAAAGGAGAGTTCCGTCTATGTGGTGTTACGGCTGGTGTTGGTGGACATTCTTATATGAACTATTTGAAAGTTCCTGCTAAGGTGGATGAACTTTGTGCGATTCTTCAAGAGAAGCAAAAAAAAATGGGAACACTTCGAGAACAATACGAATTGAGCTTTAATGCCCACCTTAATTTAGTAACTATTCATCCGTGGGTGGATGGCAACGGAAGAACGGCTCGATTACTGATGAACTACATCCAATTTTGTTATCACCTTTTTCCGACCAAAATATTTAAAGAAGATAGAGAAGAATATATTCTTTCCCTGCGCCAATGTCAGAATGAAGAAACTAATCAGCCGTTTTTGGACTTTATGGCAAGGCAGTTGAAGAAATCACTTTCTATAGAAATTGAACGATTCAATGTATCACGAAAGAAAGGGTTTAGTTTTATGTTCTGATACTATATAAAACAAGGATTGCTATTTATGAGTTTATGGTAAACTTGCATGTGGGAAAGTTTGAACATCCATAGAAAGTGCCGTACTTGCCTTTCCTCAAAATGAGATGTCCTCCGCATTGAGGACAAACACCTTGATTTATTAGGCGTGAACTTCTGTATTGCCGAGCCTTTGCGTTATGCTTATGCTGTTTTAGTTTCTCTTTATCAGCGATTATGCGATTCTGGTTAATTGTCTGTATTATCCAATTTATGGTCTCCTGATTAAGAACAGCAGTTCTGTATTGTAATATAGCACGTTTTAGATTATATCTGTTTACAACTATGTTATTGTCAGCATGCACTTTTAATTCCGCACTGTTATTGAAAACGACAATTGGAATAAAAAGTATATCCGTTGAACATTTGAGCAAATGATGCAAAAATCTTACATGTCCAGCGTTTTGTTTTATCGGATTGTAAAATTGATGTTTACTTTTATAGATGGTTTGCGTCCAGTATTCACCGTTCTCTCTGCCCAAAATCCAACCTTTATATCCCTTTGTTTCAATTACAAAGACACCATAAGGTGAAACTACAATATGGTCAATTTGTGTTGAATATCCGTTACTTTCGAATAGTAAATCATTAAAAACAACATACTCTTCTGGTAACTCTTGAATCTTGTTATTCACAAGTTTTTCAGAATACTTGCCTTTCCACATTGGCATCTTCAATTTAATAAAGATTACCACTGCAAAAAAGATAACGGTGATGGCAATATGCATATTACTGATTTAATAGATTCTTTTTATCCATCTTTTACTTGATTCAAATCCCCATTGAACATGCCATCTTCTTCCTGTTACTTTATCTAACAAAAGAAATTGATATATATTTTTTGTTGGATATAATTCAAATGTTCCACAGCCTGTACCAAGAGATAGGTCTTCGTTATTAAGGGTTGCAGAACCTTCTTTATCATCATCCAAAGACCATTGTACAATTTCTATTTTCCCTGTCATTGTATCTAATTGCAGAAAATTATATATATTTTCTGTTGGATATAGCTTGTATCTATCAAGTCCATGCATACGAAAATCTATATCTTCTACAATAGCATGTATTTTAATCAAAGTAGAATCATTAACTGTTTTGGTATGTGAAATGGAACTTTCATTTTGTGCAAAAACACATAATGGAATTAAAAATAAATAAAAAATAATCGTAAGTTTCTTCATAGGTAAATCATTTAAGTGATTAAAATTAAGGGTAATAGTATAGCTATTACTGTATTTATTTCTTCCTATTTACATCCCATTTGAAAGTATAAATATAATCTCCGATGGGAATGTTTACAATCAAAATCTTACCTTTTTCCCTTTTAATATTCATATAGCCAATAATAGCTTCATCGGGATAAATAGTTGTGGTTTTTAAATATCCTTGTTCACGTATAGTTCGGTCATTATCCATCATTTGTCCTAATGTAAGCATTTGATTGGTAGATGCGACATTTGCTTGGTATGCTGCATTAGCGTCATAATGATTGGTTATGGTAGTGTAAGCATAACCATTAGAAGAATAAGACGTAGAATAGGATGTTGAATATCCTGCTGTTCCTGCATTAATGCCGGCAGAGATTCCATATAATGCCATAGCCCATGCTTGTGAGCGTTTTATTTTTTTTTGATATTCTTCATTTGTATATACTTCAAGTTTTAAAGTATCATCTTTTTTTGTTAGTAGATTAGAGTGTACGCTATCAGGTTGGAATACAATTGGGGTTTCACTTAAATTCTTGATAAAAATATCCAAGTGATAGTATTTTCCATAATCATCTTTTTCCTCAAAGCATGAAAGACCTACAACAAAATCATTTTTGTTTAAATAAGCCCAAAATTTTCCATCATTATATTCTGTCAGGATAGAATCGTTTTGGGGGTATATGAATGTTTGGGCTTTACATATGGTTGAAAGCAATAAAAATATTACCACGCATATATTCTGTTTCATATCAACTAACTGTTTTAATTATACACCTCCAGCTGCCACAAGGACTTTATAATATCACGAAGCGTGGAACTGTAATGCCACGTCTTTGAATGAAGGTCCTGAGAAAACCTTTGTGTACAGATGTAACAATAGCAGCCCACGCTATAGCGTGAGAACCACTATGCTATTCTTGTACACGTTTGAAAGTTTCTCAGGTTTTCATTCGCAAGAAATAAGCATAACGCTTCTTCTAAATTCTAATATGTCTTGGATAGAGTAGCCTCAATCCGCTTACAAAGATATTTAATTTTATTGAGATACAATCAAATACTATCATAATTACATTCTGAATCCTCTACTTTTTCTTGGTTCTTCTGCTAATTGTCGCAAACCTTGCCTTAATTTTTCCCATTGCTCCTTAAACCATTCGCCTATCGGCTGTCTGTTTATGGTCAGTATCAGTTTGCTATCATCGGTTGGATTCTTTTCCACCTTGAAAATATCATTCTTGATGTCAAACTTACGTTTGTGTTCTTCGGAATAAATCCTACCATTGCATCTGATAGCTTCCTTTTTTGTCAAAAGACTGTTTATCATATCTTTGGTAAATCCGATGGCATAGCAGAGCTTTTCCATTCTCAACATTTCTTTGAGCAATGGGAACCAGTTGAACGCTTTTTCAAGAATGGCGTTCAATCGTGAAATTTCCTTGTCTTTGGCTTCAAGTTCTTGATTATGTATTCCTTGCAGGTTACGAATCTGCTTACTATGCTGTTCCTGCATTTGTTGCATCTTGGCTTTTAATTCATCAATGCCCTTGTCACGTTTGGCAATTTCATGACGTAAATTCTCGTTAGATTGTTCTAAATCTTTCAACTTTCCACTTCCGAAAAGAGAACCTACACCACTGGTTATGGCAGTGGCTACATCGGTAGCTGCACTTTTGAGTTTGTCCGTGCGTATCTCTGCTTTTACTTGTTTGAGTTCTTGCTCGGCAAGGCTTACCTGTTGCTCCTTGTGTCGTTTGGTTTCCTCTATACGTTGCAGTTCGGCTTTCTGTTTTTTTATGATGAAATCGTTTCGCTCCAAGTGCTCCTTACCAGTGACAGCTTTTGCCTGCCCACGTTCCATCAGAAGTATATTGGAAGCCAAGGTCTGCATGGCTGCCATATCCTCGTCATTGAGCTTTCTGCTCTTTCCGGTTTCGTGGTTCATCCAGTCGAAAACGATATGGGCATGATAGTTCGGCTTGAACCATCTGTTCCCGACCTTGAAGCTTTCCCTGTCTTCCGCTTCCGGTTGACCGTTCAGCCAATGCCCTTCATCCTTGTGCAGGAAGATTTGCAACGGTGTGATGCCCCAGCGTCTTTGACACTCTTCACCGAATTTGCGTACATCAGCCAGTGTGGTATCCGGTCTGATGAGCAATACTCCTTCACGAATGGGTGAACATCCCGCCACCTTGATAATTTTTCCATTCTTTCCCTTGCGTTCCCTTTCCTTTTCCTGCATGGCACGTCCGGTCTTTTCCTTGACCATTTGCTTGATATTGTCATAATGAGTTCGCAGTTCGGGAGTGCCGAAGTCGGGATTTATCCACTGTTCGTTGTTGGTGGAGAGTTCGGGAACGACATAGATTCTGGACTCCCCGATGTTACGCATATATTCGGCAGTCCTTCGGTTGTGTACCTCGCTCGATGCGATGTTGCAAGGCTTGATGTGTATGCTTGATTTTGTTGCCATAGCTTCTTTTCTTTGTTTACAATTGATTTACTTTGCTCGCTTTCGCAGAGGGGTTCTTAGGGGTAACCCATAAGCGGAGATTGCAAAGAGAGGGTCACTCTTTGCTCGGGGTTCTCAGGGGTGAAACGCCCTGAGTGGGTTATTAGGGCAAAGTCCTAATCCCCTCGGGAGAGCCCACAACTACGAAAGCGGAGCGTGTAGTTATAGTGGGCTATAACCGAAAGCCGTTTTTCTTTTTCGGTGACTGGCTGCTCATCCCTTTGACGGATTGGACTTGCCTTTTTCTTTCAACCTGTTTCTGTAAGTATTCGTTCAAGTCCTTGCATCCGCTGTAAATCTGTGAAGCGTCACGGATGTATCGGTCTCTGCTGTATTCCTTGCGGATTTGTTGGAGAGCTTCTATGCCTGCATGGTCGTTGTCAAAAAAGCAGTGGATGCGTTCGTAATTGCCCAACGGATAGAGAGCCTTGTTTACATTCGATACGGAGTTTAATACGATGTAGTCCTGTCCGTCCAACTCCGGATAATTCGGGCAGCTCTCCTGTCTCAATGTCAGAAAGGAAAGGTAGTCCATGAAACCCTCGAACACATAACAAGTGTTCCTCGCTTTCCCCGATTGTCTGATGTGGGAGATTTCCTTTGGGGCGATGCAGCCCTTGAAATAGCGGTTGCGAACCTCAAACCCACCAGAACCATTGGGAAAGGCGATGGCAAAGTATCGCTTGCCGTTGTGGGTGAAACGTGCTTCACTACATTCTCTTTTCGCCAGTTCTATGTTAATTCCTCTACCTTGCAAGTAGGCAAGCAGGGCAGGAGATGACAGCGGAACAATCTCCAACTGTTGGAAGCTCGGCTCAGAAGAGCTTTGCTTTCCAAAAGAGAAAGATACCGGGCGCACGTGCGGTGTCTGCTCTGCTATCCGTTTCAAGATGTAAGGTACATGGTCGGTAGCGTACAGATGTGCAGCCAGTGCAATGATGTTTCCGCCCTTTCCCAAACCGAAGTCATACCATTGTTCACGTTCGGTATTCACTTTGAACGATGCTTCACTCTCTTCCCGAAACGGAGATTTGTACCAAAGGTTGATACCTTGTTGTTTTACTGGTGAATAACCCAAGCTGTGCAGGTAGTCGGCTATTCGTATGCTTTTAGCTTCTTCTATTGTCATTTTCTTGCGGATTTGTTGGTGAATGAAAAATGATGATTTGATGAATTTGGAATTTAACACACTGTTAAACAGCGTTATATCGGCTCATCTTTTTCTCATCAGATTGCTTGCCAAAAGAGAAATGATGTTTTCTTTTTTCATCAGCAATCGTTGTTGATGAGTGTTTGATGAATACATATCTATCTGTAAGGCAATATATTACTTCCCTTATTCATCATTTCATCAAAATAATTAGATAGCGGTCAGTTGTTCTTTCGTTACCGTATAAAACCGACCAGTTTTCCTTTTCGGCTCATAGTGGCACTCACGATGGGGTGCGAACTCATAAGCGGTGTAGGATAGCGAATTGTGTGCAGAAGTAAGTTTCCATACTTCCTGCACAACTTTCCTCACTTGATACTTTTCAACCTTGACCTGTGAATAGAGTAGCAAGGTTACAAGGTCGTTCAGGCAGAATGATACGCTTTCCACGTTCATGTTCGACATGATGTCAAGCAACAACTCGGTCATTTCTATTTCCAGTCGGTTGCGGTTGCTTCGGATTATTTTCTGCAAGGCTGCGGTATGTGTCAGTCTTGGGTTGAACCACATACGGCTTTCCTGTGTTGTGGATAGTTCCCTTTGGGTCAGGAAATAAAGAAATGCGGGTATTTCCGCTTTTAGCTTTTGCAGAAAGTTGGTATCATCACTCTGCAACGGCATTATCTTCCGCACCCAGTAGCGTGTTTCTCCTGCGTCTATGAGTATAGGCAGATATTCGTTGTTGGAACATAGCACGAACTTGGCGAAGAAAGCAATCTCCGTTCGGTCTTTGCCTTTGGCTTCCACCTTGTAGGTGAAAGTGGTGCTCAGGTTTTTCAACCGTTCGCTGTCTTCCCTGCGGTTGAGCAAAACTTCGTCCACAACGATTAGTAGCTTTCCTGCCCAGTCGGAATTGAACTGGCTGCGGAAATCTTCGTTGGTGTTGAAAGTCACGTTGTTCTCAAACACGGCTTTCAGGAAGTTCAAGAACGTGCTTTTGCCTGTGTTGCGTTCTTCTGAAACAAGTAGGACAATAGGCAGCTTCTGTGTCGGCTGTAGATACAGCAGTTGCATATAGTCCATACCCAGCTCGTATTGTTCCCCGAAGATGTGCCGCATCAAGGATTGGATGTGGGAGAAGTCCCCCTGCTGCGGTTTATGCTCTATAGGCTCGTAAAGGTTCAGAAATCCCTCAATCTCCTTTTGGTAGTTCAAATGGTTGGGAACGGTGCAAAAGCCGTCATACTTGGGGACGGTGGCAAGATAATTCTTTCCATAGTCCTGCCGTAATGTGCTGTTGTTCCATACGACACGTTTCTTCTCATAACCGCCATTGGCGCATGGCTGATTGACCACCTTGTACAAAGTTGTTCCTACGCGCATATATTCTTCCTCCTTCATAGGCTTAGATTAAAGGATTGTGTTCACCTAAAATTCTCTGAATGTCGGATTGTCGGTATCTGACCTTGTTTCCAACCTTTACAGGCTTCAGATAGTTTTTCTTAGACCAGTGCCAGAGTGTGGTATCACAAACACCGCACATCTTTTTCACTTCCTCTTTGGTTAGATACTTCTCCTTTCTTGCTTCCGCAATGGCGGTAGAAAGTTCATGCTTCGCACGGCTGATTAACTGGTTGGAGAATAATAGCAAATCTTCTCCTGTTACTTCCAACTTGATGTTGCCGTTTCCGTTTTGGATAATTGCCAATATGTCTGTCATAGGCTTCTTGAAACTGCCGGTTGTAAGACTTCCCGTTTCGGCAGTATTATAAACGAAAAGCCACTACCCCGATTAGGATAGTGGCGCAAATATATAATGAAAATCAATCGTAAAACAATGATATTCAATTCGTTAAATTCGTAAAAACGAAAAGCGAATTAAACGAACTTCAATTGGATAGATAGGCTTTCAATTCCTCGATGGCTTCATGGTCTTCACCAATGTCTTTTACCAGTTTCTTGCTGTTTCCAAACGGAGAAGTGAGATTTCTGTATGCTTTCTGGATGCCTCTTTCGTGGACGATTTCTTGTTCCTTGAACTGCTCGTACAGTGCGTTTCTGAAAGTCTTGATGGGACACTTCCGCATGAATCGGTATTCCACCAGTGCGATAAACAGTCGTGCTATATCTGTTTCCGTAGCATGGGTTTTCAATCGTGTGCCAATTCTTTCAATCAGTATGTCATGCCTTTCTATCAGAAGTTCTGGCAACGTGCGTGTGTCGGCTTTGCGTCCTGCGGTCTTTGGCTGTTCTTCCTGCAGCATATCTGTTTCTTCCTCGTCCATGTCTTCATCTTCTTCTATTGCCCATTCCACGAGAGAGTTTTCCTCAATGGCTTTCTGTTGCTTCCTGAATACTTGCCAGTCCTCTTTGGTTCTCATGCCATTGGCGATGCTTTTTCTGATAATGAATTTGACCATGCCGGAAACAAGCCATTTGTATAAGGTGGGAATATCCTTTCTTTTGGTCAGTTCCTCACCCTGTTCCACCATGCACTCATAGCTTCGTCCGTAATAGAGCCATGCAAGCATGGCAGGAACAATACTTCTCTTGTTCGGGGTATGAAACTCATTCACTATCTTCTCGGCAAGGTCTGATTGTAAAAGAACATTTTCCAGTTCCTCGAAATCAGGGTTTCTATCATCGCCTATTCTCTTGCGTGCTGCTTCTTTATATTTCGGAACAAGCCTTACAGCCGTATTGAAAATATTGAAGAACCCTTTGAACTTCTTGTCGTTCATTTCTTCTACAAAATCGGCATATTCATTCGGATGGCTGTCGAGCCATTCCTTTATCAGTCTTTTGAAATTATCATATTCCTGTTGTCCCATACAAGTATCAGTCTAATAGTTTTACAAGGTCTTTCTTCATTTCTTCGTCAATATCCCTGTATCGTCTGAAAGCTTTGCTTCCCTCCTTGTGTCCCGACAGTGCGGAAACAAGGTTCGGGTCTTTCACTTTTTTATAGATATTGCCGATAAACGTACGTCTTGCCAGATGGCTGCTTGCCACTTCATAAATAGGTCGTTTGATTTCGTTGTGCGTCAACGGGTCTAAGATTGTTACGATGCGGTCAACTCCAGCTAATTTGAATATCTTTTTTATGGCATCATTGTACTTTTGCTCGGATATGAACGGCAACAGTTTTCCCTCATATTCTTTGTAGCGTTCAAGGATTTCTTTCGCTTTGTCGTTAAGTGGAACACGTACCGTAACCGGATTCCCCTCTTTGGTTTTCTTGGGAATATATTCTATGGCTTCATTGACCACATTTAGTTTGGTCATTCGGTACAGGTCGCTCACCCTGCATCCTATCAGTGTCTGAAATATGAATATATCCCTCTGTATTGCCAGTTGTGGGGTGGCAGAAAGGTCTGCATTAAAAATCCTGTCCCTTTCTTCGAGTGTTATATAATAAGGTGTACCATATGTACACTCCTCTATCGGAAACTTGTCGAAAGGTCTGTTTGTGGTGCGTTTGTTATCGAAGCACCACAGGAAGAATGTGCGTATTCTTGAAAAACAGTCTATCAGCGTGTTTTTGCTTCTGGGCTGTGGTGTCCTCTTTTCGGGAATGGCTTCATAAATGCTCGGGTAAAGTTCATAATACTGGTATTCGTTCTGAAAGAAATCCCACATATCCCGAAGCGTGTCAGGTGTTACCAAATCCACATCAAGGATAAAGCCCTTTTGTCCTCTCTTTGTAGCCCTTACATATAGTTCATAACGCAGTAAGGCTCTTTTGACAACCCGGAAATTTTTCTTTCGTACTTCCGACAAAGGGTGCTTGTTTAGAAATTCATCGAATAGTTCTCCAATGGTAGGCTTGATAACCACTTCCTCCGGCAAAAAATATTTTTCAGGATGGTAAAATTTATCAAGTGTTGTTTTTAGCCATTCTTTGTCTATTGCTTCCTTTTCTTGTTGATATACCTTCTCGATATAGGTTTTCAACTGGCGTATCTCTTCATTTATATGGGTACGCATTTCTTCATTGCAGACAGCTTTCGTTTTTACACATTCGTCTTTATCATCCCATAGATTGGGATTGATGGCTAACTGAGTAGGAGCAACGGAGTCTAACTGCCTTCCGTTTCTAAAACGGACATAGATTGTAGCCATGGATTCTGTATCATATCGTTTGGCTGCTTTTTTAATGATAAAGGTTACTTTCATAGACTTTCAGGTTGAATTTTACTCTGCTGCAAATATAAATATTTTCCCCACATTTTCCCCACATCTGCTAAATATTTTGCAATTCGATTAACTTGGATTAAAATTTAATAGGATTATAACATATTGAAATACAGTGTAATTGTGGCGTTTTTCCGCATTTTTCTTTTTACCCACATTTTCCCCACTTTAATTATTTCAAATGCGGGTCTGGGTACAAGAAGATGAAGATAAACCCTTGTAAATAAAAAATTTGCAAGGGTTTTCTATTTTCCAGCTGAAACATGGCTGAAACATTTTTTTGGGAGATTATCTTTATACGGTCATTCAATAAATAACTTTGTTTGTCACGTATATCTACCTTACTCTTAAAAGCAATATTGGCCCGTTCCAGTTCTTTCAATTTTTTCGCTGCCGAAAAGGATGCTGACACCGCTGGCTGTGGCTGGTCAGCTGCAGATAAATTCTCTTCAGATCATGACCCTGTGGAGCGGATATTTGAAAATTACCGCTGTCTATTCTTGCATTGACCTGTGGGGCAGTTATAACTGTATCATTAAACACAAACCCAATGCGTTTTCCTATGCTCTTTTCAGTGGCATCAGTCCATTTGCCCAGTTTGGATTTGCTGACTCTCCCGGAAATAACCGGTTGACCAAAAGAGTCATAAACCAACCTTAAATCGGTGAAATCTGCAACTGTAACGATTGGCTCACAAGAAATACTATCTTGTTGTCCGTCTATAATATGATACCAGCCGTTTTCTTTTTGAGGTGTATATGTTTGGCTGTATGATATTAAGGCGAGAGATAATCCTACCAGCGATAAATAAATTGTTTTCATATCATTCTATTGTTAAGTTTAGTACAAAGGAACGAATAAAAATGAAAAGATTGTAGTCCGGAGCAAAAATCTAAGCCAATATATCTCTCCGTATGTTTCAGCCGGCGGAGATTTTATGGTTTCCGCACTAGTATTATGAAGGGGATGCCAAAACTCTGATCGGTATATCGTTTTGCACATCCCCTTGTTTATCGTTATTCAGACCCGATGTTCTTTTGTACGTAATGGATCAGCGTACCAGGTCTCTGAAAGCATGGCCGAAAATTACATAGCTTGTGTTTCCTGCAATAGTGCCTTCGTTTTGTCCCCAAAGAAATGGCCAGTCATCATAGTTCTCGAAGTGGTCGGGTTGTCTGAACAATACACCGGGAGCCATGTTACCGGGGATGGCGGAGAAATCGGCCCGGTTGTTGCCGTAGAAGACAGCTTTGGGACGGGTAGCTCCAACGGTTGCCACAAATGAGTAGTTGTGATAGGGATGACAACCATATAGCCAGTTGGCAACTTTGAATGCATAACTGCTGTCGATGATGTCTGGGAAATATTTGCTGGCAAAGCAGACTGTGGTGCCGAAATTGACCATGCCGCCATTTCCTGCCCAGTTACCGCGTCCGATTGGCAATCCGTAGGGGTTGTCGTGGTTCAGGCTGTCGAGATATTCCTTGTATTTAAGGACGTATGGGCGCAGTTTCTCTTTATATGAAGCATCCATATAAGGAATAGCGTCCATAGCAGTCATGATATTATAGTTGACATTGCCTTCCAATGACTGCCATATTTCCTGTGTGAAGCGTTTCAAATAATTCTTCTCTCCGGTAGAAACGTATAGTTGCAGATTCGCAGCCATGTCTTCAGTAACTTTTTGTCTTTTATTTTTAGGAGAGCTTTCCGGCATCAGTTCCGTAGCCTCTTTCAGCAATCTTTTCGACTGTTTCAAGGCTCTTGCCGAAAGGTCGTCATTGTAACCCTTCAAAGCGCGACTTGCAGCAGCAAACATGGTGGCTGCCCGGAAGTCCAGACTTGGGTTACGGCTTGTAAAGGCCCACATGTCATCCGGAGTACCGCTGGATTTTCCATCGGCAGATTTCTCATAGGGAGCCAATTTGGGGTCATAGTGGAGTCCGTCGGTGATGGATGCAGCATCTCCCAGGTGGTGATAGTTGTCGAGTACGGAATTGGAAAGAGTCTGTGACATGTGCCCGATATTTTCGGCTTGTGCCACAAGGTTCAATACGCCATGCTCTATGTATTGGATAATGTCGGGAATACTGTCCGGGCGGTGGAGATCTACGTAGCGTTGTTTTTCGCTGACGAATGTTTCGTCGCGTAACGGCTTGAAGAGCTCCCAGGTTCTGACAAAATTCTGGACAACATTGATGTTGGCGCCAGTCTCTATATCAAAGTCGCCTGCATCAAAGTAGCCGCCTACGTTTAATCCGGGAATTAGTTCCAGCGCCTTATACTTGGTGTCGGTAGTTGGACCTTGGCTGTGCAGGTCGAAATGGTCTGTGCTGGGGGGAGCTTGCAGATAGCCTTCTTTGAAAGGTTCGCCATGCCAGATGCGGTATCCTTCATTCACTGTCACATGATTCATGTGGATGGGAATCCATACATCGGTGGTGGCGTCGGTGATATGGTTGTACACAGTTTTGTCGATGAGGAAATTGTTTGTTTTCACATTGCCGTACTTGATGTAGTATATGCCCGGATCCTTCACTTCGGAAAAGTCGAATTTTGCATAGTTGTACTTGAAGTAAGCCCCCCACATAGAGGTCTTTCCGGTAAATACTTCTACTTCTGAACCGTCTTCTTTTACTTGATAGACAGAAGCGCTGGAGATTATTTTATCTTTTTTGTCCAGTTCTATGATAGCTTCTTTGGGCTGTGAGGGAAGGTAACCCACTTGAGAGAAACCAATATTAGGTTCTCTTATCCAGTCTTTGATGGCATTCGGTTCCACAGTCCAGGTCAATACTTTGCCGGTTTTGCCGGGAGGCAGAATGCTTCGCAGCACGAACCATCCGTTCTGGGCCAGCATGCGTCCATCGAATAGCATCAGATCAGCATCTTGGGAGGTTACTTTTACGGTACGTTCGGGAGCATCGGGCGCCAATATCATGGTACGTCCGGTGGACAATGGCAGCGGGTCTACGAATCGGCCTGTTCCCCGGTCGTCATAAGTTTTGTATCCTTTAAATTGTTTGATCTTCTCGGAATTGGGACGGGTGATGGTGTTGCTTACGGCATAGCGTGGGAACCGGTCGGGCTGTCCGTCCATGATGTAAGCTTTTCCCCAATATTGTGAAGGCAGGAACTCAAGGTTGAATCCTGCGTCTCCTTCCAGTTCCTGTGGGAGGGGCTTATCCAGATAAACGGAGATTTCAACGGCTTTACCTTTTCCTGTCACTACTATGCGGGAGTCGAAGTCGAAATCGTCATAGCGGAGGGCTACTTCGATGGAGTTGTCCTCAATGTTCACTTTTCTTGATGGGGTAGAAGGAACCAAATCCCATTGTTCGGGAGTATTGGAAAGCCTGATGGCCCCACCTTGTGCAGTGCGTACACCATGGTGGATGAGCTCGATGCCGGAGTTCTTCTCGTCATTGAAGCCACCGGAGAAGAGGTTGCTGTAAACCAATACGTTGACTCCTTGAGTTTCAAAGTACTCAAGTTCATTCAGCTTCAGGTTCTGGTCGGGGCTATTGCCGCATGCTGTGGCTAATAGTACGGAACATGCCAATAATACTTTTTTCATTTTGTGTGTTTTTAGTAATTTGTATGAATTCTGTATGAGTTTTTGTTGTGCGTTTTTTCTGAGCTCATCAAAAAAAGATGCTGTATGTACATCGGAGAAAAGATGCAAAATGCATATAAGAGGACTGGTAAACATGTTTTCATAATATAGTCCTTAATGTATTCCTGATAAGTAAACATGATGTCCGTATCTGTCTAAGTATCATCGGTATAACAATAAAAGTGTCTTATTCTTTGTGTCCGGTTGTGCCATTTGGGCATCTCTTTGCTTGTCTAAGTTATGAAAAAGATTCCTTATTAACAAGCAGTTACCGTTTTTTAAGTAGATTTGCCTCAAATGATTTTTTGTGAGGTATGCATCTGACTCCCTTTCCCAAACGGGTGTATAGGGTGAAATATTTCATTGGACAAAGAGGACTTCTGAAGAATGTCGAAGTAAAAGCAGCGTAATTGGCTTCTGTTTCCGGTTTTTCCGTATTTTTGCGATGTAATTAAAGAATAATTTGTAATGAACCGTATATTGCTTGCGTTGAAACGTCCTTTCATTTGGTTGTATCGCTTCCGCCACCGTTGCGGTTATGGAGTACATTCGCCTTTTGCGTTCAATCTGATTACACACGTCATCTATGAAACAACTCCTTATTATAAATATAGGGAGTTGGCTGCCGAGCAAAAGAAACTTGCGCCGCAGAAAGACCGGATGTGGAGTTACGAGTCTGTAAAGGTGAAGCGGTTGCTATTCCGTCTGGTGAACTATGCGCAGCCCGCTACAATTGTAGATGCGGGTATACCGGCTGCTTCTTCCCTTTATTTGAAAGCCGCTAAGGAAGGAGCGGACTATACTGCGGCGGCTGATCTGTCCGGGCTCTTCTTGGAAAGTGATACATCTGTCGATTTTCTATATTTGCATGATTACCGCCGACCGGAGTTTGTGGAAGAAGTGCTGCGCATCTGCATTGCCCGCACTGCAAAAAAATCTGTTTTTGTAATTGAGGGTATCCGTTATACATCGCAGATGCATGCTGTTTGGAAGCGTATCAGGCAACACGAAAAGACTGGCATCACCTTTGACCTCTACGACCTCGGCATTATTTTCTTTGATAAAACAAAGATAAAACAAGACTATATTGTCAACTTTTGACTATCTTTAGGCGTCTTCTATGTTGGACCCGATAAAAACGATTGTTTATGAAGAAAAGCCTTGTATATACAAAGACCGGAGACAGAGGAACCACTTCCCTGGTAGGGGGGACTCGTGTTTCTAAAACCCATATCCGCCTCGAAGCCTATGGTACGGTGGATGAATTGAATTCCCATTTGGGATTTCTCATTACTTTCCTTTCTGATGAGCACGACAAGCTGTTTCTGCAAAAGGTGCAGGACAGGCTGTTTGCGGTAGGCTCTTATCTTGCAACAGATCGCGAAAGGACCAGACTCAAGGAAGCGAGCATCATTACTCCGGAACAAGTGGAAACGATAGAGCATGAAATTGACCGGTTGGATGACACGCTTCCTCCCTTATCCGCTTTCGTGCTTCCGGGCGGATGTCGGGGAGCGGCTGTTTGCCATATTTGCCGCACCGTTTGCCGTCGTGCCGAACGCCGTATTCTTACTTTGGCAGAGCAGGCAGATATTTCTTCGGAGTTGTTGGCTTACGTCAATCGTTTGTCTGACTATTTGTTTGTTCTTTCGCGTAAAATGAATCAAGACGAGAAAAAAGAAGAAATATTTTGGAATAATAGTTGCAAGTGAAATATTTTGTTATACTTTTGCCGAAAAATAAAAATAGGAATTAATATTCACAATTTTAATACTTAGAAACTATGTATTGGACATTGGAATTAGCATCTAAATTGGAAGATGCCCCTTGGCCGGCAACTAAGGACGAGCTGATAGATTATGCCATGCGTTCGGGTGCTCCGCTTGAGGTTATTGAAAACCTGCAGGAAATGGAAGATGAAGGCGAGATTTATGAAAGTATTGAAGATATTTGGCCCGATTATCCCAGCAAAGAAGATTTCTTCTTCAACGAGGAGGAGTATTAATACGCTTTGATTGAATTTTATCCGCCGATTTGAGGATAAGACAAATTATAGGAAGAGGTAGTACGAAGGCCTTTGCTATGGCTGGGATACTATCTCTTTTCTTTTTTTCATAGCATTAATGATGACACAAACAGGAGAGGCACCCCGTTTGCCCGAATTGAAAGAACGCCATTTGCCCGAGAACTGCCGGCAAGGCGTAACGGAACTTTTGAAAGATACGTATGGTTACGACCACTTCCGTAACC